>QIKE01000048.1 GCA_003232915.1 Bacteroidota bacterium | reverse complement strand
AGAAGACATGATCAGAACATAGCAACGAATCGAAGAAAAATATCTTAGCTAACCCTTGGTATTGCTGGATTCCTTGTAGTAAAATCCGTTAGAATAGAACTTTTTTAATTTGTGCCTGAAAAACCTATCCTTTTTTATAGTGTTTCTTTATCAAAAAACGTCAAGTTCGTGGCTTATGGAGGTTTGAGAACTATGAATTTTTTAGAGTGAATTATTAGTCTTCAAAGCAAGCGTAATGAAAAAATTGATATTTTCAGGAAAGCACTAATTAGCCATTGAATTGTTATTCAGTTGTTTGTCAATATTTTTCTTATTAGGAAAATCGTTATAATGCCATTTCTTGAGCACTATGGCATTTTGCATAAGCATCAAGCCAGGATTGGAACGAATCATAGCTTTCAGTTCAACGTCGTCGGCAAAATAAGCGGGAATATTCAAATGATATTGCTTCAGCACTTTCTTTATTTCGGCATTGTCAGAGGCAGTAAGTAACACAACGGAAACTCCATATTTTTTAATTTCGGGAATTATTCGACTTAACTTTTTCATCCCTTCATTTGAGGCGGCGCTCAAATAATACGAGATTACGATAAACTGTTTATCCCGATTTTCGATGATATCTTTTGTGAAATCGTTGCCCAAGCTATCTTCAATTACAAGATTGTATTTTTTATCTACTTGCGAATCGTCAATTCGCTGGTTAACAAATTCCCATTGTGCCAGCCAAGTAGAATCTTTCCATGGATAATTAGGCGACTGATATTCTTTGATTTCGCCTGTTGTTTTGTTTTTATAAGTAACGTAAACTTTTTCGTTGTTTTCACCTGTAGTTTTCATAGAACGTCCTACTTTCCATGCACGAAAATCCACTATAGGAAGATGCCTGTAATTATAAGTAACAAAACCGGCGAATAATCCACCGATAATAAAAATAACCATCCATTGTACAATAGGTTTTCCGTTAAAACGCCAAGTTTTGTATTTTATTAAGGCAATGATATTTAAAGAGATAAGAAAAATGTTTTTGAAAAATGTTTGCCAGTTAGATAGCTTTACGGCATCGCCAAAACAGCCGCAATCGGGCACCCAATTGTTCACAGCATCGAAGTAAGTAACCACCGTAAAAAAAACCATTATGAAAAACATAGCAAAAACGGCAATCTTCATTCGCAATTTGAATAAAAAAGCAATGCCAAGTATAAATTCGGAAATTATCACTAAAAATGCAATGACAATAGCATAACGAACCAATCCACTCCACCCGAAAACCAATAGATAATCTTCTACACGATAAGCAGTTCCCACAGGATCTATGCCTTTAACCACCGAAGAAAAGACAAACACCATACCGAGGAAAAGACGTATTACGACAATCCATACCGGCTCGCCGTTGATTAATTTATATCTTTTTATTTTCATACAAAATTTTTATTAACGCGAAAACCGAATAATTTATAATATCGTAGTAATTGGCTTCGGAGCCTTCCGATACCAAAGTTTTCCCTTGATTGTTTTCAATTTGTTTAATACGCAACAGTTTCATCAATATAATATCGGTAAACGAAGAAACACGCATATTGCGCCATGCTTCGTCGTAGTCGTGGTTTTTGTCGAGCATAAGTTCGCGAGCCGCATAAATATTTTTGTTATACAATTCCATCGCCTTTTGGGCATTAAGGTCAGGTTCGTTAACAACACCAATATTCAACTGGATCAAAGCCATTACCGAATAATTGACTATGCCGATAAATTCAGGAACAATTCCTTCGTCGATCTTTTGCACTCCTTTTTTTTGTATGCTACGTATGCGGTTGGCCTTAATGTATATTTGGTCGGTGAGACTACTCGTACGCAGTATGCGCCATGCAGTTCCATAGTCTATTGTTTTAAGTTCGAAAACCGCACGACACTCCTTAACGACCCCTTCATATTGTTTGGCTGTATCTTTGTTCATATCGTATTATAATCTATAAATTTGCGATCGCAAAATTATTATAAAATGAGACATAAAAATATTTCTTTTCCAATAATCAAAACCATTTGTTGTGCCGGAAAAACCATCGACTTTTCCTTGCCTCGAATTATGGGAATATTAAATCTTACACCCGACTCTTTTTATGACGGAGGACGTTATCAAAATAAAAAACATTGGGTAACACAAACCGCCCAAATGTTAGAAGAAGGTGCCGATATCATCGACCTTGGAGCAGTTTCAACACGACCGGGGACAAAACTTGTAAACATCGAAGAAGAATTGCAAAGGATTTTGCCACCGGTGAAAATATTGATAAAAGAATTCCCCGACGCTATATTTTCCATAGACACCTTTCGCTCAGAGGTGGCACGAGCTACAATTGGCGAAGGAGCACACATTATCAACGACATTTCAGGTGGAAAATTCGACCCAGCTATGTTAAAGACCATTGCCTCTCTAAAAGTACCCTATGTGTTGATGCATATGCATGGCACACCCGAAACTATGCAAACAAATCCTGTCAAAAAAAATATTGTTACAGAAGTGCGATCTTACTTTCAACAATTAATGAAAAAATTAAAACATGTTGGTGTACAACATATTATCCTCGACCCTGGCTTTGGTTTCGGTAAAACTATGGAATGCAATTACCAATTGCTAAAACACCTTGAGGAAATAAGAGTTGATGACTTTCCTGTACTCGCCGGCATATCACGCAAATCGTTGGTAAATAAAATACTGAAAACAAATCCTGATCAGGCACTCAACGGCACTACGGTTTTGCATACTTTGGCTTTGCTTGGCGGCGCCAATATTTTGCGAGTTCACGATGTTAAAGCAGCATTCGAAACTGTCGCGTTAGTGAAGTATTATCGTGAGGTGGCAGACAGAGATGATCAGAAGTAATAGTGGTTATTACCATGATTATCTTTAAGCCAATTTAAAAAAGAACAATAAAATTTTTTGACATTATAATTGCTAATCAATATATAATCAACATAATAATATTTCTACAAAAAAATTACCGGTAAATAATAATTACGCTATTTTACAAAAATTTTATTTGATTCTGAATAATGTCAAATTTATTAATTCGCAAATAGCAGCAAAGGCTATTGATAGAAACGTTTAATATTTTTTCAATCCGTTTCTTTACTTCCTGACAGGTTTTAAAAACCTGTCAGGAAGTAAAGAATTTTTTCAATCGAATGGCCGGCATTAAAGTTGATATTCCAAATAGATGATTATACATGCGACACCAACCAACAAAAAGAGATGATGTTGCATTGAAAAACAGTTTGCCATGAATTACAAAACTGAAATCATCCATTCGCAAACAAACATGAAAATTGTTCATGAGCTATTAACTTAAAAATGCAATATTCTACATGTGAAGCCTCTGCACATAGCAGAAATTTATTTGGTCGGCCATTCTTCCCACGAGGTAAGGAAGTCTAAAGATTTGCTTCTGTTTTACGTGGCTTGTGAATTATAATAAATTACAATAAATCACTATGCAATAAAATTATCCTATCCCATCCTTTCAAAATTGAACATTTCACACTGCTACTTGAAAATCGCGCAATGCTTCATTAAGCGATGTTTTTACGTCGGTTGAATGTTTGCGTTGGCCGATAATCAAAGCGCAAGATACTTGATATTCACCCGCGGGGAAACGTTTGGTATAACTACCGGGAATAACCACCGAGCGGGGAGGTATATACCCTTTGTATTCAACAGGTTCGGGATTACTAACGTCGATAATTTTTGTGCTTTGTGTTATCACAACATTAGCACCGAGAACAGCTTCTTTACCTATACGCACTCCTTCGACAACAATAGAGCGTGAGCCTATAAAACAATTGTCTTCGATAATAACGGGTGTAGCTTGTATAGGTTCCAACACTCCTCCTATTCCCACACCACCACTCAAGTGTACATTTTTGCCAATTTGGGCGCAAGAACCAACAGTGGCCCACGTATCTACCATTGTGCCGCTATCAACGTACGCACCAATGTTAATGTAAGAAGGCATCATCACCACCCCTTTTGCAAGATATGAACCATAACGTGCAAGAGCATGAGGAACCACTCGCACTTGTTGTGAAGCAAAATCGTTTTTTAATGGAATTTTATCGCGAAATTCAAAAATACCGGTGTGCAACGTTTCCATTTTCCGTAAAAGGAAATACAAGATAATCGCTTTTTTTACCCACGTATTTACCTGCCAATTGTCAGTTACCTGCTCAACCACTCTAAGTTTTCCTTTGTCGAGTAGTTCGATAACATTATTCACGACTTCTTCTACTTGTTTTTGGCTAAGTAAATTACGGTTTTCCCATACTTGTTCTATTATTTGTTTCATCTCGTGCATAATTTTTTTTTATTTATCTATAAAAACATATAAAAAATATCCGTAACTAACTAACCGGCTCTAACCTTTTACGGTGTGGAATTACGCTATAGATAAATCGACGGTATTTCGAGTTATCCCGTTTTTCTCACATTGAAAAAGCTATACCTTCGAATTTCACGTGTGGCACACTCTCATCGCCATTCAACGTATAAAACCGCAAAATCACAATTTAATTACTAACATTTACAATAAATCATCATCAATTACAATAAATACCACACCGCCATATTACTCTTCCAATTTGCCACTTTTAATGCGACCAATAGAATATGTGCTCAGTATTAAACAAAAAACGAAATCCGACATAAACCACAATGGTAATAGCGATTAAAACCACAGACAAATTAGCTTGACGATCATCTTCATCGAAATAAACAGGTTCATGGTCTTTCAAACGCATATATATAATAAATAAGATAATACCGAGACTTATCCACGAATATCTTTCTTGAAAAAGAATCCTAGGAATAAAATAGCCGACGCTTAACAGTGTGCCGATAACAAAAGGCACAATAATTTGCGAAGTAAAAAAGAAAGGGAAATTTTTTTCATTGGTTTTTTTAAAATAGGAGTTTGCAGAAATAATTACGGGGCCAGTCATCACAAAAGCTGTTCCGAGTAATCCGAAAAAGCCAATCATAGCAATGATAAGTTTTTGCGTATCGGTAAGAAACATCCAGTTGAAAACATGCCCGATACCTTTTTTAAATATATTGCCTATCAACAGGTTAGCAAAGAAAAAGTTAAAAGAATGAAAAGTCAGCCAAATAAAAAAGATTTTAATTTTGGCTGGTTCCTCTAACAACGAAAAAAAAGCAATCAACGAAATTGCACCCACAATAAATACCAAAACTGGACCGGCACTAAAAATAGTTTTAACCGCATCGAAAGTCCACTGATAAGGTTCGATATGATAATAAACATAATCCCAGTCGAAACTCACCTCAATATTGAACATAGCCGACATGAACATATTGGTGAAGTGATTTAGGTAAAAAACGAATAAAAAGGCCAGGACATAAGCACTGGTAGAGTTAGTTGCAATAATCCAGAAATTTTTTTTTGTTAGTTTTGTTATTTTGGGCATGACTGGAAAAAATTTTCGATATAGCTTAGCTATATCGAATTAACATTACTATTCAACTACTTGCACTTTCATTTCTTTAGAATATTCGTTATTATTAAGTTTTTCTTTAACTTCGGCAAAAGTTTTTATGGTATAGTCAACATCTTCGAGAGTATGTTCTGCTGTGGGAATAAGCCTTAACAATATTGTACCTTTAGGAACCGCAGGATAAAGAACAATTGAACAAAAGACATTATAATTTTCACGCAAATCGTAAGTAATCTGTGTAGCCTCACCAACAGTTCCTTGCAATATTACCGGAGTAACGGGAGAGCCTGAATCGCCGAGGTTGAAACCTTCGTCGCGAAGGCCTTTTTGCAAGGCATTGACAATTGTCCATAATTTTTCGCGGTGGCTCGGATCGTCGCGCAAAAGTTCCAAACGTTTCATCGCTCCAATAACCATTGGCATCGGTAGCGACTTGGCATAAATTTGCGAACGCATATTGTACTTCAAGAATTTAATTACCTGTGAGTTGCCGGCAACGAAAGCACCTATGCCAGCCATAGCTTTGGCAAAAGTTCCAAAATACACATCCACTTTATTTTGAACACCAAAATATTCGTCGGTCCCGGCACCGGTGGGTCCCATTGTTCCGAAACCATGGGCATCGTCAATTAACAAACGAAAATTGTATTTCAACTTCAACGCAGTGATTTCCGGTAAATTACCGAGGTCGCCTGCCATACCGTAAACACCTTCGGTGATAACAAGAATTCCACCTCCTGTTTTTTCCACAATTTTTGTTGCCCTTGCCAATTCTTTGTTAAGGTTTTCCATATTGTTATGTGGATACACAAAGCGTTTACCAAAGTGCAATCGCATACCGTCGATAATGCATGCATGAGCTTCCGAATCGTAAACAATTACGTCGTTCCTGTTAACCAAAGCATTAATAATGGAGACCATTCCCTGATAACCGTAATTAAGGAGGTAAGCGGATGGCCTTCCAACAAAATCAGCCAACTGTCTTTCCAACTCTTCGTGATATTTGGTATGTCCCGACATCATACGTGCACCCATAGGATATGCTAATCCCCAATCTTTGGCAGCCTCTGCATCGGCTTTTCGCACTTCCGGATTATTAGCAAGACCCAAATAGTTATTTAAACTCCAGACGAGGCGCTCTTTCCCCATAAACATCATACGGTTCGACAGTTCCCCTTCCAATTTCGGAAATATATAGTACCCTTCGGTCTGGTTGGCATATTTACCGATAGGACCCATATTGCCATCGCATTTATCAAATAAATCCATTTTTTTATTTTATATAATTATGGCTGCAAAGGTAAGGATTTAAGACAATTATTCAAATCGTTAATCATCAAGATGCTATAAAATTTGTGTATGCCTTATGAATTTGAAAATATGAAAGATAGTTTGGTTACGTCATAATTCGTTGTAATTGAAACTGATTGGTGGTGGAACGTTGGCCATATGCAGTGCATCTTAAGCTATAAATAATATATGTCCGCTAATCCAATAAATCCAATTGAATTTTTTCTACTTTAGCTATTATACATTTTAATGAAAATATTTCGTATTATACTGTTATTCAGTATTTTTGTTTGTGTCGAATATATATCGGCTCAGCAATGGAACAACGATGCCGGACTCGTTGTCCCCTATCACGCTTTGATTTCGGTAAGTTCGGGAAACAATGCCCAATTTGTTAACGACGGCAACCCTGCCACTTTTTGGGCATCTCAAAATCCCTTACCAACAAATTATATCAAGAGATCCGATCTAAATTTATTCTTGACACAACAATATTCGATCGGAAATTTTACGTCTAATTCTCAAGCAGCTTTCGACGGTAATACCGATACTAAAATCGACATTAAAAACGGTAAATTCCGTATCAATTTCTCGAAACCTATTACTATCAAACTGCTATCAGTAAAAATATATACACCTGATACTGTTTTTATTACAGCAATAGATAAACTAGGGAAAATAGTGAAATTTTATTATTCTCCAACCGACAACTACAAAATTATCAATTATAAAAACCTTGATGAAGTTGCGGCACTTTCTTTTTTCTGTAGAAGCGCTTTTAGTATTTTCGAAATAGCAGGACTTGATAAAAATCCTGAAGAATTTGTATTGTTCGATTTTGGGAAAAAGCGGACAATCGGCTGGATAAGCACACGTAGTTTGAACGAAGTTGCATTGTACATCAAAGTGTTTGTTAGTGAAGATAAAAAAAAATGGCAGAAAATTGCTGATTTAAATCCCAAAGCCATACCTTATATTTATAAGCCCTTGAATCGTGTTTTTCTTGCAAAATATTTAAAAGTTGTATTCGGATTGCCTTTTATCAATTATAAAAAAGCGGCACTTTGGGAAATGAACGTTTACGACCGCTACGGACCATACGGCAAACCATTCGCAGCAGTTAGCTCCGATAAAACATGGGCCGAAACTTTCGGCATAAATACCGTTTGGGGATGGGGATATAGTGTTTACACCGATTTGATAAACAAAGGCAAAGGCCCTGATCTTTTTCGTCAGCTCACAAATCAACTGCGTGTATATCATAATCTTAATTGGGATATAAGCAGTGGAGAAACAAGCATTGACTACCATAAAATGGCGCAAGGGAATGGCACTCCCGTAAATAAATGGCTGAACTGGGATAGAGAATACGGCAATTGGAAGAAAAAAGGCTTTTCGATAGATGTAACTTTAACTTTTAACGAAAAAAACTTTCCCGATTCCTTATGGACTAATCCTTATGTGCAGGCTTTTGCGTTCGGAAAATCTTTCGGCAAACATTTTATCAAAAAAACCCAATTGGTAGATATGCTGGAAATAGGCAATGAACCTTGGAATTATCCAAAAAAAATCTATTATGACATTTTTTCCGGTATGGCGAAAGGAGTGTATTCCGTATCGGGCACAAAAGTTCTTCCCTGTGCCGTACAAGCATACCAAAAACAAACTGCAGCAAGAAATTATATCGCCAATTTTGTTCAAGCCGCCGACACCCCTTACATAAAAGGTCTCAATACGCATATTTATCCTTATATTTTTGATAATCGGGGAAAGCATATTGCCGTAATTCCCGAAGACAGACGTTCGCAACTCTATTCGATGGCAAATTTGCATCGCTACATCATGCATAATATGCCAGGAAAAAAGATATATGTTACCGAATTTGGCTACGATAGTAACGGGGGTGGCGAAAACTGTATTCATTCAGAATGTGTGAGCGAAACAGAACAGGCTACCTACGGAGTTCGCATGGCATTGATACTGTGGCGTCTCGGAGCCGAGAAACTATACTGGTACTTTTTTGCCAATATCAATTACACTTCTTTTTTACACAATCGCTCAGGTCTCACGTCTTCTTACGCTAAAGATTTTCGGAAAAAACTTTCGTTTGAAGCTTTTAAAACCTTGTACGACCAAATCGGCAACTTTCGATTCGACAAAGTACTTTTGGAAAACAATCAGGTTTATGCCTACCTTTTTATTAATGATAAAACAAAAGAAAAAACAATTATCGCATGGCAACCTGTTAATGTAAACAATGATTATAAATGGGTTGATATCCCATTTATAGGAAAAGTGCAAAAAGCTGTTTTTGTGATAAATACTTCTAAGCCCCAATACAAGGAAGAGAACACGGGTTTAAAAGTCCGTATCGGTGCAATTCCTCTCATAATAAAGTTTAAGGTAGCCTCTCATTCGCCAAAATAGGATGTTTTTACGTAAAAACTTCTTTTTTAATTATTAGTTGTTGCAAAATCTTTAGCTGTTGTTCTATGACGTACGAAAAATCAGAAAATGAAGATGTCGTTGTTAATATATCCTTTATCCTGTTAGCAAGTAATTTATAATCGCCTTTTGAAATGTTTTCTAATTTCCCAAAATTTAAAATATTCTGCTGACGAACCTTTTTCCCAACTTTATAAGTATGCACCAACTTGTAGTTTATATTTTCCTTATAGGAATTTCTATTTTTTCTTTATAAACATATTTAACTTTTTTACATATTTAAGGTGCAAAAACATGACTTATAAACGAGTAGAATAAATATATGGGTATCTACGTATTCGACAAAAATATACTATATATATGTGTTTGTTACTGCTATTTATAATAGTTAACAATTTTAACGAACTTGATACTCAAATGATATTCTGCCATTTACAATATAACTTGTTTTAAGATGTTTTGAAGTTCTAACAGCAATATTAAAAATATTTTAGATTAATCATTGTATTCCCTGATAATTCCTTAGTTTTGTTAACTTGAAAACAATACGCATTATTATGAAGAAGATTTGGATTTTATTTTTTGTTGCAGGATTAATCAGCCTGTCGTTGCCGGCTCAAAACGAGCAGGGTATAATTGGAAAGCCACAACTAAAGCTTAACAGCGATGTAATGACGCCTGAAGTATTGTGGTCGTTTGGCCGGCTGAGTGACGTACAACTTTCGCCCAACGGCAAAACCATTCTTTACGGAGTAAGCTATTACAGCATAGGACAAAACAAAGGAAATCGCGACTTGTACGTTACCACTTTAAAAGACAACAATACAACCCAGCTTACGCGCACAGCGGTTGGCGAATTAGATGCCCAATGGCGTCCCGACGGCAAAAAAATCGGCTTTCTTGCGGCAAGTAACGGCTCGGCACAACTTTGGGAAATGAATCCCGATGGCAGTAAGCCCATACAAATTAGCCATATCGAAGGTGGAATTACAGGTTTTAAGTATGCACCCGACCAAAGCAAAATTTTATTTACAAAAGAAGTGAAACTTGATAAAACAGTTGCCGACATCTATCCCGACTTACCAAAAGCAAGCGGCCGCATCATCAACGATTTGATGTACCGCCACTGGGATACTTGGGTTGATACTTATAGCCATGTGTTTGTTGCCGACTACGACGGCCAATCGCTAAAAAATGTTACGGACATTATGGAAGACGAGCAATACGAATGTCCTATGAAACCTTTTGGCGGAATGGAACAGGTAAACTGGACTCCCGATAGCAAATTTATTGCATATACATGTCGGAAAAAGAAGGGAAGAGCCTATACCCTTTCAACTAATTCGGATATTTATCTTTATTCGTTAAAAAACAAACAAACTGCCAATCTAACCAAAGGAATGATGGGTTATGACATTGACCCTGTGTTTTCTCCGGACGGTAATTATATGGCTTGGGAAAGTATGGAACACGACGGTTACGAGTCGGATAAAAACCGGTTGTTTATAATGAACCTGACAACAAAAACGAAAACACAGTACACAAAAGCATTCGACCAAAACGTGCACAATTTGGATTGGAGTAAAGACGGAAAAAGTATTTACTTTATTAGTGATTGGCATGCTTCTGACGACATTTACCGCTTGGAAATAACATCGGGAAAAATCACAAAAATTACTAACGGCATTCACGATTACACTTCGCTGGTTACTAACGGCAAGCAACTTGTAGCCACTCGTATGAGCATGTCTATGCCCATTGAAATTTATTCGGTGAATGCCAAAAATGGCAAGGCTACTCAAGTTACTTTTACGAATAAAAGCATTCTCGATCAGCTGACAATGGGAAAGGTTGAAAAACGCTGGATAACCACCACCGACAACAAACGCGAGTTAACATGGATTATTTATCCGCCTCATTTCAACCCCGATAAGAAATATCCCGCATTGCTATATTGCGAAGGTGGCCCGCAAAGTACGGTAAGCCAGTTTTGGTCATACCGCTGGAATTTTCAAATGATGGCAGCCAACGGATACATTATCGTTGCACCTAACCGGCGCGGTTTACCTGGTTTCGGAACCAAATGGAACGAAGAAATCAGTGGCGACTACGGGGGACAAAATATGAAAGACTATTTTTCGGCTATTGATTCTTTAAAAAAAGAGCCATTTATCGACGAAAATCGCCTTGGAGCTGTAGGTGCGTCTTACGGTGGCTATTCGGTATATTGGATTGCTGGCCACAACCTGAACCGCCGTTTCAAAGCTTTTATTGCTCACGACGGCATGTTCAATCTTGAATCGCTATATCTCGAAACGGACGAAATGTGGTTTGTTAATTGGGATTTGGGTGGCCCTTTTTGGGACAAGCAAAACAAAACGGCCCAACGCACTTATGCCGAAGCCTCGCCCCAACGTTTTGTTCAAAATTGGAATACACCGATATTGGTAATTCATGGCCAATTAGATTATCGTATTCCCGTAACAGAAGGAATGCAAGCTTTCAATGCCGCCATCTTGCTAAATGTGCCTGCTCAATTTCTCTATTTTCCCGACGAAAGCCACTGGGTTTTAAAACCCCAAAACGGTATTTTGTGGCAACGTACTTTTTTCTCATGGCTTAATAAGTGGTTGAAATAAACAACAAATTACAACATGATAGTAATATTCCCACTTTTTTCAAAAAGCGCTTTGCACAAATTATAAAAAAACATTCGGGATTTGGATGATATTGACACTTCCATAAGAGGCAACTTTTGCGTTTCATCTATAAACCGATACAGCAATAAACAAAAATGCCTAATAGTAGCACAAATACAAAAAAACGGAAATAAAAAGCCAAGAATTATATTTTTTACCATTCGGCCAAAATAAATTGGGATAATCCGTTGATTTTAACACTC
>QIKE01000010.1 GCA_003232915.1 Bacteroidota bacterium | reverse complement strand
ACCGCATCGGGAGGCTCCTATTTTTTGTGGAATACCAGCCCGCAACAAACCACACCTTCTATTTTTATCAATCCGCCTCAAACTACTATTTATACTGTTTACGTAAGCAATATGCAAAACTGCTCAAGCCATGCCGACAAAAAAGTTTTTGTAAATGAAATTCCCGAAATTTCGTTGCAAAACACGGTTTCTGATTATCGTTTAAGCTGTTTGCCCGAAGACTTAGCATACTATAAGTTTTTTACCAAAGATGCAACTTTACAAGAAGGTAAATCCAACGAATTATATTATGGCGATTTAGCCTTGAATTCCGATACGGTTTTTGTTAAAATTACTACCGACGAGGGTTGTACCGACACCATTTCAATGTTTATAAAATTTTCGGAACCCCCAAATGCTTTTACCCCTGATAACAATGGCAAAAACGACATTTTCTTAAAAGGACATTACATTACAGTTTACAACCGTTGGGGAAAAGAAATATATCATGGCGACGAAGGTTGGAATGGAAAATACGATGGAAAATTAGTAACACCGGGCACATATTATTATATACAACCCATTTACGATAATTCGGGAAAGTTGATTAAAACACGAAAAGCTTCGGTAACACTTATAGTAAAATGACAAAACGCTTAGTAAATATTTTGGCTCTTTTAATGCTATTTGTTGTTGTTCGGGGACAAAACAAAAACTTTATGCTGGCACAGCAAGCTTTCTCCGAAAGAAATTATACCGGCGCCGTAAGGTATTACAAGAAAGCACTTCGCAAGTCCGACGATTTTCAGAAACAAAAACTCATTGCTTATCAAATTGCTTTGAGCTATTTTAAAATGAATGATTACAAGCAGGCAGGCTCATGGTTCGAGGATGCCATAGGCGACAAAACCGACAGTTTGAAAGCTTATCTGTATTATGCTAACATATTGTCGATCGGTAAACGCTATCACGATGCCATTACCATACTTCAAAAAGCACTTACAATGAGCCCCGGCGATTCGATAATCATCAATCGGATAACCACCAACGGCATTATCCTCAGTCAGCAGTCGCTCGACACATTGAAAATGATAAAAAAAGTAGAAGAACTCAGTTCCGATTATAGCGATTACAGTCTCGGTTGGTGGAATAATAAATTGGTGTTTTCTTCGACACGGAGCATACAATTCGGTCGGGAAACAGACGGACGTACCGGTCAGGGATTTTCGCGACTTTATTATTCCGAAAAAGATAAAGAAACGGGACGTTGGGCACATCCTGTTGAGATGCCTCCCAAATTTAATACTGCTTACAACGATGGTACTTTTGCTTTCGATCCGGTTAATCAAATTGCATATTGGACATCGTGTAACGAGCATACGCATTTGTGTTTAATTTATCAATCGCACTTCAACCGTCGCGAAAAACGATGGCAACGAGCCGAAAAGGCGTCTTTTATGATTGAGGGTTACAATTACGGACACGTAAGCGTTTCGGGTAACGGCAATACCCTTTATTTTGTGTCGAACATGCCGGGAGGATACGGCGGCAACGATATCTGGAAAATCACTCGCAAGTCCGACAATCAGTGGGGAATTCCGGTAAATCTCGGTTCCGGTATCAACAGCCGTTACAGCGAAATGTTTCCCTCAATTGTTGGTGACAGTCTATTGTTTTTTTCTTCGGAAGGGCACAATAGCCTGGGTGGTCTTGATCTGTTTTTTTCAATGAAAACTCCACTTGGATTTTCAAAACCCATAAACCTCGGGTATCCCATCAACAGCGCTGCCGACGATTTTAGTTTGGTAATGAACGAATCGGGAACCGGTGGCTACTTTTGCTCGAATCGTGATGTAGAAACCGGCGACGATATTTATTCTTTTACAGGGTTTCCCATAAAAATTATTGTGGAAGGAACCGTAAAACACGAAAACGATCGAAAATCTATTGAAAAAGCCATGGTGATTTTTACCGATACTAAAGGCGTTTCCGATACCGTTTTTACTAACAAACTGGGCAAATATCGTATTTTTATAAACGCTTTCGACGAATATCGGGTGACGACTTTAAAAAAAGGGTATTACAAGGAAGAACGTACCCTTAATACTAAGTCGAAAGAATTGATTTTTGCACCGCCACCCCAAAAAATTATTGATATTTTGTTGGACAAAACACTATTTGCGTGTGGCATCGCCGGCAGTGTTAACCGTAGAAACAATAACAAACCTATGTTAGGTGTAAAAGTGCGTATTTACAACAAACAAGGCTTTTCAACTTTTATAAGAACCGATTCGTCAGGGCATTATTATTTTAACGGATTAAAACCCAATATGATATATACTATTAAAACAGGGAAAAAAGGTTATTTTTCCGAATCGAGAGTTTGCACATTGCCGAAAGTGAACAAGGCAATGATTTTTTCAAAAGCTAACGGATACGATATGGATTTTGAACTTACCGCGTTACAAAAAAATACCGAAATAATATTAAGCAATATTTATTACGATTTTAACAAGGCCAGTTTACGCGAAACTTCTAAAATTGAACTCAACAAATTGGCTTCGATGTTAAAAGAAACGCCCGGTGTGATTGTTCAAATCAGTGCCCATACCGACACGCGCGGCACAATTGATTACAACCTAAAGCTTTCGGCAGCACGTGCCAAAGCAGTGGTTAATTATCTTGTAAGCAAAGGCATAGACAGAAACAGGCTTATCGCCAAAGGCTATGGAGAAAGCGAGCTACTTATTCCCAATGCCACCACCGGAGAAGAGCATCAGGCCAACCGGCGGACAACTTTTAAAGTACTCGACACCAATCATCAAGGGAAAACCATAGCCGATACCGAAGGACAATTCGATACACAAATCACTAATGACAATACCGGCCTTGCGTATCATATTCAATTGTTTGCTTCTTCGAAAAAGTTAGATCCTAAAATTGACTTTATAAAATTGTTGAAAAAAATTCACGAACTACGAATTTACCGTGTCCCTTTGGGGAAGATTTATCGTTACGAAGCCGGAGATGCTTACAGCTATGCCGATGCAAGAATTCTGCAAAAACAACTGAGTGCTTTGGGATATAAGGGCTGTTTTGTAGTAGCTTATTATCAAGGTGATAAAATAAGTATTTTGGAAGCTGAAAAAGCGGAGAAAGGACAAAAGCCATGAGAAAATTTATCTTGCTGATAATGTTTAGTTGTTTGATTGGAAACAACGCTTTTTCGCAAACCGACCTGATCTATTCAAACCTTAATATGAACCGTTTTGCTTTTAATCCGGCAGCCATTGAGAACAACGGTGCCATCAATGCCCGCTTGGCAGTGCGGCAGCAGTGGATAGGTTTTCCGGATGCACCGAATGTGCAATTTATTAATGTTTCCGATTTTTTTGACCCTAGCAATATGGGTATTGGGCTAAGTGTTAGCAACCAAAGCGCAGGTGCCGAAATGCAACAATTGATAAAAGCCAGTTATACTTATCATATTTATTTTAAGGGAGGACATCAACTGAATCTTGGTGTGGGTGCCGGTGTTTTGTTCCGAAAACTTGATTTTTCGAAACTTAAACTACAAGAAAACGAAGAAGGAATTCCCGTTTCCGACGAACGACAAACTCTTTCCGATTTTGAATTCGGTATAGAATATCATTATAAAGGATTGCGAGCAGGCATTGCAAGCAACCACATTACTACACCCACGAAAAAAGCCACCATTTTTAGAATCCCCATCCAAAACCACCTCTATGCTTCTTACTTATTCGTTGTTAATAAGGAGATTAGCATTGAACCGGGATTGGCTTATCATCGTGGTGGCCCAATAAGCACTATCGACATTTCAACCGATTTTTTCCTGCGGAATGTAATCAACATCGGGATAAAATACCGGACATCCACTTCATTCATCATTCGTGCGGGTATCCATATCAACAAAACTTTTGAAATTGATTATGCTTACGATTTGGGTGCCGGAAGTCTGCGAAATTACAATTCGGGCTCGCACGAATTTGTTCTTATCGCTCATTTTCATAAAAAATTAAATGTGTTGAATACGCCCCGGTTTATCGACAAATAAAAGATTAAATTGATAAATTGCAGAAATAAGAAAAATTGAAATTAAAGAAATATTTTTTCTGCATTAATTAAAAATTAAGATGGCTAAATATTGCCGGTCAGAAAACTCTTTTTATTATAGTGTCTATTCAGAATACACCAAATTCGGAGCTTGTAAAGCCTTGTTTAACAGTAGTTTACAAGAGTAATTGCTTGGTATTCAGAGCAAATGCGATGAAAAAGTTGGTGTTTTCTAATAAATTCTATTTATTGGAAAAACATATGGCTATTTTCCTCCAAATACAATGATTACGTTTAAAATTTTATCTAAGAGAATATGATGTTCGTGCAACTCTTTAAAATATTTGTTTTTTTCTATTTGAGTCAAAACATCTTTGATAAATTGATGCATATGTTTTTTGTCGCTAATTTTTTTATAGCGAAGAATAATTATAATCTTGGTTCTTTGTAAAAATAAAAAAATGCAGTGGCTCACGAATTTTATTCGCAACGGGCAAAAACAGGAACCCAAAAATTCGCAAAATCATTGTCCAGTTTAATTGCGAATGAACGGACGAAAATAGAAAAATATTCTATTTTTTGAAAAAACTATAATACAATTTCACCATAATTCTTGCAAATATTTACCACAATAGGTGGCATTTTTTTACTTTTGCAATGAAAACGAATTACTAACATAAAAAAAACGACGATGAGTGTTGAACTTCAAGGAAAATTAATTAACAAATTGCCTGTGGTAAGCGGTGAAGGACGCAATGGCCGTTGGGAAAAGCAAGAATTTATAATAGAAACCGACGATCAATATCCAAAAAAAATATGTATTAGCCTTTGGGGCGACAGAATCCGTAGTCTTGAAGGGATAGCCGTTGGTGATGTGGTAAAGGCCTCGGTAAATATTGAATCACGAGAGTACAACGAGCGATGGTACACCGACATAAGAGCTTGGCGTATTGAACGAACTGGAGAAGAAGGATTACCGCCAATACCGCCGGAGGTTCAAATAGACGAGCCTGATAACCATAGTGCCGAAGGCGATCTGCCGTTTTAGTGTTTTGCCCAAGACAACGAAGAACAAATTGATTTTGGCTCATTTGGCGGTCTTCGGTGCCAACGTCATTTATGGTCTTAATTATGTTATTGCCAAAGGAATAATGCCTTTATGGCTCGAACCTAGAGCCATTATCGTATTACGAGTTACAGGAGCAGTGGCGGTTTTTTGGTTGGCTGAATTTTTTGTTCATAAAGAAAAAGTAACGAGAACCGACTTAAAAAAAATGGCGATGTGTGCCTTTTTTGGTGTGGCGTTGAACCAAATAATGTTTTTCGAGGGGCTTAATCTTACCACCCCCATCAACGCTTCCATTATTATGGTTGGAACGCCTATTTTCGTGCTAATAATGGCTCATTTTATCCTTAAAGAAGTCATCGGTTTGAAAAAGCTTTCGGGTATTTTTCTTGGGTTTTTAGGTGCTAGTATTTTAATTTTGCACGACGGACATTTTAGTTGGCATATAAATACTTTTACCGGTAATCTTTTTATCTTTATCAATGCCGGATCGTATGGAATGTTTTTGGTTTTGGTAAAACCCCTGATGAAAAAATACCGGCCGTTGACGGTGATGAAATGGGTATTTACTTTCGGTTTGGTGTTTGTATTACCGGTTTCCATAAAACAAATTGCCCAAGCCAATTTTAGTGTTATCCCCTTAAATATTTGGGGTTCTATTGTTTACGTTATACTTTTTACTACCATAATAGCCTATTTTTTAAACAATTATTCATTGAAAAAACTTTCGCCATCGGTGAACAGCACATACATTTATACTCAACCGTTTTTGGCGACGGTGGTAGCATTAAGTTTTGGAAAAGATAAACTTACCTACTCCGGAATTATTGCCGCGGTCTTGATTTTTATTAGTGTTTATCTTGTAACACGCCCACAAACCAAAATTATAGAATGTTCTAAGATTTAAGTTGCCGGCTTGTTGGTTTGGTGTTTTCTTTAAAACCGGTAACTTATACCTGCCAGTACTTGAATGCCTTCCACGGGATAATCGTTAAACAAATAATAGTTTTTGTTTAATATATTGGTAATGTTTAAAAACACCGACAGGTTGTTTGTTATTTGATAATTTAGGCTAAAATTAAGGTCGAAATAAGCATCAAGTTTATAATCGGCAATAAAAAATCCATAAGGTGTTCTTCGAGTGGCATCACGTTGTCCAACATAATATAGAGTTATTTCGGGTCTTATTTTATTGTTTATCAATATATTAGCACCAAATTCCAACGACAATTGCGGTTGATAATATGGTAATGCGTCATTATCTAACTGAAACGATAGGTAATAGCCCGTTAGCCAAACCTTAAATGCTTCGCCTTCGTGGTAATTCAATCCGAGTGAGAAACGATTTGAGCTACCGTTGGCATAGTGAAAAGAAAATTCGTTTTTAATCCATGGTTTCACCGGTGTTTTTCTATCAACTATTAATGGGTAACCGAAAAAGGCCATATCATCAAAATTAGAAAGGTCGTAGCGAAAATGATAGCCAAAGCGTCCGGACATGTTACCTTTTAAGCCGGCAAAAAAATTAAATTTATCGTTTTCCCACAAAAATTTTCCTGGTCTTGATGACAAAAACGGGTTTTCGGTTGCTAATTTTGCATAGGTATTTTTTTTCAGTCCTCCATCGAAACCGGCAAAAAGGCTTAACAAACGGGGAATAGCATTGATGTTTACATGCAGATAAGGATAGAAATGAAATTTCGTAGAATCGGCAGATAGAACCACAAAATCAAGTCCTGCCTTAAAAGTGAAGATTCCGTATTTGCCACTAAAATAAGGCATTGCTCTAAAATACAATTCGTTAGTACTATTGTTTGTACTGTCGCTGTTTTGATAATACGACATGTCACCTTCGAGGCCAAGACGTTGATAGTCGAGTACTTCCGTTACGCTAAAAGCTTTGTGAACATTAAGATTGATATTTCCGTTTAGTTCGCTGCTACCAAATCGGTCGAAAAAATAATATGACGAAAGTTTCAGGCTATGGGTAAGTTTGTCGTTGTTTTTATATTGACTTTTCAGTTGTACGGCAAAGCCGGCCATATTGTAGGCTTGTTTTAAATTGTTGTTATTTTCGTCGAAACTAATACCTGGAAAATCCGACTTTTTTACGCCGTAATATCGGTTAGTATTTAAACCATAGTTAGCATTAACGGTTAAAGTATGGTATCTGAAATATTTTTCAAAACCCATTTCAACTTTCGTAGCAGTAAAAGGGGAAGGGAAATAGTCGTTGATATTTTTAAAAGTAGAAAAATGGTAAATATGCAGGTTTAGCCGGTTGCTATTTCGTTTTCCGGTGGAGTGGAAGAATTCTACATAAGGACTAATACGACTACCGAAGCCGATTTTAGTAAAGTTTTCGAAGCCTCTGGTATATCTTCCGACGCGAAGGGCGACGGGTTTTATGGGTCTCAGTTGAATTTGCGTGAGAAGTTTGGAAGGTGAAGGTTCAATATCGAAAGTGCTTTTTATGATGTGCGGAGTAAACATTTGGGGTTTTAAATTTATCTTATAAGTTTGTTCGATTTTAGGTTTAAAAGTACCGTAAATATTAACGCTCTCGTTATGACTACGTTGCAAGCTATCGCGTCGGGTCTGGGCTATTGCTTGCTGCGTTGTAAAAAGCAAAGCTATTGCCACAATGGAATAAAAAAACCGAATGATTATGATATTAATATTATTTTTCATTTTTTTCAGTTATGGTTATTTATTATTTTTTTCATTGTTCTTATCGTCAGGTTTTGTGGTTGGAAGTTCCATAAGTTTTTTGCGGGCTAACTGTTTAAGGTCGTTGCCCGAATAGTTTGCGATAATACTTTTGAGGGTTTCCCTGGCTTGGAAATAATTTTTGCGTGAAGCATAAATATCCGACAGCAAAATAAATCCTTTAGCCACCCAATATTCAAAATCGGGATATTGGCTACTCAATTGATACACAATATTTTCGGCATTATTATCTTTACCTTGTTCAAAATTAAGTTGCGCCACACGGTATTTGGCTTCGGCACCATACTGTCCCGAACTCAATTTGTCGGTAATATTAAATTCGCGTAAAGCTTGTCGTTTTTTTCCTGTATGCAGAGCCGATTCGGCTAAAATATAATGGGCATAAACAATTTGGTCGTCGGAAACTTTTTCAGTACGCAAGAGCTTTTGTGCAAACTGTGAAGCCTCCTCGTAATTCTGCGACAAAAAAGCCGTACGCATCACTCCGTCTTCGGCTTCGAGCAATGTTGATTTGTTTTCGGCGCTTAGGGTTAATCGTTTATACCATTTGTTTGCTTGTTCGTAATTTTTTTTGTCGAATTCGAGACGGGCAGCAGCTAGTAGTGCTTTTACGGTATAATCGTTTTCGGGAAATTCGAGGATTTTTTCATACTGCAAAAGAGCATTCTGGTTATCCTTTATCCTATTAAAACAACCGGCGAGATAAAAATGTGCTTTTAAAACAAAACCTCCATCGGGAAAATTATTCAGATATTTCTGTAGTGAACTGATGGCTTTGCTACAATCGCGATTCAGGTATTGTTCTTCACCCATACTAAAGGTAAGCGAATCTTCTTCACTTTTAGAAACCTGGACAAAATCGAGCGATTTGGCGTAAGTAAAATATTTATCAAGCTGTCCTTTATCCTTGTAGATACTTTCGAGAGAATTGAGCGCGATAGTAGCTTCGTGAGATGCGGGATAGCTGTTTACCACCTTTTTCAGAGTGGTGATTGCTCGGTCGTATTGGTTATTTTTGTAATATACGAGTCCCATTTTGATAAGTGATTTTTTGGCAAAGCGGCTGTGTGGACGTTCTTTTACAATTTTATTAAAATATACGATGGCCGAGCGCTGGTCGTTGAGGGCGCTATATGTTGTGGCTATTTCATACAAGGCGTCGTCGTAGTATTCGGAATTGTGAAATTTAGAAACCAATAGTTGTAAAGTATTTATTTTTTTTTGATAATTTTCTTTAGCAGAATAGCAAAATGCTTTTTGGTAAAGTGCGTAATCGGCATCGGGTTTTCCTTTTATGGCAGCTTTGGAATACCACGAAATTGCCTGATCATAATTTTGCAACATAAAATAGCTGTCTGCCAAACGCAAAATTGCATCATTCATCATCCGATCTGAAATTCCGCGAAAGCTAATAAATTGTTTAAAAGTTGTCAATGCGGCGGCATATTGTTTTCGATTGAAGCGTGAATAAGCCAAATTGTAATATGCCCTTGTTTTTAATCCTGTGGCTACTGCACCACGCGAAGAAAGAAAACTTCGGTAGTATTGCTCCGCTTCACCAAATTGTTTCAGCCGGTAAAAAGCATCGGCTTTCCAAAATAAAGCACGGGCTTCCAGTTCGTTGTCCACAGGAAATTTCAACGATTTGGAAAAATAATCAATGGCGTCTTTAAAATCGGAACGATTGTAAAGTTCCACTGCCTGAGCATATGATAGTTGCTGATAAGTAAACCGCAATACCCTGTTAGGATGTTTTGTTTTTTCGATAGACTGCAAAGCTGCGCGATTGTTTTTCGAAGACAAATAAAGTTGAACCAAAAGATTGTAGGCTGTATTCATTTCATTCTCAGGAGGTTTTTTATCAATAAAACCTTGCAAAATAGCCACGGGATCGTTATAAGGATCGCCATTTTGTTCGATAGTTAGTTTTGCATAAGCAAACAATGCCTCTGTACTTAATTTGGATTTGCCGCCAATTTTGTAAGCCGAAAGAAATGCTTTCTGTGCGAAGCGTGGTTGCTTGGATTTTTGGTAACAAAAGCCCAAATAATACCAAGCATTTTGCGCCATTTTTGTTTCGCCGGTAATTGCTTTTTGAAAATTGGCAATGGCCTGTTGATATTTTTCGTTTCTGAATTTTGTATAAGCAATACGATATTGTTCGTCGGCACTAATGCTATGGCGGGCACTTCGTTCATAATCAATAAAAAAAGTCAATGCATTTTTAAAATCACCAAGTTCGTAATAAGCGTTGCCAACCATACGTGCGAGGTCGGCCTTGTTTTTGCTCCCCGAAGAGTTGAAAAATTTTTCACCTTCTTCAATTACTTTTTGGTAGTTGCCTTTTTGATAATAAATATGCATGAGATAGGCGGGGATAAGTTTTTTGAATTTACGGTTGTGTTTAATGGCTTTAAACGCCTTGAGCGCCTTGTCGAAATTACCTTTTTGATACTGAATATGAGCATAATAAAATGATGCTGCCGAGGCATATTCCCCTTTGGCATTCATGATTCTCGAAAAAGCATTCAATGCCTCTTCAAGTTGATTTTTTTTTAAATACGAAAAGCCTTCCTTATAAAAATATTCTAATTTCTCCGTTTTCGTAAGATCGGAAGGCGACACACCGGCATACATTTCAAGGACTTGTGTATATTTGTGTTTGTCGAAATACAAATTTGCCATAGCAAAATGTACCGACGGCGCGAAACTACTTTCGGGATATCGTGTTGCAAAGTTGTTGAGTTTTTCCAATGCAAAAGGGTCTTTAAGGGCTACCGACGACATAGCCGAATAGTATCTGGCAGCTTCGGTTTTGCTACGGTCAACAGCGGCATATTTTTCAAAATACTGTTTAAAAAGTGTTTTTGCCGCACCATATTCGTTATTATTGAATAGCTCCGTCGCCTCCCGGTACAAGGCCGGCGAACCGGAATACCATAAAGTTTGTTGCGCAGTTGCAAACCGGCTACCTGCCAGCAGTATCAATAACAAAAGGAAAACTTCGAGTTTATTATTCATTTCGTTTCTATATTTTATTTTTCGGGTGATAAAAATACCAAACTCATCTTCAAAATTAATAACACAACGAAATTTTTATTAACAAATTATTGTTTGAATAACGATAAAAGTGTAAAAATTGTATAGGCAAGGATAAAAATTGAAATTCTTGTTACGCAAATTGCAAGTGATGGGTATATTATTTTCTGAATTATTTTTCAAAGTTATCTTAACAAATGGGTAGAGCTTAGAAATATGCTGTTTCGCTTATCAGTCGAAAAAGCACTTCTTTGTTTATGGGCTTAGAGATATAGCCGGCAAATCCAGCTTTCATACAACGATCATTATCTTTTTCGGTAGCAAATGCCGTTTGTGCAATTACAGGTATATATTTATTCTTTTTTTTAATTTCATCTAAGGCTTCGTAGCCGTTCATTCCCGGCATTTTTAAGTCCATAAGAATCAGATTAATATCCGGATTAGCCTTGAACATTTCCACGCCTGATTTCCCATCGAAAGCCTGTAATACTTCCATATTCTCATTTGTGAGTAACTTATTGAGATACTCCCTACTTTCGGGGTGATCCTCAACCACAAGAATTTTCAACGCCTTCAAATAAGGTTTTTCAACTTTTTTATGATGTTCTTCAACTTTGGATTTTGGGTCTTTTTGTTTGTGAAATGCTTTTTTAGGAAGGGTAAACGAGAACATAGAACCATAGCCTGGTTCCGATTCTACCCTTATGTCTCCACCCATCAAGTTGATAATACTTTTGCAAAGGTACAACCCTATTCCCGTACCACTGAAAAGTTTAGATGAACTTTTTTCGATTTTAAAAAACCTGTTGAATAGTTTATCGTGATATTTTTTTTCAATACCAACACCGGTATCTTTAACAAAAAATACAAGTTGCTCATTTTCTTCTCGAACACCAAACGTAACGCTTCCATTTTGTGTAAACCTAATGGCATTGTCGAGCAAATTGATAAACACTTGCCGTAGGCGAGTAGCATCTCCCAAAAAGTAGAGATGTTCGGATGGCTTTTCAACAGTCAACAAAATATTTTCGTGATCTTTTTCTTCCAAAATAAGTTTATATGTTTCTTCGAGGTTTTTCAACATCACCGAAAGATTTATATCAGAATCGGATAATGCTAATTGCTTCGATTCCATTAACGACACATCAATAATGTCATCAATCAACCGCAATAGCGAATCGTTGCTTTCGTTAATAATATCTATATAGCGCTGTTTTTGTTCTATGCCAATATCATTATCCGACAATAAGTTACTAAATCCGACAATGGCATTTAAAGGAGTACGTATTTCGTGCGACATATTGGTAAGAAACGACGATTTCAGTTTGTCGGCCTTTTTGGCATCAA
>QIKE01000006.1 GCA_003232915.1 Bacteroidota bacterium | reverse complement strand
ATTTTTATGCATTAATATTTGCAAGTTTTAATTCATTTGCTTATCATATATTACCCTGATAGTCAAATATATAAACCGGCTGAATAGTTACTTATAAAGAACCTATTTGATAAGAGGTTGAGAAATTAGTGTATGATGTTAACTTATTGGTTTACAGTTTATATAGTAACGGGATAAAATTTGATAATTAACTTTGTTATGATGCATTATATCCCCGCTTTGTTCCGATACATAAAATTTGTTTTCGTTAATAATAACCATCTGCTATCTGTAGGCCCAAAAAATTCACAGTCAATCCAATCCCTTCCGTTAAACGTAGTATAGTAAAACTTTCCTTCCTCGACTGTCCGCTGCTAATAAACATACTTTTACTGTCAATGTCCAATGTTGGCTACGGCAAGTATTTTCGTTTTTATATTCCGGATGATAAGCATATCATAAACTGCATCAATTTGGCCAATAGAAATTCCACTGTCGTCACCCACTCATATCTTTTCGTTGCCGTTGGCATCAAACCACCAAAAACCGGTAGTTGTATGTGTACCGGCATATCTTACATCACGCATAAAAGCATACTTATGTGAAATATTGTTAAAAGAATTACTATATAAATCCATTATATTAACATTCTTAGCAGATCATTCGATAAAGCCGTCATTACTTCGCAACGGTCGAATATTCCATCCAAGACTTCGTACATATCCGTCAAAAGTATATGTTATTCCTCTTTTATCCCATATTTTTTTTGTTATTTCGGTATATCAAAACGTAATTATTATAATCTCTCATTGAAAAAATAGCATAATGGTAATTATAGTTCAGAGAGATAATTTTTACAACAATTCTCTTTTTGTGCTTTGTATCCGAATTAAAGGTATCTGGATCGACCAAAACTTTTTGTGCTAACAGTTCAACGGAATCTTTTGTCAAAATGTTTACGTTATAAACATATGTTATACTCTAACACAATGCATAAAATATGTAGCTGCTGTCGGGACAGCTTATTATATCGTAAAATGCGTCTGAAACGAGTTTATACCAATTAACATTACCGGAACTAGCAGTCTCGGCATTAGATGTTTTTCATGATTTTTCCCGCACTTATTGTGCGATAAACGCCTATTGCCGTTTACTATATGGATTCGCTTATATAACTTTCTCCGTCACCGGTTGTTACGTACAACCGTTTCTTTAAAATCTTCAATAACAATACTTGACAAACCGCATACCGGCAGTCCTTTGTCAGTACCTGCGATGTGCCTTTTTGTAGCGGCATCGTCAGTACGAAACAACCCTCCTTGCACGAAACAGGCAAAATAGGCATAAGTTTTATGAGAGGCTTTGTTTACGTAATGAATTAAGCCAGTAAATGATGAATATCAGGAGTTGTTTTTACCTTCTGGGTCTATAAAATTCCATTGTAGGTCGCCCGATGTATTTCCCATAGCTGAATAGTTTAGCGCAAAGTTTTTTCGCTGTTGTTGTAATAACTGAAATTTTTTTTAGGAAAAAGTCGTGGTACACACATTTCGTAAAGATTTTGGTATTGTTCATATCCTGTTCCTAACATACTATCAATTCCACTTGTTTGTATTATAGTATCGAAATCAGAATTTTCGTGTTGACACCACTGTTCTGAGTAGGTTTGGCCCGAAACAGTTATGAAAAAGAGAAAAATCATAGCAAGGAATACAACTTTTAGAAAATTGTAAATATTGTTAAATCATTGCAGTACATTAAGATAACTGCTTGAGGGGTAGGGATAAATTTGTTTTAAATAATGCATAAAATTTTAAATTGATAAAAAATCGACGAAACTATCTTAAACAAAAGTGGGTGTAAGTCAAGGGGAATTGAAAATTTCTTTTTTTTCTGTTGTTTTTTGCACCACTTTAGTATTTTTGATGTTTTTATCGAAATAATAAAATATTCACAAATATGATGAAAAGAACCATTGTTACACTGCCAGGCGACGGTATAGGCAGGGTTGTTTTGGAAGAAACCATTCGAGTGTTGGATGCAGCCGGTTTCGATGCCAACTATGTTGAAGGGGATATTGGTTGGGAATTTTGGAAAAACGAGGGAAATCCTTTACCCGAGCGCACAATTAAATTACTTGCAAAACATAAAGTTGCCCTTTTCGGGGCTATCACGTCCAAGCCCAAGGATGCGGCCGCCGAAGCACTTGATCCTGCTTTACGCAATAACGGTCTTGTTTATTCTTCGCCAATTGTAAATCTCAGGCAATATTTCAACCTTGATATTTGCATGCGTCCGTGCCATACATACAAAGGGAATCCGCTGAATTTTATCCGGCGTGCTGCCAACGGTGGCATTGAAGAACCTGTTGTCGATGTAATTATTTTCCGGCAAAATACCGAAGGACTTTATAGTGGAATAGAATGGTCCGATCCGCCGGAAGAAGTTTATCAAGCATTGATGACGCATCCGAAATTTGCAAAAAATTTTGCTAATACTCCCAAAAAAGAAATTTCTATTTCTTCTCGTATTTTTACGAAAAAAGCTACCGAACGTATTCTCAGGGCAGCTTTCGATTACGCAAAACAATATGGTTATAAGTCGGTTACTGTTTGCGAAAAACCCAACGTTATACGCGAAACCTCGGGAATGATGTACAAGATGGCTCAACAAATGCAAAAATCCTATTTTCACGATATAGAATTGTGGAACACCAACATTGATGCCCAAATGATGTGGCTAACAAAAAATCCTGAAAATTACGGAGTTATCGTTGCAGGCAATTTATTTGGTGATATTATTTCCGATGGTTTTGCAGGCCTTATCGGTGGACTCGGCTTTGCCTGCTCGGCACAGTTTAACCCCGATTCGGGTATCGGTGTTTTTGAACCAACACACGGCTCGGCACCAAAATATGCCGGCTATCCGCTATCTATTGTTAATCCTATTGCAATGATAGAATCTGCATGTATGATGCTTAATTTTATTAACGAAAACGAGCTATCCGAAAAAATCAGAAGAGCTGTTTCTCAAGTCATCGAAGAAGGAAATGTCCGTACTTATGATATGATGAAAATGCACGGCAGCCCCGACCTAGTGAAAAAGGGTGCCGCATCAACCTCGGAAATGGCTGGTGCTGTTATTGCCAAATTATAATAAACTGTCAACTTGTTAATTTATTGATATTCTGTTTTTAACAAAAAACAAAACATGAACAAGGAAGTAAAAAAACTCTGGGGCAAAGAGTTGTTGTGGATAGACGATGAGGTATTGCGCAATAAAACCGCCAAAACTTGGGAACTGGCTTTGGAACGTAGCGTACTTACAGCCAACGATTTAAATCGTATTCCTTTCACTCTCCTTGTCGGACCCGATTTGAAAGTTACATTTATGGATCATAAACGATCGGTAGTGCACATTGCTCGCAATGCCGGCCAAAAAATAAACCAAATGTATCACGGTGAACTAACGGTAGATATGGATGTGCTTATTGCTGGTGCTATACTTGCCGATGTCGGCAAACTACTTGAATATGTGCTTGATGATGAGAAAAATATAGTTCAAAGCACTTACGGAAAATATTTACGCCATCCGTTTTCGGGGGTGAGTCTTGCCGAAGAAGCTGGTGTTCCTGCCCAAGTGTGCCATATTATTGCTACACACGCCGGCGAAGGAAATATAGTGAAACGTACTACCGAGGCTTACATCGTTCATCATACCGATTTTATGACGTTTTTGCCATTTAAGGAGCGCTTGACAATATAATTATTACCGGCGTTAAGTCGAAATTGGCAACTTAAAGTGCCACAAATTCCAAATTGCCTATTTGAATTTTTGTTCTATCGTAGTAGGCTGTATTCTGTATATCTGTGATTATACAAAAAGCAAATGAAAAACATCGTAAAAGCTAGTTATTAGATATTTTTATTGATGACAAGAGCAAAAAAATTGTTGTCAAGCGGAAGGTATGCGTATTCGTAACAGAAATAATAAATTTTGCCTTCTTTATTTTTGAAAATATGAGTAAAATATTTGAAGATAAAGCCTCGTGCCAGAAGAGTTTGTTTGTTGACTTTAGCTTTTCCGTTGGGATTTAATTCTTTAAGAATACGACGGTTTTTACGTAAAGTGCGGTTTACATTTTTCATATAAGCCGTCTCATCTTTATTAAGCCTATTGTTGTAAGTGTTTCTGCACTGATCGGAACAGAATTTTTTATCCGTTCTTCCAATAAGTTTTACTCCGCAATCAAGACAATATCGTTCCATATTCGAAGATTTTTTTCAAAAATAGTAAAAATTTAGAAATAGATTATTATAAAAGTGTTACAATGTCTAACTAATATTTTAAAGTACCGGATAAAGTTAGGACGATGGAAAAATAGTTTGCTACGTGAAATGCCCTACTTGCCTTATGAAATTTGAGGTACATAAATGTTTCTACGCGGTAAAAAGCTATTTCACTGTGGGAGAATGAAAAGATTTCATATTGACGATTGTGAAAGATACATATCTTTCTTATTTAAAACATATATTTTCAATACATTAAAATATTAGTGACTTGAAAAAAGCCGTCTTTGTTGAAAGAAGCTTTTCAAAATGTTTAGCAGAATTTATTTTGTAACTGCTCAGCAAGTCTGTAATGTTAATAATCAATGCATTACATAATAAAGATTATTAAAATTCTTTCATTAAAAGGTGTGTAAAATGCTATATTTCGCTGATATTCTGTATATTAATTATTTTATGTTTTGTAAAATGCCTTTAGTATGTTTTAGATAATCAACAAAATGATAAAATCAAACCAACTAAGTAGTTACCTTATTTTTAACATTATTGCTTATTATTGAGTGAGGGAAGGGAAAATCAGTTTTTTAGCAATCACCTTATTATTAAAAAAAGTTGGAATAAGAATTACTTTTTTTTGGGGAATATAACCGAGGTCTGCGGCGTTTATCTTTTGCTTGCTCGTGTTACTTAGCACGATGGCTTTTTTCCCTTTTGCTACCAATTGAATTTTTCCCGACCAGTTGGAAACCACATAATATCCGTTTCCTATGGGTATGAGTCCGTCGATTATTCCGTTTTGGAATGTCAGTTTTTGTATACTTTTGTTATGGATATTTATTTGCAAAAGATGACCGTAGGCGCCTGCAACAAGGTTCCTGTTTTCTATGGCAAGACCATTGACCTCTTTCAATATAGGGTTGCTATCCCAAATGTGAAAATGTCCGTTATTTTCCATTCTAAAAATCACACCTTTGTCCGAATCGCTCACATAAACGTCTCCTCTGTTATCAACGGCCACATCGTTGAGAAAACGAGCGTCGTTAACGGTATAAAAACGAATTATTTTTCCCGAAAAAATATCTATTGCTGCAAGGCGGTCAATGTCAGAAACATACAGGATATTATTAAAAACTGCCATTCCTTTGGGAGCATTCAAACCTTTAACCCATTTTAAATTAATGATTTTTCCTTTGGACGATAATAACGAAATAAAACCGTTGCCGTTTTTTTCCGTAGGCTTACCGTTAATATTTGAAACGTAGATATTCTGAGTGCGAATATTGAAAAATACCGATTCGGGAACTTTAAAAATAGCATCGGTTTGCCATAAAAATTCGAGTGATTGACCTGTTAACACTGCATTTGTTAACAACAATAAGAGCAGAAAGATAAAAAATTTTCTCATTCCATTTGTTTTTGTGCAAAGTAAATAAAAAAAGAAACCTGTTTCCTTTGTTTCATCATTGTTGTGTAATTGCAATTATAGTAAATAAAAAAGCGGTGTGGATTGTTGAAAAAATGTCAGAAATGTTTAATCGTTATGAGAAAAAACTTTAAAACACATTTAGCAATAACTTTGCAAAATTGGCATTTAAAGAACGATATCAATTTGCTGCTTAGTGCCCTAAGAAAACTCCATTTCGAGGCCTGCGAAGGTTTATATACTAATAATTTATTAAAATAAATAAGTAATATTCAAAACGGACGTAATGAAGAAATGGTGTTTTCCGTCAAACACTATTTAATTTTGCGTTTTTGGTAGTTTAAAATATTGTTTTGTTTGCCATTATTTAATGGAAATATTTTTAAACTTGTCGGGATTTACGTTTCAAAATATGGGCTTAATGTTGTTTAATCCGTTTTTTCACACATTTTGATTTGCCCAATTTTAATCCATTTGAAGAATAAACGATTGTTGAAAGTTAACAAAAGGATAAGATTACAAGATTACTTACCTTTGCACAGCAAAAATAAAAAAGGTGGAGAAAGGAAATTTGAGATAATGGCAAACATTAGATGGCTAATTATGTCTCATTCCCCCGTTTATATTATTGCGCAATAAAAATACTAGTGAACTTACAGGTATTAGAAATTTTGCACAATTTTACCGATGAATTTCCTTTTGTTGAATAAGTAAACGAAGCGTTGGCCGAAAACTATTAGGACAAATATCGACCAACCTTCCCAAAGCTCTGGAAAATCTTTTTCGTTTTATGCAAAAAGTTGATAACTAATAACTTTCATGAAGAACAGTACAAAACATATTCCTTTCAACCACTTTGTTGAGAAGTTGGAAAGAGCATTGGAATTTTCGTTACCCGGAGAGGTTGCCCGCAAAAAGCTGATGTCCGCAAGCCGTCGTCTCAAACCCGTAAATTGCAATATAAAACAATCGCCAAAAAAAAGCGCAATACTGATACTTTTTTATTCTATTGAAGAAAAAATTCATTTGGTTTTGATAAAGCGTGCTTGCGACAGTGGTATTCATAGCAACCAGATAGCTTTTCCGGGAGGTAAGTACGAAGATAAAGATAAAAGTTTAAAGCAAACTGCTCTGCGTGAGGCATTTGAAGAAATAGGTGTCGATCCACGGCAGGTTCAGCTGATGGGAAAACTGACCAAACTATTTATTCCGGCAAGTAATTTTGATGTGTATCCGTTTGTGGGTTACAGTTTACAACATCCTGATTTCAAAGTTAATGAAAGTGAAGTGGCCGTTCTTCTTGAAGTTCCTCTTGACGATTTGCTCAATCCGGCTGCTTTTTGTTATAAAACCATTCGATATCGCAAAGAAACAGAAGTGGAAGTTCCCTGTTATTTTGTGCAAAATGAAATTGTTTGGGGAGCAACAGCATTTATAATCAGCGAATTGTTGGAGGTCATATATAAAATAGTATAGAAAAAAATAGTAACTTATTTTATCATTATTAAACTTTTCAGGAGGAAACCTGTATCATTTTGAGAAATGCTAACGTTATGTGCTCTATTTTTTCTTTTGGGCGGCTAACATTTCCCCAACCCAAACTGCCCAACAATCCTCCCTTTTGCATACCCACACGGTATCGGACTGTCCGCTTGTAGTCCCGTCTTGTTTTGCCGTGTGTCGCAAAAATTGCAAAGGAACTTCCTTCGGTCGTTCTTTCCAGTTTGCTCCCCATCGGCAATACAAGCCGTGAGCTACCGCTTAGTGTATTTCAAGTAGCTTGTTTGAATTTCAATCCCACTATAGGCATCCAAACTTATAGCGGAGGATGAAGTTTTCAATTACGGTGGGCTTTATACCCCCTGTAATTGAAAACCAACAATAAAAGTTTTTTTGATATCCTCTCTATTATTTAATTGTCAATATTTGAGGAGCTTTGTTTGCTATGGCTAAAAATAGTGATATCATATTGCTACCAGCAAGTTGTATTTATTTCCGAATAGTTACGAGACAATAATTTGAGGTGTCGTAGAAAATGTTTTATCTTTACACTTCTCATTAGTATAAAATACTTTAGGGAAAGTTTACATATTGTAACAAGAATGAGAATATATTGGGGATTTATATTAGCTTTCGTTACATTATAGTGAAAGGGTAGTTTAAAAATATCACTCTTGCAAAGATAATAGAGTAGATAAAACGCCAGAGTAGCCGATGGATTAAGACAAAAGAAAACTATTATTCTCAATTCACATCGCAAGAATGTTATGATAAATTCTCCGTAAGTACCTAATGTTCCGGACGAGTGTAACGAAGAAATTGATGTTTTCGAGCAAGAACTCTTTATTAATAATATCGTTGGATGCAGAGGTAGCTAACTGAAAGCCAATCGGTACAGGTTACACTATTAAAACTTTATCTTCAATTGTATGTTGCTTTTGAAAGTTAAGCGGTGATATGGACTTTGGCCATGTTGACGAATGGCGAGTTTATGTTGTAAGGTAGGATAGCCTTTGTTGCTATTCCAACCGTATTCGGGGAATTCGCGATGTATTTTAAGCATGTATTCGTCGCGGAAAGTTTTGGCGAGGATAGAAGCAGCGGCGATCGACATATATTTCCCGTCGCCTTTGACAATGCATTGATGTGGAATACTTTTATAAGCATTAAAACGGTTTCCGTCAATGAGCAGAAGTCCAGGTTTGATTGATAGCTTGTGAAGTGCCAAGTGCATAGCGAGAAAAGAGGCATTTAAGATATTTATTTCATCAATTTTTTGAGGACTTACGGATGCAACGGCCCAAGTTTGCGCTTCGTTTTCGATGATAATACGTAAAGCATTGCGCTGCTTTTCGTTGAGCTTTTTTGAGTCGTTAAGCAATTCGTTGCTAAAGTCGGGAGCAAAAACGACTGCTGCGGCAAATACAGGCCCCGCAAGGCATCCTCGACCTGTTTCGTCGCAACCTGCTTCCACCGTATTTTTGTCTTTTGAATAGCGCTTAAACAACATTATATAATCTGATAAAATTATTTATAATAATCAGAACAACTAAAAGCATAACAAACAATTCAATCCACTTCATTTTTTTAATATGGCGAACATAATCTCCGATAATAAGTGCGGAAGGTACGGCAAGTGCCATTACTTCGCTGACATTTTTAGCATAGAACAGATATATGAATAACATAAAAAATAACAAATACAAAATGACACCGATATTTTTTCTTTTATTAATTTTTCTTTTATTCAAGTTGGTATAAATGTTAAAAGAAGATATAAGGAGCAAGAGTGCCACAGCAACAAATAGAATAAGCGAAAGAGTATCATGAGGATAAAGCAGTGTAAATTTAGGTTTTAAATCTTTAAGAATATTTTCTGTTTGTCCAACCAATTGGTCAACCCAAAAATAATACGAAAATAGATAGATAAAAGGTAAAATAGCACCCAATATTGATGCTGTATAGGAACGCCAATGGTTTATTCTATTAATTATCAGTATAATACAATGAGGTAACAACAGGAATATAAAAGGTGGGTAAAACAAAGTGGCAAGTCCCAAAATAAAACCACCGTTAAACGAAATAAAAATGGGATTGGGGGAAACTGATATTTTTAAAACATTGAAAAAATAAAGTGCCAACAAAAAATTGAGCATTATAAAAGGGTTCATACGGGTAAATTCGGGCAACATGGCCGAAAGCAACAGGTATAAAAATGCCGGGCGATAGGACGAATTGTCGCTCAAACCAAATGTTGATGCCAGCGAATTGACAACGAGAGCCGTTACAAAATTCAATAAAAATGCGATTGTGGTATTTATCCAAACTATTTTAATGGGAATGAGCAGATATAAATCATACAGTGGGGCATTCCACGGTGTTATAATTAATGAAGAAGAAAAATAAAAGCCCGGTATCCAAAACAGTATTGCTATTAAAAATGCAGCAAATAAGCGTGAAAGATTTGCCGAATTGAAGAACCGTAGCAACATAATTAAATTATCAGGAGTTGGTATGTAAATCAAAACCCAAATCGTGACGATAATATTTTCCTTCGAAATGAATATGCTCTACATTGACATAAGTATTTTGCAAAGCTTCGTCCATCGAATTTCCGAAAGCTGTAACAGCGATCACTCTACCGCCGCTGGTTTTTATTTCATCTTTTTCCACATCTAATGAGGTTCCTGCATGAAACAGAATACAGTTGCTCACATTGCCGGTACCTTCAATAATTTTACCTTTTTCATAACTTTCGGGGTAACCGCCCGAAACCAGCATCACCGATGTAGCATATCTTTCATCAATTTCAAGCGTTGTTGAGTCGAGGTTGTTATTGCCCACTGCTTCGAATAATTCTACCAAATCGCTTTTTAAACGGGGGATAACCGATTCAGCCTCAGGATCACCCATGCGACAGTTGTATTCAATAACGTAAGCTTGATCATCAACTTTCATCAAACCGAAAAAAATAAAGCCCTTGTAGGGTAAATTATCTTGTTGTAGTCCTTCTATAGTTGGTATAATAATTTCGTTTTCAACTTTTTGCATAAACTTTTCACAGGCAAAAGGTACTGGAGAAATCGAACCCATTCCTCCGGTATTAAGTCCCGTATCGGCTTCACCAATACGTTTATAATCTTTAGCTTCGGGAAAAATTTTATATGATAGTCCGTCGGTGAGCACAAATACGGAAAGTTCTATTCCTTTCAGAAATTCTTCTATAACCACAGTAGAAGAAGCTTCGCCGAATTTTGCACCGTTAATCATTTCGGTAAGTGTTTCTTTAGCTTTTTGCAGATTGTCCATTATCAGCACCCCTTTTCCTGCTGCCAATCCGTCGGCTTTTAAAACGTAAGGGGGGTTTATTTGTTCGAGAAAAACATAACCTTCTTCAAGATTTCCATCATTAAAACTTTTGTAAGTAGCCGTAGGAATTCCATGACGTTGCATAAATTCTTTGGCAAAACATTTACTCCCTTCAAGCATTGCGGAAGCTTTTTGAGGACCGATGACTGTGATATTTTGCAAAACAGGGTCATCAAGAAAATAATCATGAATACCGTTGACCAAAGGAGCTTCTGGACCAACTGCCACTATGTCAATATCATTTTCAACAACAAAGAGTTTTATGGATTCAAACTGGGTGGCATCAAGGGGAATATTAGTGCCTACCGAGGCCGTACCTGCATTTCCAGGTGCAATAAACAATTGATCGGTTTTAGGGCTTTGAGCTATTTTCCAAGCCAATGCGTGCTCACGGCCTCCCGAACCCAACAGTAATATATTCATAGTTTTATGAATTTTAAGTTTTTAATGTTTTTTCAATAGATTGCCACAGTAGTTGCGCTGTTTTATCCCAACTGAAATTTTCTCTTCTTATTTTTCCTTTCTCAATTAATATGTTTTTGAGTTTATGGTCAAAAGTAATCTTTTTCATGGCATTGGCAATACTTTGTGGATTGAAAGGGTCGACTGTTAGCGCTGCATCGCCTGCAATTTCGGGCATAGAAGTAATGTTGGAAGTTATCACGGCGGTTCCGGCACAAAAAGCTTCTATAATAGGAATGCCAAATCCTTCGAATACAGAAACATAGGTTAATGCCAGCGAAGCTCCGAGCACCTTATAAAGCTCCGAAGGTCCGAGCCTGCCCGTAAAAATAATGTCCCCTTTATGCCGTAATTCGGAATAGGCCGATTTTATGTCGTCATTGTGAAACATTTTTTCCCCTACTACCATCAGTTTGGTGTTGGTATCGGAGGATTGTTTGTACAAATCGAAAGCACGAAACAAATTCGACAGATTTTTCCTTTGGCTCAGCGCTCCGATAAAAATAAAATAATCGCTTCCTGCTGTATAGAATTGTTTTACCAATGCTTTTTCACCCTCAGTCAAAGGCCTGAAGTTTTCGTTGGCACCATTGTAAACAACATCTACTTTGCTTGCGTCCACTCCATATTGTCGTATGATATCTTGCCGCGAAAACTCCGATACCGTTGCAATCCGGTCGGCTTTTTGTGCGAAACGCGGTGAATAATAACGATAGTACTTGCGTACTAAAAAAGGAACCATCTCGGGGTGATGTTCAAAATTTAAATCGTGAATTACCAAAAGGTTTTTAAACGGACTTTTCAATGAATTGAATGCATCTGGCGATACAAAAAGGTCGGGTTGAATTTTTTTTAACACACTTGGGAGGCTTTGCTCAAACCAAAAATAAAACAAAAAAGGATGTCGTGCTTGTGGTGGTACAACCTTAGGAACAACGTTTTTGGCAAATACAAATTCCTCGTCGAAAGATCTGTCAAACAAAAAATAAAATTGATGCTCGGGATGTATCTTAACAATTCGCCGTAATGATTCGTAAGTAAACCATCCGATACCTTCTAGTCTGTTTTTCAGCAATAAACGTGTGTTGATGGCAATTTTCAAACCTTTCTCCTTTTTTTTAATAAAATGCAAAGATACCGAACGAATTGAATATAGCGAAAGCAATTGTATTTTTTACCTTTATTTGTCATTCCGCAGGTCGGTGTTTATCATAAATCGGGTTTTACTTTACACTTTCTGTTCATAGCAAGGTCTGTGTCATTTATTTTACCAAAAAGTAGCAACGAATATAGATATTTATAAAA
>QIKE01000076.1 GCA_003232915.1 Bacteroidota bacterium | reverse complement strand
ACGTAAAACAAAAGTAGTGCCCCAATTGTAAACTTTTAATCTGTATTCGTCTGTATGTGAATATTATATGACTATGGATTTGCAAGTTGGGTTAAGTGTTAACGGGCGGGCTACATGGTGATATAAAGATGATCTACGAATTGCCTTTAATCCGGTATGCTTGCCCATATTTAAAAAATATACGGATTTAAGTTTATTGGCACATCAATATTTTATCTCAACATTTCATAGGCTTTTGTACTTTTGTCTCACAAATAATATTTTTTATGAAAGCTTTAGTTAGTATTATTATGGGCAGCACATCGGATCTGAAGGTAATGGAAAAAGCCGCTGTATTTTTCGATGACATGAAAATTGCTTTTGAGATGAATGCACTTTCAGCACACCGCACCCCCAAAGAGGTTGAACGTTTTGCCATCGGTGCTGCCGGTAGAGGGATTAAAATCATTGTTGCCGGTGCCGGAATGGCTGCACACCTTCCGGGCGTTATTGCTGCTCTTACACCTTTACCGGTTATTGGTGTGCCCGTCAACGCTACCCTCGACGGAATGGATTCGCTACTTGCCATTGTGCAAATGCCTCCCGGAATTCCGGTGGCAACGGTAGGCATCAACGGTGCGTTAAATGCGGCTATTCTTGCTACGCAAATACTTGCTACCGGAGACGAAAATATAATGAAAAAATTGATCGTATATAAAGAAAGCCTGAAACAAAAAATAGTGAAAGCCAACGATGAATTACGTCAAATTAATTACAAATACAAGACGAATTAAATTGTCGATGCGAGATAAACCGGAAAAAACAAATCTAAAAGAGTAAATTTTTCAGAAGTATTTTATTCTGCACGATACGCCAAAATATTATTTTGCATGTAATTATTTAATTTCTGCTATAAATTTTAAAAATAAGATAATCAGCATGTTAATCTGTAAAAATACTTTAACGATTTTTGGTAATTTATTGAAATACGTTTTATTCGTAAATTAACTAAAAGAAGAATTCTAAATATATTTTTTTCCTTGTCAGTTTTTCAAGATTCAATTGAAAATATCGGAAAAGCATAACTTTTTAGAACTTAATAGGATAATTATCTTGTGTAATTCTGTAAACACACACGAACACATTGGCATAGTTATATAAAAAGGTATATTGAAAGTTTCAAACAAAATTTTGTCGAATTAATTACATCCGTTTATAATGATTTTGAATATTTTATTAAGAAAAAAAAGTATATTGTAAATACTGACGGATTTTATTTTGCTATGAACGGTCAATGGTCTATTAATCATATAACTGTTCATAGGATATTATTCGAAAGTTGTTTAACAAATCGGTTTTCAAGTATTTATATATCTATAAAAAATTGAAATATTTAAAAGTATAATAACGAACCCCAACAATGGTTATACTTTAAGCAATGTTCGTTCGGCGCACTACTCCTGATATTATTTTTTTGTGCTACTCATCACAAATTGTTATTTGTTTGGACATTATTTGTACTTTTACGCTTTAATCTTTAAAGCATGTTGTTGTGAAGTTATTTCAATTTATTTTCGGTCTTTTGTTTTCTTTGTTAAGTTTTTCGGCCACAGCCGGAAACAATGGTTTATATTTTATTTTCTTGCAGGCCAATAATCGTGACGTATCAATGAAAACGGAGGCTAGCAAAGCCGAACTGCTACACAAACAGAAACTTGTGGCTTTATATCGGCAAGGTATTGTAAAAACGTGGGGCGACGTAGATAAAGGCGGCGAAATATTGATAATTAAAGTGAAAGATTTGCCGGAAGCGTGGAAAGTTATAAAAAGTGACCCTGCAGTAAGTGCCGGATTGTTTAGTGTGGAAATTTTTCCGTTACTGATTTATAATGGTCATTTATGCAAAGCTACAGAGCCACATAGCTACCAGCTTATCAGGCTTAAAGCAAACAATGACTTTAGCGGCGATATTTCAAAAATGCTCTTTATCAACAGAATATTTATGTCCAAAATATTTCAAAATGATAAAAGGGTGATGCTTTACGGTTTTTTCGATAAACACAACGACGGTGTGATAATTGTTGATGCTGTTAGCAAAGCGGACGCGCTTTCGCTGATAAAAAAACATCCTGCTGTTAAAGCAGGACAACTTACCGTGAAGGTTACCGACCTACATAACACGGAAGGAGCATTTTGCCGCAGACAATAATTAGCTGTTTTTACAGATAACGAGCTTAACATAAAGTACTAAAAACCATATACAATGAATAACCTTGTTTTTTTTGGTGGTACCGGATTTATCGGTAGCCACTTAATAGAATTGCTCAAAAACGAGCCATATCGAATTACTGTTGTTAGCCGAAATCCTGATAAATACAGACGGTTTGGCAACGAAAAAATATCATTTGTAAAAAACGGAAATATATCCGAACTCGTTGAACTATTTGAGCAAGCCGGCGGCATTGTAAATCTTGCCGGAGAAAGTGTCAGCGGAAAGTGGACAAAGCGAAAAAAAGAAGCAATACGCAATAGCAGGTTAAAAATCGACAGACAGATTGTGGAGGCTTTTGAAAAAACTCAAGATAAACCTTCTTTTATTGTACAAGGTTCGGGCATAGGCATTTATGGTACAGAAAGCTCCGACAGAGTTTTTACCGAAGATTCACATTTGGGTGGTACGGGATTTCTTACCACAACAGGCATTATGCATGAAAAGGCGCTGCAATCTATTGAAAATAAAACGCGAGTAATATATGTACGTACAGGTTTGGTGTTTGATGCCAAAGGAGGTGTACTTCCGCAGTATTTGCTGCCTTTCAGGTTGTTTTTGGGTGGCCCAATGGGTAGTGGACAGCAGTGGATGTCGTGGATACATATTCTCGACGAAGTTAGGGCTATCCGTTTTTTGATGAATTTGCCTGATGCACAAGGACCCTACAACCTCACATCTTCCGACCCGATACGCCAAAAGGAATTTGCCCATTTGCTGGGGAAATATTTGCATCGTCCATCACTGATACGAACACCTTCGTTTTTTCTGAAAATGATGCTCGGACAAATGGCTGATGAACTTATTCTCAACGGAAAACAAATTCTGCCCCAACGTCTTATTTCCGAAGGTTTTGTGTTTAAATACCCGTTTTTGGAAGATACTTTAAAGGCAATCATCACTATGTCTTACAATGAAAAGCAGACAATAACCTTGGCTAAGTGAGAGGCTTCTTATAATACGAAAGTATTAACTACCGAAGTCATTTTTATCATTAATGGAATCATTGTCATAGTTTGTGGCTATTTTGTTTTTTTCTATTTCAGCCAAATAAGATATCCAAAATTCAACTAATTAATGCAACTTTTTAAAGAGTGAAAAATAATGATTATTTTCGCAAGATACAAAATATAGCATCCTGAATAAATTTTAAACAGTTGAATATGAATAAAATATAAATTATATACAACTGAAAAAAATTAATATCGAATATCAAACACTGATTAACGATTTAAGAAGTATTTTTGGATGTGTGAATTGAAGATGTTTAATTTGAGTAAAAAGAAACGCTAAGCACACAAGAGTATTGCCGTAGAGCATGAAGATAAAATTTTCAACTTTCTTAGTGTTTTGCAACAAATTCAAAATATATATAGGTGAAACATCCATGATTGGTTTTAAACACACAAGGGAATGATTAAAAAAGTTCCGAAGGAGCGTAACAATAATAACCACAGGTGTTAAACCTGTGGAATAATGGCTTTGACATTCCACGGGTTAAACCTGTGGAATAAAAAAATGACATAATCGTTTTGGCGGGATTTTTGTCTATTTTGACAAAAATCCCGCCAAAACAAAACACTGATAATCAATAATATACAAAATTATAAACATATGAAATACCAAAAGATCTTATTAAAGTTAAGCGGTGAAGCACTTATGGGAAAACGTGCCTATGGAATTGATTCCGAAATACTTGCTGCCTATTGTAAAGAGATAAAAGAGGTTGTGGAACTAAAAGTAAAAATTGCCATTGTAATTGGTGGAGGAAATATTTTCAGAGGCATACAAGGGGTAGCACAAGGCTTCGATCGTGTTCAAGGTGATTATATGGGTATGCTTGCTACGGTTATCAATTCTATGGCTTTGCAAGCCGAACTTGAAAAACTAGGGCTGAAGGTAAAACTACTTTCGGGAATTGCTATCAACCCTATCGCCGAAAGCACAAGTGGTCGCAAAGCTAACGAATATCTCGAAAAAGGATTCGTGGTGATAATATCGGGAGGTACTGGCAATCCTTTTTTTACTACCGATTCGGCCTCGGCATTACGTGCTGTGGAAATCGGTGCCGATGTGCTACTTAAAGGAACCCGCGTCGATGGCGTTTATTCTGACGACCCCGAAAAAAACCTTTCTGCCGTTAAATATTGCAGACTGACTTTCGACGAAGTCTACGAAAAAAATCTGAAAATTATGGATATGACGGCTTTTACCTTATGTAAAGAAAATAATATGCCAATTTTAATTTTTAATATGAACACTCGTGGCAATTTACTAAAAGTGCTTCGAGGCGAATTAGTGGGTACCATTGTGAAAAACAATTGAAAAATCCCAAGATGTCTCCGGCAATAGTAAAGATTGAAAAATTTGGTAACAATTAAAATAGCGTGTGATGCATAAATACATAGACAGGGCTTTAATTGGCTTGGTATTGGCAACAGCCGCTTTTATGCGGTTTTACCATTTTGGACAAATACCCTTTATGCACGACGAATTTAGTGCCATATTCCGAACGCAATACTCTAATATTCACGACCTTATTGCTTATGGAGTAAAACCCGACAGCCATCCACCAGGGGTGCAAGTTTTTTTGTATTACTGGATACGATGGTTTGGCCTTAGCGAAACGAGCTTGAAATGGCCTTTTGCCTTATTGGGAGTTGGGTCGGTTTGGCTAATGTATCGTGTAGCCGAAAGCTGGTTTAACAAAACCACGGCTCTCTTCACCGCTGCTTTTCTATCAGTGATACAATACACCATTTTTTATTCGCAGTTGGCGCGTCCATATGGACCCGGCTTGTTTTTTACATTACTTAGTGTTTTGTTTTGGACAAAAATTGTTTTTAAACACGACGAACGTTTTTCAACTTTTTTATGGTTTGTACTGGCATCGGCCACCAACGCATACATCCATGCATTTACGTTATTTTTTCTGTTAGTTCAACTTGCTACGGGATTGATTTTTCTTAAAGGAAAATTGCTTTGGAAATATCTTGCAGCTTCGGTAACCATCGGTGTTTTGTTTCTTCCTAATCTTTCGATATTTCTTTTGCAGTTAAGTCGTGGCGACATTGGAGGCTGGCTCAATAAACCTTCGCCGTATTTTATTTTTCATTATTTTTCTTACGTTTTTCAGTTCAGCACCGGTTTTGCCATTATAACCCTTGGCCTCGCTTTATTACTCACAATCAGGCATCTCAATACTGATAAACAAAAAAATACTTTCCGGTTGATTGCTCTTGCATGGTTTCTCACAACCTATCTCACAGCGTATTTTTATTCTATTTTCCGAACACCGATTATACAAATTTCAACACTCTATTTCGTATTTCCGTTTATTATTATGCTTTTGTTTTCTTTTATAAAAGAACTTACTTGGCAGGTTCGCTTTACAGCAGTATTGATTATTATGCTTACCGGAACCTCGGCACTTGTACTCGGACGAAATTATTACAAAGAAATGTACCGGCAAGGCTTCGACCAAATACCCAAAAACTGTATTGCCGATTTGAAAAATAACCATAAAATAAAAACAGTAGTGGTGTTACAAACATCAAATACCAAAATGTTTGATTACTATTTTAAGAAATATGGAATTCGACCTCAATATTTCGATTATGAAAAGCAAGGTAAACCACGAATTCTTTTACGGTGGTTAGATAGCCTGAAAGCCAAACGAGTACTTTTCGGTTGTGCCGATTATGCTCCCCTTTTTGTCCTCGAAAATCTGAAAGATTATTTCCCTTTTATTGAAAATCAAAAAGCATGGTTCAATGCGGAATATTACGTATTATCAAAAATAAAACAAAACCATAGCAAAAACGCCTGCACGACAAGAAAAATAATTGCCCGTAAAATTTTTCGCACAAAAAAAAACAGCTATTTCCTCATCGGTAAAAAGCAACGTTACAGTCGGGCTATCGAAATAGGTATCGACAGTTTATCGTTAGGTAAGTACGATGTTTTAAACGTCAGGGCAACTTTTGCCAACAATACTGCTCCGGGTAACGCTTTGCTCGTTTTCGACATACGTAAACCAAACGGAAAAGTAGCCTATTGGGCGGCCAAAGCACTCGGTGATTTTTATTTTCGTAGCACCACAGGCCTATATAGCGTATATATTAGCAAACGGATAAACAGTCTTGGCAAAATTCCAAAACACAGTTTGCTAAAAGTATATGTCTGGAAACGAGATTCTTCTGTTCTATGGCTATCGTCAATGGAAGTGTACCTAACAACTATCAATCCGGTTGAAATTGGGCTGTTCGACGTATTACCTTGAAAATATATGTGAAATTTTATTTTTTTCAATGAAAGGAATTCGTAAATTTGCTGTTTAAAAAAAATAACAACTACTGCTATGACCGATGACGCAATGTTAGTATTGGAAGAAACCAAAGAGGATATGCAACACGCTATCAGGCATTTAGAGAAAGAGTTTCAAAAAATCAGAGCAGGTAAAGCCAATCCTAATATGTTGAGCGGCGTTAGGGTTGATTATTATGGAGTATATACACCCATTGAACAAACTTCAAACATCAACACACCCGACCCCTATTCTATTGTGGTTCAACCTTTCGACAAAAACACTATCCACGATATTGAAAAAGCGATAATGAATGCCAACCTTGGCTTTAATCCGATGAACGAAGGGGAGATCTTACGTATTAAAGTTCCACCATTGACCGAAGAACGACGCTTCGATTTAGTGAAAAAAGCTAAACAAGTGCTTGAAGAATCGAAAGTAGGAGTTAGAAATGTCCGCCGAAGTGCTAACGAAGAAGTGAAAAAACTGGAAAAAGACGGCTTGTCGGAAGACGTAGCCAAACACCTCACCAACGAAATTCAGAAACTTACCGACAATTACATCGAAAAAATTGAGAAAATTTTCGAAGTCAAAGAAAAAGATATTATGACTATGTAAGCTTGCCACAACTAGAAATTTATTCGTGTGAGACTTTATTTTTTAAGAACCGAAGTTGTTCCACAAACAAACTATACACGATACTATTTGGAGCATTCGTTTCATTGTGATGTTGAGTAACAGACGAATTAAAAGTATTAAAAAAACTAATAATAGGTAATTTTATTTCAACTAGAAAAACAACTTCATTTGGGCGTGGTAATGTTCTTTCCGCTACTTCTTTTTGTTTGTTGAGATAAACTAAAACTTCAAGATTCTAAAATCGTTAATCGCCGTTCGATATTCAAAAAAAATAGAAAACAATCAAAAGTACCATATGCCGGCACTTCAAAGCCACTTTCTTAGAAAGTGGATGATTTACTTTTTCTTAAAATAATTTTTTATTTTTTCAACAAAATCTTCAAATTCGGTTTTCACCTTATTCATTTCTTCTTTTACTGTTTTTTCGATATTGGAAAGGTTTACCGGATCGCCACGCATCTCAATCTTTTCAGTAATGGTGTTAGCCGGTGGAACAACAATCCAAAGTATAAGATACGCCACCACCGAAACACCTGAAAGCAAAATGGTAATAGCAAAAGCAATGCGTACCCAAGTCGAGTCGAGGTTAAAATAGTAGCCAAGCCCAGAACACACTCCACCGATCATCCTGTCGTCAGTATCGCGATAAAGCCGTTTAACCCTGCCGTCCCTTATCTTTTCACCCTGTGCATTTTCCTCGCTTTCTTCTCCAATATCGCCTGGTTTGCCAAGTATGTCAATCACCTTTTCAACGTCGTCCAAACTAATTACTTCCTTCCTATCCTTAAGATTTTCTTTAAACAGTTCGGCGATGCGACCTTCGATATCTTCTATAATTTCAGTACTACCCGGGTTGTTCTTTAAGTGGCGCTTCAATTCATTTAGGTATTTGTCTAATTTATTAAAAGCATCCTCATCAATAGAAAAAACAAACCCTCCGATATTTACCGTATATGTTTTTTTCATGATCTCTTATTTTTTAAAATTATGTTAACAGATTTTGTAAGTTCATTCCATTTTTTTTCCAGTTGTTCGAGGGTTATGCTCCCTTTGCCCGTAAGCGCATAATATTTGCGCGGCGGTCCGCTACGTGATTCTTCCCAACGGTATTTAAGTAAGCCCTCATTTTTCAATCGAGTTAGCAAAGGATACACCGTGCCTTCTGCTACAAGCAGTTTTTCTTTTTTCAATGCGTATAAAAGGTCGGTCGAATACATATCTCCTTGCGATACCAGCGACAAAATACAAAGCTCTATCACCCCCTTCCGCATTTGAATATTTTTCTTTTCAACATCCATGCGACAAAGATATACATTTTTTTCATTACCTTGCATTACATAGTATTAAAATATTTTATTTAACCACTTTTAACAGGTTTTCACTGATGAAACCTTTTTATCTTTCTGATAATAAACATGTAACATAATAACACCAAAAATATATAAAAAAATTCTTACATTTTCTATAACATCATGTTGAAATTCATTCGCTCTAATAAGGCATCAACTTACATTATATTTTACATAATGTGTCAACACAATAATATGGCAACAGGCCTGCACAATAGTGCAAAGCAAGTAAATAAATTAGAAAATCAATGGGATGTCAGCAATTTTAAAATACAAAAAACGAAATTTTATAATTTGACATTAGAGAATTGCAATTGCTTTTGGCAATTATTAATACGAGTACTTCACAATAAAACGTTACCTACAGAATATCAATGAAATAAGATCTTATTATGAAAAATATTCGAATATTTATCAGATCCAATATATCGTATCATGTTGAAATTTAGCATTATAAACCAGCTGAATAGTTGCAATAATTGTTATTTAGAAGATGATCTGATTGTTAACATGTTTTTTTCCAATTCTTAAAATGTGTTTTGATTTAAAAAGCATACGAGTTAATTAATCAAAGTAAGTTGAAAACGGCAAGTCGGCTATTTCAACCTGTTTTGTTGATTGCTTATTCAAATAAAGTAAAAATGTAAAAATTTACTCTAAGAGTTCTTGAAATAGCCTAAATTTGTATCTACTCGCGGATTTAAGGATCTAATTTAATACACTTTTGATATTCAAATCTTTCCAAGCCTCTTATTTGACGCTTTATAATTTGATACTGTAAAAAAGGTGTTTTCTTATTAACACAACGTATAACCAAACAATAAGTTTTAATAGATTTTTTGGAATTACCCACCAGCTCCTGTTGGCTATGTAAACGATAGTATATCACATTAGTAAAAAATTGCTATACTTTAGTAATTATTAATTTTATTGATGGGGCTAAGGGATAGGGTGAATTACCGTTTAAAAAAATTTATTTACAAAGTTATCAGTCTATCAAGCATTAATTTAATCAGTTTGTGCATACTTGATTTATAATTGGGATTAAACTCGTTGGTTACTCTATTGGCAATTATGTCGCAAACGGTCATAGCTTCGTGGCCGAGCATAGCCGAGAGTAAATAAAGTGCTGAAGTCTCCATTTCGAAATTGGTGATATTGTGGCCTTCGAAACTAAACTGCGAAGCCCTGTCGATAATTGTTTTGTCTTTTACATTCAGCCGAAGTTCACGACCTTGTGGTGCATAAAATCCCGGAGCGGTAAGTGTAATACCTTTGCGCAATCCATAAGCGATTTTTTTCAAAAGGTATTCAGAGGCTGCCGTTGCATAAGGTTTTGGAAGGTTTTCGTCCCATTTCATATAACTGATAAAAGCATCGGTAAGTTTTCTATTGAAAACATTAGGGCCATCGTCGTAAAAATAGGCTAAGCCATCAATTCCGATACTTAGTTCCGAAACAACATAAGATTCTTTAATGGGAATATCAGTTTGTAAAGCTCCCGAAGTTCCGATACGAACCAAGTTCAGTGATGTTTTGTCAGTCTTTGGCAGTTTGGTTTCAAAATCAATATTAAATAAAGCATCCAATTCGTTTACAACAATTTCTATATTGTCAGTGCCCATACCTGTTGACAACACAGTGAGTTTAGTATTTCTATAAATACCTGTATATGTGTTTATTTCGCGGTTTTGTTGGTGGAAGATTATCTCATCAAAATAGTCGGCTATTGTTTTTGCCCTGTCAGGGTCGCCTACCAGCAAAATAGTTGTGGACACGTCGCCTGGGTTCAGTTGCAGATGATATATACTGCCGTCGGTTCCCAAAACCAATTCCGATTTTTTTATTTCTTTCATTCGTAGTCTATTTAATGATAATTTTGTAAAAATAATATATTTAACAATGAGAGCTGAGATAATCAATATTGGCGACGAATTGCTCATTGGTCAAGTGGTTAATACCAATGCATCTTGGATGGCTTCCGAGCTAAATAAAGCAGGCATAACAGTTGTGAGAATTACAACTATTGCCGATGACAGGCAGGCGATATTCAATTCGCTCGACGAAGCTTCGCAACGGGCAGATATAATATTTATTTCTGGAGGTTTAGGGCCTACAAAAGATGATATTACCAAAAAAACGTTAGCTCAATATTTCGATTCGGGCTTTGTGTTTCACGAACCTACTTACGAGCAAATAAAATTTATTTTTGCAACACGGCAACTTCCTTTAACCGAAATCAACATAGAACAGGCGCAAGTGCCCGAAAAATGTACTCCTTTGCTTAATAAAAATGGAACGGCACCAGGAATGTGGTTCGAGAAAGAGGGGAAAGTTTTTGTTTCGATGCCGGGAGTTCCTTTCGAGATGAAAACAATGGTTAGTGAGCAGGTGATTCCCCGTTTGCAAGAGAAATATCATCTTGGTTTTATCTTGCACAAAACCGTTATGACTACCGGTGTACCCGAGTCGACCTTAGCGATAAAAATTATGAAATGGGAAGAACAGTTACCCGAAAACATCAAGCTGGCTTATTTGCCGCAACCGGGAATTGTCCGTTTGCGACTATCGGCGACAGGCGGCGACAAAAAGCAGCTCGAAACAGCCGTTAATGACGAAGTGGATAAATTAAAAGGTATCATCGACGAATATATTTTCGGTTATGATGATGTTAGTATCGAAGAGGTTATCGGGCAATTGCTTGTTGCACACCACGAAAGCCTTTCAACAGCCGAAAGCTGTACCGGTGGCTATATTGCCCATCTTATAACGAGTGTTCCGGGTAGTTCACGGTACTTTATAGGAAGCATAATTTCATATGCCAACGCAGTGAAAACCAATCAACTTGGTGTTTCATCTACGGACATCGAAATGAATGGTGCGGTGAGTCGTAAAGTAGTTATGGCAATGGCAAAGGGCGTTCGTAAACAGTTGAAAACTACTTATGGTCTTGCTGTTTCAGGCATTGCCGGTCCCGATGGCGGAACCAAAGAAAAACCTGTTGGAACGGTGTGGATAGCATTGGCCGGTGAAGAACACGTCGAAGCACAACTTTTCCATTTTGGCGAACATCGCGGACGTAACATCCGCCGCTCAGCCCTTGCAGGCCTCAATATACTCCGCTTACATTTGATTGATAAATAAGCTATTAAGCTAGTATTTGATTGATAATAGCGAAAATTTTACCGGTATTTCCTTGTGTCATAAATTAAGTAACGGCCACAATAAAAGATTGGTTAAAATTTTTATATGAACGGAAAAAATAGCGGAATCTTCAAAAGAAATATCTTGTGAAGAGAAATATAATTTTCACCAAAAAAAGAAGCCATCCCTTGCGAGACAGCTCCTTCTATAAAAACAATTGAAACTAATAAGTTTATTCAACAACCATTTTGTGAGTAATGGTTTGCGTACCGGCTTTAACCGTATAAAAATAAACCCCTTTTGTCAGGTTGTTACTGTAGATTGTAAGCGTATGCGAGCCTGCAGAAAGGTAACCGTATCTTTTGCCCGAAACTTTTTGTCCGGTCAAAGTAAATACATCAACACTTACATCGCTTCCGTTGTTTAACGAAAGGTTAACATAAGTTTCGCCATTGAAAGGATTGGGAAAATTCTGTGAAACACTTGCACTATTGTTAGTAGCAATTTTGTTTTCTGCAACTCCTTGAACGGTAAAGCTAGCATCGCTAAAACTAAAATCTTGAATATATTCAAATTGTACTGGGTTCTGCGGGTTGTTGGGATCCATATTTTCGTAAACAAAAGGAATGATATAATTTCCATTCTTATCGAAGCAATATTCGGGAGCCGCAAAGAAATAGGCTTGCCACATACCT
>QIKE01000050.1 GCA_003232915.1 Bacteroidota bacterium | reverse complement strand
AAACGGTAAAAAACAACTTGCCTATTACTGCAAAAGTCTCGGACTGAAACGAGGAATGTATATCGTATTCTGTCCTGTAGGCATCTATTATCCCGATACCGTAAAAGAGCAAAAAGAGGTAATTGAAACTGTTGAAATTTCTACATATATAATTTGGTACGATGAGCAGAAGTGGTGATAACAGCACACCGGTTAAACCGATTTTTTAAGATTTTTCTTCAATCCAATCTCCAACTCATAAACTTCAAAACTCTTTAAAAAAAATATCTTGCACCTTCTCCTTTCAAGTCGATAAAGATTTGAAAGGTGGGAAAAATTTTTGACTTATCGCAAGAATTGAAAAAACCGCATAAGCTTTTCAAAACTTCAAAACTTTTAAACCATAATATGTCCAAGTCTTAAAAATCATAACAATCAGTGTACTATTACCGAATAATGCTTAATTTTGACAAATAAATAAAAACTGCTATAAAATGCGATATTTCAATACATCAGGACCCAACGTGGACGAGCCACAACCAAACAGGGAATTACTCAGAAACTGCAATAAAAAAGCCATAGTTTTGCTAAATGGAAATAATTACACGAACATATCAAGATAAGATAATTGGAGTTTTAAGTTGTTTTGACAGAATAATTATCACAGGAACGATTCCGCAAATATGTTATTCACAAGGGATGACCTCATATTTGTATTCTCAAAATATCAGAATATTTGACTATGCAAAATTTGCAGAACTTTTTAAAGAAGAATTACGTGCTACTGTAGAACAAATAGCAAAAGCGAACAATATAGAAATAGAGTTTGTAAGCAAGTCGCATATCCGCAAAGAAGATTTAATGAAGAAAGTATTGGAATAGCATGGCCATCATAATGGATTGGTTCATATACTTTCTGCAATGGAGAGTTGTGACAGTTGTAAACCGTGGCACGATAAGAAAACAGGAAAAACTTTTTTAAAAGGCACGCAGGGGAAATGTTTACATTATTACTTTTATTTCATTGATCCTTATCTTGGCTACGGTTATGTCAGGGTACCAACCTATAGTTCGTTCAAACTACAAATCTATATCAATGGCCATAATATTCTCGCCAATGAGTTAGACAGGCGTCATATAAAATATTCAATGTTAGACAATGCCTTTGATTACATAAAAGATTTAGAAAAGGCACAAAGCATCAGCGATGATATTGATATGAAGAAAATTCACAGGCGTTTAGATGTTTTGGCAAAGAAATATTGTCCTGTAATTTTACAATTTAATCCAGTTTATCATTGGAGCATAATGCAGGCAGAATATACAACGGATATTGTTTTTTAAAAAACAAAAAGATTTACCAGCCATATATTGAATTAATCACTACAGCGATCCATACCGTTAAACCGGACAACATTGCCACCTTTCTTGGTAATAAATTAGACCCACGTTATCAAGGCGAGATGGGTAATAACTATAATATCAGAATTGAAGGCAGCAGAAGAAAACACACAATGGGTAAAAATTCAATAACGATGTATGATAAATTTTCAAAAATACTTCGTCTTGAAACAACAACCAATAATATTTCATTTTTTAAGTACTACCGTGAGGTTGAACATAGAAACGGAACAAAATCAATGAAATATGCTCCGTTAAAGAAGAACATTTATAGTCTCATTCTTTTATCATTTCTTCTTAAAGCATCCAATAAACGATATTTGGAATGTATCTTTGCTTTTTACAACAACAAAGAAGCCTGGAGAGAAAGACTTGAAAAAATAACAAAGTCGAGGAAAGAAAACAACAGGAACTACAAAGGCTTTAATTTGTTTTCAAAAGAAGATATAACATTGTTGCTTACAGTTCTGCGAGGAGAATACAACATTTCAGGGTTTAGAAATAAAGATATTAGAATGAAAATACCTCAGTTCAATACAGCAAAAGTATCAAGATTACTTAAAAGATTAAAAGTTTTTGGTTTAATAAAGAAAGCAGGAAAAACATATAAATACTATTTAACAAAGTTAGGTTAGGAAAAGAACTCGTTATTACTGCTGAAAAACTTAGAAAAAAAGTTTTGATACCAGCTTAAACTATTAAACTCTTGCCAAATAATGCAAGCATATTTGAAATAAGGTAAAAAAATTAGTTGGTCATCCCAATTTTTAAATTATAAACATAGTGTCGAAATAAAAAATTCGCGATAAAGTTTTTCTTAGCAATTACAAAATAATTGTACTTTTGTTAAAAAATTAACAAGGTTAAATTCGATATGGAAATGATAAGAAAATTAGATGATATGTTTACGGTACTCGGTTCGCGAGAAAACAAACGACTTGTAGCGGCTTACGCCAACGATTCGCATACAATAAGCGCCGTGAACAAAGCAGTTGATATGGGAATAGTGGAAGCTATTCTTGTGGGTGATACCGAAACCATCGAAAAAGTTTGCCTTGAGGAGGGCATTGATGCCGGTAAGTTCGATATTGTGCAGGAAGCCGACGAGATGAGAGCTGCTTTAAAAGCTGTTGACTTGATAAACAACGGGAGAGGCAACTTATTGATGAAAGGGTTGGTGAGCACGGATAAGTATATGCGGGCTATTTTGAACAAAGAAAACGGATTGATGAATAAGGGAGCTATTCTAAGCCATGTTACTGTAATGGAGAATTCTAATTATCATAAGCTATTGATTATAGGTGATGTAGCTATTATTCCCGCCCCTGAACTCAAAGAGAAAATAGCTATTACTAATTATCTTATTTCGGTAGCAAAAGCTCTAGGTATTGAAAAGCCGAAAGTTGCAGTGTTGGCTGCTACCGAGCAGGTTTCGCTCAAGATGCAGGCTTGTATTGACGCCGCTCTTCTTGCCAAAATGGCTGACCGCGGACAAATACAAGGTGCTTTTGTTGATGGGCCTCTAGCACTTGATGTAGCCATTGACAACGAAAGTGCACGCATTAAAAACCTGAAAAGTGATGTGGCGGGTGATGCCGATTGTTTGGTGTTTCCAAATATTGAATCGGGCAATATTTTTTATAAAGCCAACACCAAATTATTCCGAGGTGAACAAGGAGCTATCGTTGTAGGAGCACGTGTTCCGGCGGTATTATCTTCGCGAGGCGACAGCATTAAAACAAAATTGTATTCCATTGCACTTGCCACTTTATCAGCTAAATAGCATAGAAAATCAAGCAAGATAAATGAACAACGAAGTTCGCATATTAGTTATCAATCCTGGATCTACCTCCACAAAAATAGCAGTATATATCGGAACAAACCCTGTTTTTGTAAAAACTATTCAACACAGTTCCGATGAACTCAAAGATTTTGGTGAGATTAGCGAACAATTTCAGTTTCGTAAAGATCTTATCCTAAAGCAATTGTACGATGCCGATATTCTTATTGATATGATTAAGGTAGTTATGGGTAGGGGAGGTTTGTTAAAACCTGTTGAGTCAGGTGTGATTGCCGTGAACGAAAAAATGGTAGAAGACTTGCGTACGTGCAAATACGGTGAACATGCCAGCAACCTCGGAGGCCTTATTGCTTGGGATATTGCCAAAACATTGCCCGGTGCCAAAGCTTATATAGCTAATCCGGTTGTGGTTGACGAATTGAGTAGTTTGGCTCGATATTCGGGTCATCCTTTGTTGCCCCGGCATTCGATATTTCATGCGTTAAATCAAAAAGCGGTAGGTCGTCAACATTCACGATCGATTATGCGAAAATACGAAGAACTGAATTTGATAGTTGTTCATCTTGGGGGAGGTATTACTATAGGCGCACACAGAAAGGGCAGAGTAGTAGATGTGAATCAAGGACTTGATGGCGATGGCCCCTTTTCACCCGAAAGATCGGGTACACTGCCCATAGGCGATTTTGCCCGACTTTGTTTTAGCGGAAAATACGATCTGAAAAAAGTGCAAAAGATGATTAAAGGCGAAGGAGGATTGGTAGCTTACCTTGGAACAAACAGTGCCTATGAAGTTGAACAAAGGGCTGCTGCCGGTGACATAAAAGCCAAAGAAGTTTACGACGCAATGGCTTATCAGGTGGCCAAAGAAATAGGAGCTATGGGTGCCGTTCTCAAATTTGAAATTGATGGTATTCTTATTACTGGTGGTATTGCACACGATAAATATTTTGTAAATCAAATTATTTCTTACGTTCATCGCTTGGCTCCTGTTCATGTTTATCCTGGAGAAGATGAAATGAAAGCCTTGGCAATGAATGGTTTACGTGTAATAAGAGGTGTAACTCAGGTCCGAGAGTATGATTGAAAACAATTAAAATTTTCTATGATTTTCAATGCAATAAAACTAAAAGGAAGTATATTTGCGTTTTATTCAAAATAAATTTAATTGTGTGTCATGAAAAAATTTAGACTTTTGATTACGTTTCTTGCTTTAACGCTGCTCGCATTCACTATCAGCAGTGGTATTAGTGACAACAAACTCAGCGAGCGGCAAAAAAAAGCGCTTGTTGATACCCGTATTGATAATATGGGTTATTGGATGAAGATGGCCAAAGAAGGTTTGGTACCTTACAATCCTAATGTTAAGGCTGCCCCTGCCATTTATACAGGCAGCAAACTTTATGCTCGTTTATCGCCTACCGGAGACTCTCCCGATGTTCCAGTTACGAATCAATCTTCCACACAGAGCGAAAACAGCATTTTTATTGATCCTAATAATGACTCTATTGCGTTAAACTCTAACAACTCTACTCCCCAAAACGGTGGTTCGGTCTATGGTGCTGATGATCTTTACACTTTTGATGTTGGCGAGAGTTGGGCGGGGTCCATTCAGGGTGTTAGCGGTACCAACAGCGGCGATCCTGCAGCCTGTATCGACAGGCTGGGTCGTTGGTATGTTGGTTACATTGCCAGTGGAGGCGGACAGGCCATTTCCTATTCTGACGATCAGGGTACAACTTGGACCCGTATATCGGTTACATCGGGAAGCACCGATAAAAACCATCTATGGGTTGATACCAAAGAAGGTAGCCCGTATGTTAACTATGTTTACGATGCGTGGATGCAGAACAGTCAAACTATGATAAGAACTTCTTCTGATAGAGGGCTTACATGGGGAGGATCAATAAATATCAGTTCAGGCGACAATGCGGGTAGCCACAATCAGGGGGTAAATATTTCCACAGGCCCCAATGGTGAAGCTTACGCTACCTGGGCAGTTTATGATAGTTGGCCATCCGACGAAAAAGCCATAGGTTTTGCCCGTAGTCTCGACGGGGGTACATCGTGGACTTCGGGTGTAAGAATCATCGACAATATTAGAGGTATCAGAACTTCGGGGGTTCCCGAAAATATGCGGGTCAACTCCTTTCCTTCAATGGCAGTAGATCTTAGTGATAGTCCCTATAATGGAACCATTTACGTGGTATGGTGTAATATTGGTGTCCCTGGGCAAAATACCGGTGACGACCGCGATATATACCTTATTAAATCTTCCGACAACGGAGATAATTGGTCGTCTCCAATCCGAGTCAATCAAGACCCTATCGGCCAGGGGAAAGCACATTATTTTCCTCGGATAGCTGTTGACCCTGCCAACGGTATTCTTAGTGTTGTTTTTTATGATAACCGGAATACCCCTTCCAATCAAGCTGAAGCATGGGCGGCTACTTCCAATGATGGGGGTAATACCTGGGACGATTTCAAAGTGAGTGATGTATCTTTTACACCCTCGCCCATACCAGGACTTGCCAGTGGCTATTTCGGCGATTACTTAGGCATTTCGGCACTTAACGGAAAAGTTTATCCTTGCTGGACAGATAACCGTACGGGTTATGCGATGACCTATGTTTCGGTTTTTGAAACGATTGTTGTGAAAAACCCTACCGGACTAACGGCTTCTGTTGACCAGGAAAACGGCGAATGTACTTTGAACTGGCAATTCCCTGATCAAGGTATCGGTTTTCAGTATTTTAGAATTTATCGTGACGGAGTACAAATTGACACAACTTCTCAAACAACTTATCTCGACCAATTGCCATTTTACGATTATTACAACTACGATGTTACAGCATACTACGGTGGAAATAGCGAGTCGCTACCCACCAGCGCTTCTACACAATGGGGGACATCTGTTATTAATGTATCACCCGATAGTTTAACAGCAGATCTCTATCTTAACGATTCGGTTACTAAAATATTAACTATTAAAAATACTGGTGTTCTTGATCTGATATATTCTTTGTCTCCTTTTTTAACCCAAAATGCCCCTATGGAATATAGAGCTGCAAATGGTGGAGGATTTGAATATATTCATAAAGTTACTTTTGGGAAAAATTTTTGGAATAGCTCGGCTTATGAAGGTTTTGGCAACTTTACACCGATGACGGTTTTTGTTCAATCGGGTCGAACATATAAACTGACAGTAAACAATGGAACCCCTATCAGTGGCGATCAATGTGCCGTATGGATAGATGCAAACCACAACGGACAATTCGACGAGGCTCCGGTTATCTTAAAAGGCGATGTAAACGGAAGCGTTTTTACCGGTAAAATCCATATCAAAAAAGGAAGCGTACAAGGCATATCACGGATGCGTATCCGTTTGGCCGGTTCCAATGCTATGATGTCGCCTTATGGCAAAACCAAATATGGCGAAGTAGAAGATTATTCGTTGTACATTGCCGATTGGCTAAGTATCAGTCCACAAGCAGACACCATTGTTCCCGGCGATTCCGTTTTGGTTAACGTAAAATTCAATGCTGCCGGAATGGCCCCTGGTACTTATAGTTCAATCATTAACCTGATAACCAATGATATGAATAATGGAATTGTGCATATTCCTGCTACTATGAACATTACCGACCTACAGATTACTGCATCGGCTAATCCCCAAGAAATTTGCCTTGGCGACGAAACGCAGTTGAATGCCCAACCCATTGGTGGAAGCGGAACCTATACCTACAGTTGGACTTCCATTCCCGAAGGCTATACTTCTACTGAACAAAATCCATTGGCCGGCCCGACAGAAAATACCCAATACATAGTAAGTATTGATGACGGAATTATTACACTTTACGATACGGTTGCGGTAACCGTTGATCCGCTTCCAGAAGTTAATCTTGGCAGCGATCAAATTTTGTGTGGCGAAACCCAAATAAACCTTGATGCCGGTAATGAGGGATCTCATTTTCTGTGGTCGAACGGCGATACTACACAAACTATTACCGCAACCGGCGAAGGTTTGCAAACTTTCTCGGTACTGGTTACTAACCAAAACGGATGCAGTAGCAGCGATACGGTAAACATTAATTTTGCTGCTGTTCCTCAAGTGGAGTTAGGTGTCGATACTGTTTTGTGTGGCAAAAGTTCATACACGTTGGATGCCGGAAATCAGGGTGCAACTTACCTGTGGTCGAACGGCGAAACCTCACAAAGCATCACCGTCGATACTACCGGTTTTAGTTACGGCATTCAAACCCTTTCGGTGGAAGTTACTTCCGAATTTGGCTGTACAAATAGCGATACTGTAAATGTTGAATTTGTCAATTGTTCGGGTATCGAAGAATACGGTAGCCTTGTGGAAATGAAAGTTTTCCCCAATCCGAGTAACGGTTTGTTTCAATTGCAACTTCAAAACCTGAACAGCGAAAACGTCAGCCTGAAAGTAATAAATGCACAGGGTGTTGTGGTTTATCAGGCAGAAAACGTTAGGTTAAATGCTAACTCTATGCTACCACTCAATTTAAGCGGAATGTCTGCCGGTATTTATACGGTGTTTGTAAAAGGAAAATCAACGATAGCTTTCGAAAAGCTTATAATTTGGAAGTAACCGGATTTTTAAAAGTTTTCCTAATATAGCTTCAAAACGCCACCTAATGTTGCAATTTTTGTATCGGAACATTAAGCGGCGTTTTTTTTATTGTACTAAAAATAATTTTCTTCAGAATATTTTATATTAGTTTTCGGCGCAACGTTTATAATAAATCGTCTGTCAAGTATTTATTCATATATTGTATATTATTCACCAATCCCATTTTTAACATGAACAAAAAACGAATTTTACTCTTTATTTTATTGTTTACATTTGTTGCCTTCGGGGCCTTTCGTGCTATGAGCAGAGGTAAGTTGACCGAAAGAGAAAAACGACATCAGGTAGACACGCGTATAGATAATATCCACTACTGGGTTGAAAAAGCCAAGGAAGGTCTTGTCCCTTTTAATCCCAACGTAAAAGCCATTCCCGCTGTTTATACAGGAAGTAAAATAAAAGCTTTTAGTGTACGCTACGTCGATTCGCCTGATGTAGCGGTAACAGATATCAATTCAACACAGAGTGAAAACTCTGTTTTTGCTAATCCCTTAGACCCTGATAATCCGTTAAATTCAAATAATTCCACCCAAAATCCTTTGGGAAATCTTTATGGTGCCAATGATTTTTACTCTTTCGACAGAGGTGAAAGCTGGGGTGGTGAAGTACAGGGTGCAGGTGGTTCTAACTCGGGTGATCCCACAACCGCTATCGGTTTAAACGGTAGATGGTACATAAATTATATCGATAATGCCGGGGGACAAGGGATATCTTATTCCGACAATCAAGGTCAAACTTGGACAAAAGCAATAGTTACTCCCAATCCAGGATCACTTGCCGACAAAAATCATATGTGGATCGATAACAGTCCTTCAAGTCCTTACGAAGGTAATTTGTATGTTGCATGGACAGAGTTTGGTGGTCCTTTTAATACGCAAATAGGCGTTTCACGCTCTACCGACAACGGCGAAACATGGAAAACAAAAAAAATTATCAGTACCGACGTTCATGCCGGTAGCCACAATCAAGGCGTTAACTTGAGTACAGGACCCAACGGCGAAGTATATGCCGTATGGGCAATTTACGATAGTTGGCCTTCCGATGAAAGTGCCATAGGAATGGCAAAATCACTTGACGGTGGTCAAACTTGGCAACCTGCCGTAAGAATCATCAATAATATTCGCGGTATTCGCAATACGGGAACCTCAAAAAATATGCGTGTAAATTCGTTTCCGTCAGCTGCCGTTGACATTAGTAATGGTAACAACAGCGGAAACATTTATGTTGTTTGGGCTAATCATGGCGTGCCGGGGCAAAACAATGGTAATGATATTGATGTTTATATGCTTAAATCGTCGAATCAAGGAGCTACATGGTCCAGTCCTATCCGTGTCAACCAAGATGAGGCCGGATTAGGAAAAGAACATTATTTTCCGTGGATTGCCTGCGATCCTACCACCGGTATCTTGAGTGTTGTTTTTTATGATGATCGGAATGTTAGTAGTACTCAGTGTGAAGTATTCTGCTCCAATTCGAGTGATGGCGGCCAAACATGGGAAGATTTCAAGGTGAGCGACGTAGCTTTTACACCACAACCCATCCCAGGACTTGCAGGAAGCTATTTCGGCGATTATATCAGCATTACAGCGCAAGATGGAATTGTTTACCCCGTTTGGACCGATAATCGTTCGGGTAGTGCTATGGCATATTGCTCGCCTTACCAAACCAATACATTGAACGCACCTTATAATTTGCAAGGTGAAGTGGTTTTTGGAACAGGTGCGGCCAATTTGATATGGAACTACGACGAAGTAGAAAACTTTACTAATTTTAATATCTATCGCGACGGGAATCTTATAGGTACTACCACCGATACGGTTTATACCGATATGTTGCCCGACTACGGTTTTTACGATTATATAATAACTGCCGCATATACCGATTCCACTTACCCCGAATCAATTGGCGCAGGTATTAGCTTGCAGTGGGGCGATGCTCATATTAGCGAAAGCCCCGACTCGGTTTATGCAACATTGGTTGTCGATTCGTCCGAAACCAAATACATTACCGTTGTTAATACCGGACAATTAGATTTGTATTATTCCATTAGTTCTTTTGTTAAAGAAACGAAAAGTTCACCAACAAGTTATTGCTCTGCTATGGGCGGTGGCGATGAATACATAAGTCGTGTGCAACTCGGCGATATTGACAACTATTCTATAAATAATTATTATAAAGATTATACTAATCTTTCCACTACACTTGAAATGGGAAACACTTATACTTTAACGGTAACCAATGGCAATGGTTATAATCTGGATCAGTGCGGTGTTTGGATTGATTGGAACCAAAACGGTGTATTTGACGAACCAATGATTGAGATCCATGGCAATCCAGGCAGTGGTCCATACACAGCGCAGATATCACCTCCATTAGGTTCTAAATCAGGTACTACTCGTATGCGTATTCGTATTCGTTATGGCGGCGATTTATTCCCTTGCGGAAATACAAGATATGGCGAAGTGGAAGATTATTCAGTGAATGTGAGATCGTGGATGGACATAACTCCATTATTAGATACCGTAACACCGGGAGATACTTCCACCATTGCCGTTATATTCAATTCACACAATATTGTGCCGGGCTTATACGAAGCCGAAGCCCATTTTTCTACCAACGACCCCGATTCGGAATTAGTGGTGGTTCCGCTTTCGCTTCGTGTACGTCAAATGCTGGTTTATGCTCATACAAATAAAGAATCAATTTGCCTTGGTGATAGTATTATTTTAAGTTCCGACGTCTACGGTACAGCTGACACTGCTTTGTATAAGTGGACATCTAATCCTGCCGGAATGCTTTCTGATGCCGATACCGCTTTTGTTGTTGTGCCCGTTACCTCTACTTGGTATTTTCTCACGGTAAGCGATACTGCAAATGTTCTGGCGTACGATTCGGTATTTGTTCAGGTAAATTACCCCCCGACAGTTGTATTGCACGCCGATACCAGCTTATGCGGTAGCGAATTTATTGCTATTAACGCAGGCAACCAGGGTTCTACCTTTCTTTGGTCAACAGGCGATACCGTTCAAAACATTGTTGTGGATACGGCAGGATATGGATTTGGTATGCAAACACTATGGGTAGATGTTACGAATCAGCAAGGTTGTATGAGTAGCGATACCGTAAACCTCAAATTTGTTGACTGTACAGGCATTGAGGAACTAAGCCATAATGTTTCCGTTAAAATATTTCCTAATCCCAATACGGGTACTTTCTCATTACAACTCAATGCGTTGAAAGAGAGCACAGTAGATATTCTGCTGATGAGTAATACCGGAGTAGTTATTTTTGAAAAAGATAATGTTCAAATAAACGGTGAAGCCAATTTAACTATTAAGCTTTCAAACAAAGTAGCAGGTATTTACCAATTATTTGTTAAAGGAAAAAATTCTCTTACTAATAAAAAAGTAGTTATTAAATAGTTGTAAATCAGAAAACGCCAATTTCTACGTTAGGCTCACATTGCGCGTATTAGTAATTTAATTTTGTAAATGACTAATACGCAAAGTTTTGCAAACTTTGAATTTGGCGTTTTCTTTCTAATTCTACTTTGGTAGATTAACTCAGTCATTTTTGTAATACATCATAATATCTTTTTCTCGAGGCCGATGACGTTTAAACGTTTGTTCTATTTCGGCTTTTATGTTTCGTCCATCGTTTGTTAATCGTTCAACAAGCAGTTATCTGACATCATTGTGCAAAAGTAGTGGAGTATATTCTTTGTTGTTAATTCGTTGCTCTGTAACAAATAGCATCGCCAAGGAAATAAGTGCCATATGGTTGTCCCATCCTTTGTAAGTCCTAACCTGATAGTCACGACAGGCCGATGTCGTAACTTTTATCCATAGAAGTTTTTTGTACCCAAAATTGTTATGGCGGCATAAATGCAAATTATTCAGCGGTTTGTTCTTCTAACATAATATTAGATAATGAGGACGTTATCCTATAAAATCATATTCAACATCCCAACTTGTAATCTCTTTAATTATCTCAACTGCCAATCGGAGGTTGGTCTAAAAAACAGTCTTTTCCATAAGTATCCGTTCTTTTTCGCATCTCTTTATCATTAGTCCATCCCTTGGGCAAATACAACTTGTGTTCAATCAACGTTGCATATTTCCCCGCACAGAGGCCGGCATATACCCTATTGCCATCCGCCACTTATTCTATCATCCCCTTTCAATATTTCGCTTACCTCTTTCTGCAAATAACAGCCCCTGATTTATATACTTTGTCTTTTACACTCTTTCACCCAACAAGAAAACGTTTTTCAAATCTTGGGAAAAATACTTTTGAATCTTCTGATAATAAGGAAGTCATGTGTCATAAGTTATATTTTGTAACAGAAGGTAAACAGATGGTTGTAAATTTGTCCGATTTGTTTAAATTTTGTATTTCATCTTGTTATGTGTTTAATTATTGTTCAACCATATAAATTCTTTGTAGCTATTCAGTCGAAATGACATAGTTAACGCATTGAATATTACAGTATTAATATTTTTAATATTTTTTAATCAAATTTCAGCAAGACGTTACCTACAGAATATCAATGAAATAAGATTTTAT
>QIKE01000084.1 GCA_003232915.1 Bacteroidota bacterium | reverse complement strand
CGAAAAAATATTGCTAAATTTGACATCAAACCACAAGACGTTGGGTTTTATAACACACTGAATACCAGAGTTGAAATTTGACGTTAGTTGGAATCTCTCAGCTAAAAAAAATCAGTTGAGATTTTTCGCTAACGAAGGGTAAAAATGAAGTCTTAAAATGAATGAAATTGAAGAAATATTAATTGACAATAAATTAAATAATTTATTTTGACATTAGTTGGAATAGTTTGAAAATTTTTAATTGCTTCACTTTTGTTGAGTATTACCACTCTGATTATTATTAATGATGTATTTTTCTTTATCTATTTTTTTATATTCTTTTTTCTCCAATCGTTGTTGTTTGTTGTTGAATCCCATAGTTGAAAGGATTCCGCTCAGTACGCTTTTCCAAATAAAATTGATAAACGATTTGCGCGTATCGCGTTTAAAATAAACGATACCATTTTTTACTTTGCCGAAAAAACGTGGATTGTTAGAGCGAACCATCACATCATTTAACATAAAGTTGATAAACGAAGAGGCAATTCCATTGTAACTTTCAGCTTTTTTGCGATTGTATAATCCGAATTTTAACCTGTGGTATTTGAATGTCATCTTGCCTTTCGCAAACTTTTTATTTCCTGTTATTAGAGGGGTTTCAATTTGTCCTTTACCACTACGAATGTTGATACCCATTAGGTTACGTGTCAAATCGTTCAACTTACTCATATTCAATTGTTCGCTTTTGGCATCGAACCAAAACTGGCTGTTTTCTGAAAAATAAGGGAAGTAAAGGTTTAAGTGAAAATCTGCATCGCCCATAATTTTTGCTCCGAAACTACCTTTCAGCGTAAGTTTGTGATTACGTCCCGCCAATGAATTGGTAATAGAATAAATATTTCCATAAAAATTAGTAAAGAAAACTTTCCCGGGTTTGTCCGATTTGTCAGCGAATTCGCCGTATGTAAAGAGAGCATTTCTGATTTTTACCGAGTCGATATTAAAAGCAAAAGGAACTGACGAAATCATCTCCAAAGGCATTTTTTTATAGATACCGGGTTCAAGTGGAAAACGTTTGTCGCGTAACATTTCCAAACTGATGCCATCAATAGTAAGGATACCGAAATTGAAAAAGCGGTATTTTATCAAACTGTCCACATCGAAATCATCAAAACGTAACTCTTTTATTGTCATACTGATTCTATCGGTTTGGAAATGAGCTTTCTCGAAAAAATTGTGAGTTTCGTAATTTGGAATAACGGTAATAGAATCAAAAACAAAAGAGCGTTGTGGCAGGTTGATGCGGATAGCTTTGTTACCGATACGATATAAACCGTCGCTACTTTCCATACTTTTTTTTGAAGTGTTGATGTACATACTCTCGAAAATTTTCGGGAACTTGGCCGTGCTAAATGACGAGTCAAGATTTATCTTTTTTATTATTATTCCTATACTATCGGCATCAAGCTTTTGGTCGCCGCTTATTAATTGATAGTGGAGGTTGAAATCATTGCACAAAAGGCTGTCGATGGCAATAGCTTTGAAAATTTGCTTTTTAGCTGAAAAGAAATTCTTCGGTTTGCTGTTGTCTTTTACTTTTATCTGTTTCAAATCGTTTGTCAGAGTAAGATCGAAACGAGGAATATCAAAACTGCCGATACTAAGCAAGTGAGGTTGACGTCCGCCTATTTTAATATTATGAATTGAAATATTTTTTGAAGCAAAGCGGAAGTACATTTTATTTGCCGAGCTGTCAATACTTTTCGTCGCATCATTAAACCCACCGAGATAGCCAATGTTCAATGTTGAATTTTCAGGTGAAAACGAAATATTTCGTATCGCAAACTTTGTTTTACCGGTAAATAATTGATAAGTTAAGCCGTCGGTCGAAAAATTAATATGCATAAGCAGTTTGTCAAAGGTAATTTTTTTGCCTCGTCTTCGATATAGCGGATAATAATTCAGCCGGAGGTTATTAATAGAAACGAGGCTACTATCGCTTTGCCTGATATAGCTTAGTTTCTGCAAATTAACAACTGCCCTATTAAAAATAATGGTAAAAGGAAATTGCGGTAATTGCTTTTTTAACATGCTTTGCCGACCATCATCATAAAAGGATAAGGTTTTAGCATTTATGGTTATTTTGTCGAAAAGTAAACTATCCGTTTTCCAAATTTTTGCATAATTGATATTGTTTATTTCAATATTACGAACAACGAATGATGTGCTAGTCTGTATTTTATTATCGTTTTTTTGTAGATTTTCAAATGTAAAATTATTTATAGACAAACTTTTATCTTGTTGGTTTATCAAGCAGCTTTTTATCTTCGAAAAAATGTTTTTATTGTGTTCGATATCAACTTCGGCCAGCATTATTTTCCATTGTTTTGCTGATATAATCGACCTGCCGTTTCCAAAACCGTAACGAATACCCGAACCTGAAAAATCTAAATTTCCCGAAATCAACAAAGTATCGTTATTACTTGTTTTCGAGAATCTGACTTTTCCTTTATCTACTAAAAAGTTATCAATAAGCATTTTAAATGGTTTAGCTTTCGCATTTTTAAAAGTTTCCGTTTCTTTACCGGATGGAAAATTCAGTGCAATGTAGGGGTGCCAAAGGGTTAAGTGCGAACAAGTTAAAAATCGGCGAAAAATTAGTTGGTTGATATCGGGTTTTGCAACAGCAATGTGGGGAAGAAACATAGTAATAGTTCGACGAAAATTATTGAATTTAAGGTGAATGGCATCAGCTATAAAATTTTGTTGTTCCCATTTTGTTCGTTTGCCGGTATAAAAAAGATTATTGATACTGTCGTTAAAAATCTGAGTGCCGGTTTTCAATTGTAGCGTCTCGAATGTTAAAGTGGGGAGGCTGTCGAAAAGTGTTTTTGGTAAAAACCCGGCCATCATGCAGCTAATACTGTCGATTTTCAGAAAATAATTTTTGTTTTTTACAATAACCTTGCCGTTAGAAATAATAAGACTATCGGGCACAATCAATCGGTTGATGTTTACATAATCGTTGAAACCGGTGTTGAGTCCGTGCAGTACCGGGTCGATTTTAAGAGACAATTCGGGCAAAAGCAGTCGCAGCTTTATTTTCTGTCTTTTGTTTTGTTGCCATTTTTTTAACGAAAGTTTGTCAACCGAAATTTCTTTGACTTTCAAATGTATTGAATTCAAGATATTTTTCTTCAAATCAAAATCGTTTAAAATCAACTTTTTAGATTGTGTGGAATAAACAATGCTTTTTGTGTAGAGATGCAATTTTTGTTGTCGCAATTTGATTGTAATTTGTCCGCTATTGAAACTCAACCTTTTAAATTGGATTTTCCCGAAACCTTTAGTTATCAAATTTGAATCGATTTTAATTTTTTCAACGAAAATTTTAAGATTTTTTGCAATAATGTTTGTGTCGCCCCCAAGCATGCTTCCGCAATAATTTAGATGTTGAATAAGCACCGTGTCGAGGGTAATCCGGTCGAATATTTTGAAAAGCAGGGAAAAAATATGCGAGTCAACTTTAGTATTATCAGAAGTATCAACTTGAAGAATGCCGACCGAAGCATTCTCAATTTTCAGTTTGCCAAAGTGCAAAATTTTTGCATTGAACGCTTCTTTTCGATCGAGTTTAACTCCCGAAAGATACATTTTTTTTACCTCGAAATTATTCAAGCCGACGAGGGGTATGTCTGATTCGGTTCGGTGAAGTTTAAAATTTTCCATAATCAGTTCTTTTTTATCCGAACGGTAGCTTGCAGTATCAATTTCGATGGTGAGATTTTTAGGAAAAGAATAATGGAAATGGCTTAATGCGGCACTCATTCGTGTATAAACCACTAAGTTTTTACGCGTAACATTCTGTTTTATCGTTTTAAGTCCTTCGATAGCAATAGAATAATTGGCAGAACCGATGCTTTTTTGCCCCATATTATTAAAAAAATGAACTTTTCCGTAATTAATACCGGTATGCTCAATATCGAAAATCAAATCGAAATTTCCAAAAGTGCGACTATGTAGAATTTTCATTATTAAAAAAGGATCGAATAGTTTCCGGTTCAGACTATTTTTTTTCCTGCTACTTTTTCTAAATAAATGTACCATCGGCTTCTCTATTTGTAAGGTTGCACAGAAAAACTGCCGTTGTAAAAGGAGCTTAAAAAAAGATAACTTTTTAATTACAATCATTTTGAATTCAATACTTTGAAGAAAAGTTGAATCGGTTGTTCCCGAATTGAATTTTAAAACTGGATGCGTTAGTATAATGTCTCCGGTAGTTAGGTCAAGATAAGTTTTTTCGAGACTTAAAATTACTTTTCCGCCGGTTTGCTTTTCGGTAGCATAGCAAAGCATATGTTGAATAATTTTGTGCCGATACACAGTGGCTACGCCAAGTAATAGCAATATAAAAATAACTATTACTAATAACCTGTATTTTCTTGTCATCGGCTTATACTTTTTACAATATCTACATAAACAGGTAAGTGATCGCTAAAACCGCCATGATATGTAAAACCTTTGTAAGTTCTGTCAGTGGTCATTCCCTGATATTTTTCATCTTTCTCCAGTAAAAAAGCAGCGTCAAAAATAATAAAACTATTGTTGCTGATTTGTAGTTTTTGTCTACCCCGTTTCAGTGCATCCGACACCAATATTTGATCGAAAACCGCCCATTCGGTTTTGTGTTTTAAACTTCCTTGTGAAAGATTAAATAAGGTTTTGTAAGTTAGAGGATAAAGCCTAAACGGTGATGCACCTCGTTCGAGTATTTGAATACTTTCGTCATCCGGTCTGTCATTGAAATCGCCCATAACAAGGATGTTAGCCATTTTATTTTGATGGAAAACCGAATCAATAATTTTTTTTAAAACATGAGCTGCCAATTTGCGTTTCGGAATGGTTCGCATCAATCCGCCGTAGCGTGAAGGCCAATGATTGACAAAAATATTGAGTGTGTCGCCTTGTAATAAGCCTTTTACATACAGTATGTCGCGGGTATGAAAGTTTGTGTCGTTACTGTCAATAACCGGAATTTTGTGTGCATGTAACACTTTAAAACGGTCGGGCCGGTAAATCAATCCTACATCAATACCACGATGGTCATGCGATTCGAAATGAACTATTTTGTAGTGCTCTTTTTTCAATGGGGTTTTCTGCGTAAGGTCTTCGAGTATCGAACGGTTTTCAATTTCAGCAAACCCCATTATGCTAACTCCCTGCCAACCACCGAGAGCAGCAATGACTTTATAAATATGATTTTTTTTGGTCGCATAGCGATTCTTGTTCCAGTGATGGTCGCCATTTGGTGTGAATTGATTGTAACCAAGCACAGTGTCGGGATAGATGTCGAAAAAATTTTCTACATTGTAAAAGGCAATTCTGTTGAAATTAGCCTGCCCGCTAATTTGTGCAAACACTTGATAATTAATTGAAAACAATAAAAACAGTATGCCTATTGAAAGTTTTTTCATCGTTTCTATGGTATTTTTTTCAAAAGTAATTTTTTTTTTGAGTACTATTATAGCAATAGAACTTAACCTTGTATATTTTAATGCCAACATCCCTAACCGGTAGTTATTCGGTATTATTATAGTTATACCTTAAATCCACAAGTAAATTCAAAATTACGCTATTTCTATAATTCTAAGATTAAAATCTTACATTGCTGCTTTATTTGAAGAAACAATCAACAAAAAATCTGTTGAAATGGCCAACTCGCCGTTTTCAACTTACTTTAATTAATTCACTTGTATGCTTTTTAAATCAAAGCCTATTTTAAGAATTGGGAAAAAACATTTTAACAATCAGGTCATCAGGTAAATAACATTTAATTAATTGCAAAAAAAATTGACATAACAATCACTTGTTTTTCAATTTATAGTAACTATTCAGCCGATTGATAATGATAGAACTCAGTATGATACGATAAAATGGATTTAATAAACATTTGACAATTTATCATAATAAAATCTTATTTTATTGATATTCTGTAAGTAACGTTTTATTGTGATTTGGATAAAAAATATTAAAAATATTAATTGTGTAATACTCAATGTGTTAACGATATCATTTCGATTGAATAGTTACAAATTTTGAAAGATAAAAAGGTAATAATTGCAGTTTTTGATAATGGGAAATTCTCGAAATATCTTTTAAAAGCTTCAACTATTGCAAAAATTAAATCACAAATTTGGTAAAAGGGATGTAAATATAAAATTGCAATTTATTATTAAATTAAAGGTTCGGTAAGGTCGAACAATCTTATATTTATTTGAATAAATAATTACCACTTCGAAATTGCCATATAATTAGTAGGTTGCCGGTCAACCTAGTCAACTTTATCAAGTTAATGCAGAATTTATTGACCGGAGCAAGCAATCTTCTCGTAGTTAAAGTCAACAAGAACTTCCCCTATTTTTATAGAGCAAAGCCAGAAAAAACTACGTTCTATACTTGTAACGCTGTGATACTCGGAGATTACTAATGCAAATGATTAATCCTTAGAGCACGCGTTGCGAATAAATTAGCGTTTTCCAATAAGCATTAAATAAGTTTGATATCTACAATCCGTTCATTAATATTACGCTTCCTCTCCTTGCAAACCTGTGCTTTTTGATGGAACAATGGTTGAATAGTATAAAAAAGGACATTGATACAGCTTGTTTTAAAAGAAAAGTTTACCCGTGAGAATGACCGGCTAATTATGTCAGCAACAGGTTTTTAAGCACAACTTGTACGGGCATTACAAATGCAGAAACGGCTGCATTATGGTTTTATTCAATGGCAAGCAACAAAACGACAAAACAGATATTCTTTTAAACTAAAGGAATTTGATCATGCATTTTTCATTTACTTTGTAAATAGAAAAAATTGATATTAGGAAACACCGAAATCAGTATTAATTAACAATATGGGTATGGGAAAACATCAAGCGAGTGAAACAGGGTTGAAAGACATTGCAAAAAAAAATTTCATCTTCATTATACTATCTTTTTATGTAATAGCAGCTGTTTTTACAATATTATTTTTTAATGGTACGGGTGGTGACGGCGACAGTATTTTACATTTTTTATTTGCAAAATTTGCTTTCCAGCATCCTGAACTTTTCTTTAACCATTGGGCAAAACCCATTTATGTATTATTAGTTAGTCCGTTTGCACAGTTTGGATTTACAGGAGTAAAGGTTTTTAATTCAACGGCATCTCTATTTACAATTTTTTTTACTTACAAAACAGCTCAAAAGTTGAACCTTAAAAATGCAACCGTCAGCGCTATCATTTTAATATTTTCCCCATTATATTTTGTGCTAACTTTTTCGGGACTTACCGAACCTCTATTTGCGTTGTTTGTCATCATAAGTCTTTATTTAACCCTGAAACACAAATATATAAGCGCAAGCATTATTGTTTCGTTTCTTCCTTTTGTCCGTTCCGAAGGGCTTATAATTCTTGGTATCTTCGGATTATATTTTTTATGGAAAAAACAATGGAAAATCCTACCTTTATTGCTTGTAGGTCATATTGTGTATTCGATTACCGGTTTTTTTGTTTATCACGATTTTTTATGGATTTTCGACAGAATCCCATATGCACGACTTAGTAGCACTTATGGTAGCGGCAAACCGTTTCATTTTGTAACCAACCTAATTACTATTACGGGCGTACCCATTTACATTTTGTTTTGGTTTGGCTTTGTTAGTATTATCATTAAGTTGATAAAAAAGAAAATATCCTCTGAAATATTCATTTTGGTTTTTCTCGGGTTTTTATCATTTTTTATTGCTCACAGCTTATTTTGGTATCTCGGAATTTTTAACTCCATGGGATTGATAAGAGTAATGATAAGTATTATTCCTTTAGTAGCAATTATTTCTCTTTTGGGTTTTGATTTACTTACGGAAAATATTTTCAGGAATAATAAAAGCGTAAAATTAGTTGCTCAAGGCATTTTCATTACGTACATCTTAATTTTTCCTTTTACGTCAAATCCGTCAGCCATACACTGGAAAAGCGAAATGAATCTGTCGGTCGATCAACAAGCCGTAAATGAGGTAGCGAGTTATATTCAAAAAAATTTGGGTACTAATCACCGCTTTGTCTATGCACACCCATATTTGAGCAAAGCACTGAATATTGATCATTTTGACGTGAACAAACGAATAGAGTTAACTAAAGATTATATGAAAAAGACAAAACAAGGTGATATAATTATTTGGGAGAATTGGTTTGCCGTTGTTGAACAAGATATATCAAAAAAATCGCTTGACGACAACGCCGGCCTTACTAAACTTTTTCATTTGAACACTACCGATAAAAACCGAAAAATTATTTATTCGGTTTACAAACGAAAATAAAGTTTCAACGCTGTATGTTACTTTTGGGTTAGTTCGATTTCAGATAATAACGTTCAAAACAGCACTCCGTAAGGAACATACAAGCAACTCCTATTAACGACCCTGCCAATATATCCTGAAAAAAATGTTGTGAAAGATAAACTCGCGAAAAAGCCGTTAACAGCGCAATAGTTAACCATAAAAATTTTATTGTTGGATTTTTAGTAATATATATCAACATCATAAAAATGCCAAAAGCTGTAGCCGAATGTCCCGAAGGAAAACTGTAAGCAATATTTAACTCAACTCCCGAAACAAAGTGCAAATTACTTATGTTTTTTAAATAAGCAGCAGGACGCAAAGCATCGGAAAAAACAAAGTGTTTAAGTCCCTGAACTATCAGTGTAATGATGATATTTCCTGTTAGAAAGCTCAAAGCATACTTTACTTTAACAAACATAAACACGACAAACAAAACCAATATCGTCCAGCCACTGCCGAGAAAAGTAAAATACTTAAAAAACAAATCTAAAAAAGGAGTATTCAGTTGATTAATAGCAATATGCAAGTTTTCTTTAGAATAAAAAATTGTTACAATTTCACCGGCAAACAAAAGCACCAAATACAAACCCAAAACAAAAGCATTTTCCTTAAGTATGCGATTCGTAGCGAAAAAAAATCTTTTCAAAACAAGTTTAATTTTTTTAGCCTCTCAAGAAAATAAGCTAATTTAAAAAACGCAAAATTAGTTTAAAATTAAATGTTTTTTATTAAAAAAACAACATTTTTTCAAATTAAAATGTAAGTACATTTGTGCTACCATTTTTTATTGAGAAATACATGAAAGATATACTTATTCGACATATTGCATTATTAAGTTTATTTATAGGATTTTTGTTTTTATCGTCATGTAGCGAATCGGGCAGAAAAAAACCTGAAGTAGCCGTTTCGAAGCTACCGAAAATAATGCTTACGATTCATCGTTATGGCAAAGCACTGTTTGAGGCTGACACAATGGATTTTGCCACTTCATTAAAAGCATTAAAAAAGTCATTCCCATACTTCCTTGATGCCGACCTTGACGATACCGCTAATGTGAAAAAACTTTATGATTATGTAGCCGACACACAAATTATCCGAATTGCAAAACAAACATTTGCAATATATCCCGAACTTACAAAACAGGAAAAACTTCTTGGCAGCGCCTTTGCGCACCTTAAATATTACTTTCCTAATTACAGTTTGCCTACTGTTTACACTTACATATCCGATTTATATTTTGAGCAACCGGTGATAAAACAAGATTCGGTATTGATAATTGCCCTTGACGACTATCTTGGTCCAAGTTATCCTCTATATGCCGCCCTAAATATTCCCCGCTACAAGACTCGTTGTATGCAGGCCAAAAACATTGTTCCCGATGTAATGAGAACCCTTTATCTTACCGATTTCAAATCGAATCGACGAACCTCAACGCTACTTGACAAAATGATAGAAAATGGGAAACTGCTTTATTTTCTTGATGCGGTACTTCCCAATTTCCCCGACAGTTTAAAAATTTGTTATACCGGTCGACAAATGAAATGGATTGAGGAACACAAACAAGACGTCTGGGCATTTTTAATTGCCAATAAAATGCTGTATTCAACAGATTATATGGCTATTAACGAATTAACTCAAGCAGGGCCATTTACCAAAGGATTCGGTAATGATTCACCACCGGCAATTGCAAATTATCTCGGCTGGCAAATTGTAAGTGCTTATATGCAACGTTTTTCCCACACTAGTTTGCATCAGCTATTTAAAATGAAAGATGCACAAAAATTACTGAAAGATTCACGTTATAAACCTTGAACCGAAGGGTATAACCGGTAAATATTCCAGCTTTTTATAAGGTGGTTTTGGTTTGCTACCATAGGTAACTTTTAACCATCTTCTATTTTTTAATATAGGACACCGATTAACTATTCTAAAATCTTGAAGTTTTAATTTGCCTCTTAAATCGTGATTTTCTAATTGATATTCATCATTCAATTTATCTTAACAAACAAAAAAGTCAACACAACATTACTACGCTTAAAAGATATGGTATTTCAAGTTGAAATCAAACTATTTTTGGATTAAGCCTAAGACTTAAAAAAACATCGTATATTGTTTTCTTTATCCAACAGCTTCATTATCATTAAAGTCGCCCTTATTTTCGGGGATAGCAACTTCGTTATCGGCTTTGAGTTCTTCAACAAGTGCCTTCGTTTTGTTTTTGTCATTGCTGGCAAGGTGGTGCATTACTTTGGCACCGAAATAAAAGGTTAGCATCATCTCGAATGCGGTGGTAATCTCGTTAAGTTTTCCACTACCGAAATCGAAATAAAAATCACCGACATAAAAAAGTATCATAAAAAACAAAAGCGACAGCGTAAGTGTACTGCGAAAAAAACCACGTGGAATAGCCATAGTCTCTCCAAAATGCGGATTGGGGTGGGCTGCATCCCATTTTCCGAAAGTATATTTTTTTAATAAAATCACAAAGAGAATAACTACGCCTGTCATCCAAAGGATAAAAGCGCAAACCACTAATATAGAAAAAAATTCTTTGTTCATTTTGTTAATTTTTTGTGTTAATGAAACAGGAAAATCAAACAAAAGCCCACAACAATACCAGCACTACCGAAGATATATTTCAATCGCTTTTGTTTTATCAATTTTTTTTCGGTTTTTTCGAGTTTTTTATCACTCACTAACCATTTGTCTTTGTAGTGCAGATAGCCATTTCGAAGGGTATCGTTTATTGCTATTCTTTCCAAATCTTTGCTTTTAAGTTTTTTAATTTTTTTTTGAAGTAATAATAATAAACTGTCGCTAACATTTGCCCGCAAAGCCGTTGTAATAGCCGAGTCCATCTGTGTTTCAGTGATTACCCATAAATTGTGCTGCATATCGCCTATGGTTTTCGAACTGCCTTTTTCAATTTGAACAGGGTAAGTATTTTGTGCTCTCCCTGTAAAAGAAAGAGTTATCAAAATCAATAGTGTGAATAGTATTTTCATCATCCGGTTTGTTTTTATTGTCCGAAAAGTTCGATAAATTGTTTTTTCTTTTGGTCAGCAGTCATGTTTTTCACTTCTATACCAACGGCTGCCTTGCGTATTTCGAGCGTTTCGATGCGAGCATCAAGTAACTCCACATCTTTTTCAAGTAATTGAATCCTGCCTTTGCGTAGCTCAATTTCATTATCAAGACGGTTGGCATATTCTTTTTCGGCTATGCGTTCCTGTTCATGAACTCGGCTAATGTCTTGGAGCTGATTGCCTTTACTGCTAAAAAATTTCGTAAGCATTTTAAAAGGACCTGCAAGTGCTGCAAACAAAATGGTAAGCGGTTTCCAGTCGAACTCGAAATAGCCGAGACTTTGCAACCATCCTACAAGGACTAGTAAAGCTATAATAACAACGATAACTAACCAGCTTTTCATGGATTTATCAATTTTCGATTTCGATATATTTTCCCGATACCCAACCTGTAACTTTTACCGCCACTTTATACCAGCCGTTTTTTGAGTCGAATATTTCTACCTGTGTACCATTGACAAGCGCTTTGGCTACTTTGGCCGATTGGGTATCGGCGAGTTCACGAATATTCAGTTTCGTAGCTATTACTTTTCCTATAACAGGTAGCGTGCCATCGTTTCCATTGTCTTTGCGTCCATTTAATATCCTGTCGCGCAAACGGTTGAGTGGGAAAGCTGGACCAGGGTCAAGTTTACGTTGTGGAGCAATTTCTTCGTGTCCTAAAATGTATTTTATATTATAGGTATCGGTAAGCAACCGGCAGAGTTCCATAGCTTTTTCTATCTCATCAGGACTAAAAATATGCCAAAAACGAGTTTTGGTTTCGTTACGATTAACCGCTTTAATAACCTTAGCAGCAGGGTATTTTGTTCCGTACCATGCCTGATATTCATTGCCAACTTTGGTTAGGTTGCCAGGGTTTACAATTTCTATCCCGATAGAATATTTGTTGAAACCTGTTCGTCCTCCCCACGAACTTACGCCGGCATGCCAAGCAATTTCGTCAAACGGAACTAATTGGGTTACACTTCCATCGTAATCAACCACAAGATGTGCAGATACCTGGTATGCAGGGTTGGTGAAGGTGTTTATGGCCGACAACGCACTCGGCCCTGCTGTAAAATGGATAATCAGCGTATCGGGTAAACCCTGTATAAATTTGCCGCTTTTGTTGGGTGAAGTTATAAATGCTGTCTTTTCGCCTTCGAGCAAATGATTGTTAATTTTCAACATTGGGACTGATTTTTATTGCCAAACGGATTGAATTACACTAGAAACCAATTTATCCCCAAAAATAGAAAATATTTTGATATGAAACAATATCAATAAAAATATTTTTGGAAATAACGCTCTATTTGCATTCAGTTCCCATTTAAACATTGACAATTGAAAAATGGTTTTACTACTATTTTAGTGGGTAGATTCTAAAGTCAAAAGTTGTAAGTCTGAAGACAGGAGATCGAAGATAGAAGATTTTTCATCCTTAAAATAGCTAACAATTTTATTGTTGATACCGGTTACTGTCTATTAAGATGCTATTTTCTTCCGACTTCCGGCAATTTAATAATTACACAATAAAACAGTATTCCACTAAATTCG
>QIKE01000071.1 GCA_003232915.1 Bacteroidota bacterium | reverse complement strand
TTTTATAAATATCTATATTCGTTGCTACTTTTTGGTAAAATAAATGACACAGACCTTGCTATGAACAGAAAGTGTAAAGTAAAACCCGTTTTAATTGCGGTGGGCTTTGTGTTCATCGTAACAAAAAAAATCGCAAATATCCTCACTGCTTCCAAAGCTTATATCTTCTTAGCATGGAGCGTTAGCTGACATAGGCAAGATATTTGAGTTTACGAACTGCGGAATGGACGGAAGCGGTAGCTATTAGCTCGTTGGCCCAATAGAGTAAGCTATATAAGGAGCTTCCGGCGGTTGCTCTTTGTCTTACTCCACATCACCTGTGCCCGTTGCGAACTGCCACTACTAACGTGTTGCCGTATTATTGCAATTGGTTAATAAACATTACAGCAATGCCTCTTTTATAGCTTTCAACAGTACCGATTTGGTTTTTACACCTACGAACCGTTTAATAGCTTTTCCGTCTTTGAAAATAATAATCGTCGGGACATTTCTAATGTTCAACTCCTTTGAAATATGTGGATTATTTTTAACGTCAAATTTGCAAATTTTAGCTTTGTCGCCAATTTCATCGGCAAGCTGACTTACAATGGGACCTTGAATTTTACACGGGGTGCACCTTTCTGCCCAAAAATCGACAAGGCTCACCCCTCTCTTCGTTTGCTTATAAAATATGGCGTCAGTTAAAATAACCAGTTTATCGCTTTCGGTGTAATTCCTTAAACCTGCCATTATTTTATATCTTTTATAAAAAGCATAAATCAAAACGACAACAAAAAGGCTGAGTATTATCAAAAAAAGGTAATTCATTGTATGTTCTTTTTAATTTTATTGATGAGCCGATCCAAAAAAGGTAAATATGGGTAAATATTAAAAATCAAAGTTTTCCTGATTTCTATAATATTCGCTGATTTTCAACAATTTCCTCTTTAGGGCATGAGGGGGTAAAAGTTGCTAAAAAACGTCATAAAACTTTTTTAGATCAGATTCATTGATAAGATATTCTTTGTTCCCAAAACTATGCATTTGCATTATAGGTTTGCCGTATTTCAACAAAATGAAATATGGAATATTTTTTATTCCGAAGCTATCGGAAAGCAAACGATTGTTGCTCACAATTATTTTTCCTATTTTTAGGTTATTATCAAAAAGTGCTTCAATTTCTTTGTAGTCCTTGTTTTGCACAATGCACGCCGAAAATCACTCTGCCCAAAAGTCAAACGATATAAGTCCCTTATTTATATATTGTACGCTATTGACGTAATAGATAAGGATAAAACATCCTTTCCCCATTGAGCGGCAAAAGTAAGGTATTCTTATGAATTCTAAAAGGTTTTTTTTATCAACGATAACGCCGTGTCTATATACTTTCAATATTTACTTCAAAAAGAAAAATCACATTCTTTGTGCGTGGTAATGTTCTTTTGGCTATATCTTTTTGTTTGTTGATTAAACTGAATGATGAACATCAATTAACGACTTGCGATTTAAAAGGTACATTAAAACTTCAAGATTCTAAAGTTGTTAACAGGTAATTCTATATTAAAAAAAATAGAAGATGCTTAAAAATCTCTTATTTGGACAAACCAAAGCCCACCTCCTTAGAAGGAGGATTGTTTACTCGTACTCAATATATTATTTAAACACCACTATGGTAATACCAGCTCCCCCTCTATCCACCGGTGCGTTGCTGATATGTTGAACTTCATTAACTGTTTGCAAATATTCGTGAATAATTTCACGCAAAATGCCCCATCCTTTTCCGTGCAAAATACTTACCTCTTTAATACCCAATAGAATTGCATCGTCGATATAATGCGTAAGTAACTCCTTTGCTTCTTCGGAACGTTTACCGCGCAAGTCGATCGAAAGTCCAAAGTCGGCAACTTTTTGATTTAAATCATTTATAATTCCCGTTGCATTTCTTTGTTTGGTGAATTTGGGTTTTTTATCCGACTTTTTCAGTTTTTCCTTGCCTATTTTCAGTCTCACTGTATTTACATTTACAAAACAGTCGTCGCCTTCGATATTTAGCAACTGCCCCACGACATCTATATTTTCAATTTCCACAAAATCACCTACTTTAAGTGAATCCATATGGTTTTTTTTATATTGTTCTTGATTTTCCTTAGCTGACTTTGGTCGATACGGATTTGCCGTTTCGTTAATCAGTTGTTGTTCAAGGCTGATTTTTTTTATTTCGAGTTGTTCTCTAATTACTTTGGTTTTGTTTTTGTTGGCTTTAGTTTCTCTGATTTCGCGAATGGTTTTTTCAATTTCACGATTCGATTGCTTCAAAATTTCGAGTGCTTCGACTTTGGCGTCTCTAATAATTTTCTTTTTATTTGATTCTATTTCTTTTTGAAGATGTGTATATTTTTCGGTTAACAAAGCCAATTGTTGTTCTTTAACAACGATTTCGGCTTGCTTTTTTTTAATCAGTAGCTTGTCTTCCTCCATTTGTTGAAGTTGTGTATCGAAACGAAAGTGTTTTACTCCGATTTTTTTCTTTGCACGATTTAAAATATCTTGTGGAAAGCCTATTTTCCGGGCAATTTCTAAAGCAAAACTACTACCTGGTTTTCCGGTTTGCAATTGATACAACGGCTGCATTTTTTCTTTGTCAAAAAGCATGGCCCCGTTTATCAAACCGGGAATACGATCGGCTGCTAATTTAAGGCTGGTATAATGAGTGGTAATAAGGCCGAAAGTTTCTTTTTGCGCTAGTTGTTCTAATGTAGCTTCGGCAATGGCGGCACCCAATTGAGGTTCTGTTCCCGTTCCGAATTCGTCAATTAAAATAAGGCTCTTGGTGTTGGCATTACTAAGAAAAAATTTCAAGCTCAACAAATGTGAACTGTACGTGCTCAAATCGTTTTCGAGCGATTGTTCGTCGCCGATATCAAGAAACAGATGCTCGAAAACGGGAATCTTGCTATCGGGAGAAGCTGATATGGGAATACCACATTGAAACATGTATTGTAATAATCCCAATGTTTTCATACAAACCGATTTGCCTCCTGCGTTGGGACCGGAAATCATTAATATACGATTTTTGATAGTAAGATTGAGGTCTAGCGGAACTACCTGTTTGCCGTTAGTTCTATGCGACAAAAAAAGTAGCGGATGTACGGCTTTGTGTAACATTAACTCTTTTCGACGGGTAATAACCGGGGAAAAAGCATTTATTTTTTTAGACATCAACACTTTTGCTCGTATAAAATCCATCAAGCCTAAAAAGTGGTAAGCACCGGTCAATTCTAATAAATAAGGTCGCAACAAATTGCTAAACAGTATTAGTATTTTCAATATTTCGCGGCGTTCTTCGTTTTCGAATTCTATAATTTCGTTATTCATTTCAAAAGAAACCACAGGCTCAATGAAAATAGTTTGTCCACTTGCCGATTCATCGTGGATAAAACCTTTTACAGACCTTTTATCGGAAGCTTTTACGGGTATTACCGCACGACCGTTGCGAATTGTTATTTCGGCATTTTCGGACAAGTATCCCGCTTTTTTTGCCCTGTGAAAAGCTTTGCGCGTTTCACCTGTAATCTGTAGCCGTTTATTTTGTAGTTGCTTACGTATATCACTCAATTTTGTAGAGGCATTGTCTTTTATTTCTCCTTTATCGTCGATAATTTTTGCCGCTTCTTTCAAGATGTCCGATGGGAATTCAAATCGTGCGGCCAATACTTTTAATTCGGCAAACTGCCCTTCCTCTGTATTTTTAAAAAGTCTAAGAATTTCTCCAATTACTGTCAAGGATGTTTTTAAGTCGAAAAGGTTTTCTTTTGAAATATAGGAACCTTCGGTTTTCAATAGCAATAATTCTTCGTGCAAATCGAAATAGCCGCTAATAGGGAAAGGTTTTCCCAAATCAAGCATTTGGCGAAATTCCGACACCTGTCTATGCAACTTTTCTATCACCTCCGGTTTGGAGGAAAAATGCATTTTCGATACAAAGTATCGCCCTAAATTGCTGATACAGGCATCATTAATTAACCCTATGATTTCGCTAAACCCTATCTTTTGTTCAAAGTTTTCAGGATAAATCATTACCGGCAAAGATAATGAAAGAAGCCAAAACAAAAAGGGAAAGAAATATTCCGCAATTTCACTATTTTGACGTGATATTGTGGCGAGATAATATTTTGACGTACCAAGGAGAATTGCGTTATCGTTGATCGTGAGTGTTAAGCTATTTCTTGAAAGATTACAGCTCATTAAAGAAAAGGGGAAAATATTTGGGATTTCTATTTATTTTATTAGGATTTATTTCCGCATTTGTAATGAAATTCAAGCATCTTGCCCTAACCATCAGCTAAAAGTCTTTGTGACTGCCTGCGCGTTGACCGACTTGGCCTCATTAAAACTTCCCATCTTTTGTAGTGTAATCGCGCCTTACCGTAGAGAAATATTATAGCGCTTCAAATTTCATTTGGCAAGTGTTTCATTTCATGTGGCAAGTTGATAATCTAATAATTCAATCTGACCTATCAATTTCAAAAAAGCCTACTTTTGCCCGAAAATTTTCGTAATGCAGTTGTTTTACAGAAAATATGGACAAGTAGGGGATCAGCCGCTATTAATTTTACACGGATTATTCGGAATGTCCGACAACTGGGTAAGTTTTGCGCGCCGTATTGCTATAGAAGGTTTTGAGGTTTTTATTGTCGACCAACGCAACCACGGAAAATCGCCTCATAGTGTTAACTTCAACTATCTTGTGCTCACCGACGACCTTTTCGACTTTATTGATGAGCACAAAATAGAAAATCCTATTTTGCTCGGACACTCTATGGGTGGTAAAGTAGCAATGCGTTTTACTCTCGAAAACACACATCTTGTAAAAAGATTGATAGTTGTTGATATTAGCTTAAAAGCATATCCACAAAGGACGATGCACAAAAATATTATCAATGCGATATGCACTGTCGATTTGTCGAAAATTGTTCATCGTCGGGAAGTGGAAGAGCAGTTGCGACCTTTAATTCCCCAAGAACGTGTCAGGCAGTTTGTGTTGAAAAATCTGTATCGCGACGACGCAAACGGTTTCGAATGGCGACTGAACATCAATGGTATCGAAGCCAACCTTGATGACATGTTCAATGCAATAGAAATTGTTGAAAAATTTGAAAAGCCTACATTATTTATTAAAGGAGGCGCATCCGATTATATTTTGTTAGAAGATTACGGGCAAATTCGCCAGAATTTTCCGCATGCCGAAATTGTAGCCGTTGCCGGAACTTCACATTGGGTTCATGTTGATGCCCCCGAAATATTTTATCAACTGACCAAAGGATTTCTTACAGGGTTGCCCGATTGGTATAAGGAAGATACACAAGTTAAAAACATTTGATATTATGAACTCTCTGTTGCGAAACATCGAAAAAACAGCCATTCGCTTTTCTTATGTTAATATTCTTGATGAAATAAGGCACCTTAAAACATTTGAAAACGAAGAAAATCAACTTGATCTTGTTGTTCTCGGACAATTCAAAGCTGGCAAAAGTTCGCTTCTCAACAGCTTGATTGGCAGAAAATTACTTCCCGTTGGGGTATTGCCGGTAACGGCCATCATCACTCGTATGGCTTTTGGCGAATACGAAAAGGTAATTGTTACTACACTATCGAACGAGCAAATGGAAATCGGCCTCGACGAGCTTCCTCTTTTTATCACCGAAAAAGAAAATCCTGAAAACAAAAAGGGTGTCTATCTTGTAGATATTTTTGTTCGAGAGCTTGCAAATTATAAAAACATACGCTTTATTGATACTCCTGGCCTTGGCAGTGCTTTTAAACACAACACCAAGGTTACACAAAACTGGTTTAGCCGTATTGGTGCGGCTATTGTGGTTATTAATGCTGGACAAGCCTATTCCGACAACGACAGGCAACTTACCGAATCGGCACTTGAACAAAGTCCCGAAGTATATTTTATACTTAGCAAAACCGACCTAATACACGAACGTGAGCTACAAGAAGTTAAACAATTTGTTAAACAAAAAAGTCTCGAAAATTTTAAAAAAGAATTACCCGTTTTTACTTATTCCGTCGAAAAAAATACCAAAAGTTGTCGTCAATCTATCGAACAAAAACTACTGCAACATCTCAACAGCCATCATGTCCTTGCGAAAGAGCAAATTTTCAAACATAAACAAAGGCATTTGCAGCAGCTTACAATATCGTATCTTTCTATTAGTCTTAGTGTTAGGCAAAAAGAGCAAGCCGAACGTAACGAATTGAAAGACAAAATTATCGACGAACAGCTAAAGCTTAACTACATAAAACAGGAATTGCATTTTATAGCTCAAAACTATCTTGACACTACCCGCACTGCATTAGAATCGGAAATTGTGGACAAAAACCAAAGTCGTATGATCCGAATACTTACCAATGACTTTGAAAATGCTTTTGCCGGCTGGCAAGGCAATCTTAGCAAATTGTCGAGGCAATATGAAGATTGGATAAAAAAAAGTATGATTGAACATCTTAGCAGTTTCGAAAAGGAGTTGCGGCCTTTTTCCAATGCCTTGTCGGAAAAAGCGGCAAAACATTTCAACAACTATTGCCAATTGTTTCGTGAACGTCTCAATCACAATCTCGAAAAGATTCTTGGAATATCAATGCCCGACGATGATTTTAAAGTAAAGATTGATCAAGTGAAAAAGCCTGACATTATGGTTTCGTGGGCTTTCGAAAGTCATATTGATTTACTTTGGTTTCTGATACCTATGTTTCTGTTTCGTAATTATTTTCATAACTATTTCAAAAAACAATTGCCCGCCGAAGTTGAAAAAAATCTGCATCGTCTTGTTTCTCAGTTAAGCACAAAAATCAACCACAGTATTGAACAAACTCACCGTGAGGGTCTTGAATACATTACAAATCAGTTGCAAACTATTGAACAACTACTTTCGGAAAAAAGCAACGACAGCAACGAAGTACAACAATATATTAATTTGCTTAAAGAATAAATGCTTGGCGGATGAATGTAAAATAAAGTAGCGAAAATTTTCTTTCTTGAATTTAAGTTATTAAATAAAGTTATCGAATAGCAATAATCCAAATGGTATAAGTATCAGAAATGAGGATCATCCATAATCCATTTCGTATTAAAAAAATTGACTGCTTTATAAATTTAATCAAAAGCATTCCTTGAGGCTCTGCTTCGGGGTAGTTTATTATTTACGCTCTATGTTTATCTATTTGGTTAAATGTTAATTTTGTAATGATTTTTGGCATTTTGCTGATAAAAATTTACCAACATTTGAGTTTTGCTTTTTTTGTCGTTGGTTAAAATCTATGGCTACAAATATTTAATCCATACCGGGATTATGTTCTGAAAACATGCATTTTAAATATTCGTTTATTTTTTGTAAAACCGTTTAAATTACCATAATTACGAATATTTCTTTTTACTATACGATAATTGTAAATGTATGACAATTAAAATAGATGGGCCGAAAGTTCAGAACTTAAATTACAATTTTTTGCGAAAAGCAAAAACTCCTACGATTTTTTTTGAATCGCAGGAGTATAGAAGACGAATTCAATTCGAACATTTACCGGTCAATAAATATTATTTTACCATAAGTTTGGCTATGAAAGTATGACCTTTAGATTTCATTTGAAGTATATAAAGCCCTTTGGTTATATTGTTCAACGGAATATAGTTTTCGCCTTTTACAATAGCAACGTTTTCAAGGGGCTTACCTGTCAGATCGAATAGTTGCACGGTTGCGTTGTCTTCGGCAGTTATTACAATATGGTCGGTTGCAGGATTAGGATAAAAAGCGATGTTGTTCTGTTTATTTTCTGAAACTCCAACATTTTTAATGCCCGAAACAAGCAGGCCGTCCACTTCCCATGCAGCTGATGCATCATTGGTGGAAGTATATTTAAATGCAAGATAAAACCCGTTAGCAACATAACTTGTTAACGATACGTTGCCCGATTCAATCCAGTTGTAATTACCGTCCGACCAACTAGCTTGATTTGTAATTTCGGTCCAAGTAAAATCGTTGGGATTTCCGGCATCATCATAATCGGTAGAATAAAATAGTTGTAAAGGATTACCGTTATATTTGGTGGATGAAGTAAATGTGAAGATAACAGTTTGGTAAGTAGATAGATTCATAGCCGGTGAAATGAGCCAATCTTCGTTGGCAAAACTGCTACCAGAATCGTAGCCCGACATTTTGGCAAATGTTTTGTTGCCATAGGTAGATTGATTCCACTCTTGGTCGCCATGAACATTATTCGGTGTCCAAGTACCCAAACCGTTATCAAAATTTTCGCTGTTTATTATGGTAACATTGGCAGTGGTAGCCGAATCTTCGGGAACAGTGCCGCCGGTTTTGTAATCAATATTGGCACCGCCGTTGGTATAAGGAAAAATACAGAAATTATAGGCTTGATTGGGAACCAAACTTTCAAAAGTATAATATTCGTCGCCGTAAGAAACATTAACAGCCACGTTACTGTCGCTCCAGTCAAGATCGTTGGCTACGGGTATTCCGTCAACAGGAGGTTCGCAGCCTCGATCTGTAACCATCTCACCTTTAATCAAATAGCCTGTTGGTATCTGATTACCTGTGGCATCTGTCCAAGCCAAATTGATATTAATACCATTAGCGGTAGCAGTAAAACCGCTAGGATAATTCGATGGCTCCGGATAAATAGTATTGTCGGTTTGCATCGAAAAATCATCATAATAAACATGGCCGCCGATATTATTATCTTGTTTATAAACTCTTACTTCAAAGCGGAACTCGTTAGCTGTTGCCGGAGCGGTAAGCGTTACATCAAATACCTGCCATTCTGAATTATCTTGGCTATAAGTTGCCGGACGCAAAACATTGGCATCGGCATCAAGATAGTTTCCGTCTTGCATCCAATACGACCATATCCGTGTGCGTGCATTAGGATCGTTGTCTTTGTAATAATAAATAATGTGATATTGTTGTCCCTCGACAATACTATCAATGTCTTGACTGAGCTTTTTTGAACTCGAAGCGGATTCGTGAGATGCAGAATATGCACCGCTATGAACTTGAGTGCTTTCCTGTGAAATGTTATCATAAATATCCCAACCGGTTGGTGTTGTTGAATTGTTCCATGATTCTAAGCCGCCGTTTTGAACCAAATTTTGGCTGACTCCATGCAAAGATATCAGTCCAAAGGCGATAACTGTGATAAAGAATAATAATTTTTTCATTGTTATAATTTTTATGAGTTTAATCGTAAAATTAAGAATAATTTTTTTAAAAAAGCATTAATTTATAACTAACTTTTTGGTTATTGCCGTTTTGCTAACGGGGTCTATTATATTTACAAGATAAACACCTTTGTTCAGTTTACTGATGTTAAGTTTGTTTTTGTCGGAGGTGATAGATTGTTTCAACATTTCTCTACCGGTAAGGTCAACTATGCTTACTTTTAATGGAATTTTCAGATTGTTGGAAATATAAAGAACATTTTTAGCAGGATTGGGGAACATCAACAAATCATCCCGATTATTTTCGTCAATACCCGATGGTATTGTATGAATGTAGTTGGGTTTTGTAAGCGAATCGGTGCCAAAAATATTATTAACTACAAGCGAGACATTATAAGTTGTATCAAGCTGTATGTAATAATAAACTGTTGGATTTTCGTTGGCTGAAGTATGGGGTGTTCCTCCTGCAAAAGTCCATGAATAGGTTAAACTATCACCGGTTGACAGGCTTGAAAAATTACCAAAGTTACCAACAAGAATTGTCGTTTCGTCAGCTACAAAATCGGCAACCGGAGCCACCCCCGACCAAATATAGTCAGGGTATGTAGCTGTGTCGTTGTTAGTTCCGTCGCTAACAACAAGGATTACATCCCAGCGGCCGGCAATATTGTAATATATATAAGGTGGGTTTTGTCCTACAAAGCTTGCCGGTGTACCTCCATCGAATGTCCACGTCCACGAGCTGGGATTACCGGTAGTTTGGTCGGTAAATAGCACACTGTCGGCTATTACAACAAGTGTAGTATCGGCCGAGAAAGCAGCCATCAAAAGTACTTGACATACTGAATCAGGTGTTGCCCAAATGCTATCGCCGGCGGCATTAACAGCTGCAAAATGTACTGAATGTGTCCAGTTTTGCGGCACAGAATTATCAAGGTTGGGATTGCAAAGTGTTAACGACGGGCCGTATCCGTCGGCAAGGGTATCCCAAGGTAGTTGATCATCGTAATCAACATTATCCACCTGATTACCTAAACTATCAACAAGTTCGATATCTTCTCCGCTATTGCTCAAACTACCGCTTGTCCATTGCCATGCATTTACAGCAAAAGTATTTAAGATGGCCACTGAATCTTTTGATACAAGTAAAAATGTGTTAGGATAAACCGTTATGCTTGGGAAGGTGTAATTGACTCCGTGAGCAAACGAAAATCCTTTCATATCAACCGTATCGTTGCCGTTATTATAAATTTCAATAAATTCGAGAGAGTCGTTACCCGTTTCGGGCGGATTATACATAATTTCGGTAAATACCAGATCAGGAATTACATACGGTTCGATAATTGAAAAAGCAGTGTCGCTTTTGTCGCCCGGGTCTGCTGAATCAATATCATAAATTAAAATTTTATAATCGTCACCTATTTCCTGATTATCAAACACATGCCACATCCAGCTAGTATCCTGAAGTGGAACATTATAAGCAAGTAGTTGCGGACTGTTGTTCCCTTTTTGAAGATCTATTTCCACATTACCGTTCCAAAAGCCATACGACCAAGTAATTTCATAGTCGGAGCCTTGCGTAATATTTTCACCGCCATTGGGTGTAATTACTGTAATAAAAGGTATGGGTGGGAAGTTTATTGCACCGGGCGTACCACCGTCTTGGTCGCTGGCATCCCAACTCGAAGCCAAGCTATTATCCTCGGAAGGATCTATCAAAGCAAGCGACGGTCCATTTCCGTCAGGAGCGGTAGGCCAAGGTGGACTATCGTCGTAGTTGACAATGTCAACCAAAATGCCGTTGGCATTCCACAGACGTACGGCATCGCCACTGTTGCCAAGAGAAAAATGCCCGCTTCCGTCGTAGTCGGGTGTAAATGGGAAATTGCCGTTGGTAGCAACTTCTACAGTAAAAAAACTGTCGGGTTCAATAGTATATCCGGCGGGAAAAATAATAGGGCTATGAGAAGCGTTGTTATCTAGAACTTTCCAATTTTCGAGGCTAATGGTCTGACTAGAATTGTTGTATAGTTCTATCCATTCTTCGTCGGCACCCGGAGAGTTGTACATAATTTCGTTGATGACGAGTGCCGGCGACACGGGTACTTCCCAACTTTGAGTTTGGGCATTGGTATCGGTAACTGTAAATTGCCAGTTGCCCGCTACCCAGTTATGGTCGGTATCATTAACGCCCCATTCCCATGTATTTGCACCGTTATCAACCACAAGCTGTTGTTGGCATGTCCAAATGTGGTCGCCTGCAACAGAATCGCTGTTGGTACCATCGTCGTAAAACGGACTATGTTCGTTACCTCCGTTCCAAGATGAGTCGTAATTCCCGTTTGTATCCCAACTTCCTTTCAGATTAAAACCGTCATAATTTCGGCCGGTGGTATCGTACACGATAAAGGTTACGGTAGCAGTCGGCGGTGGTGGTCCGTTTACACTTGTTGTGTTTGTGGCAAAGTCGTAGGTAAAAGTAGTGGAATCAACGCCATTAGAAGTTAATGAGGTATTGTCTCCTGTATTTTGATCCCAGTTTTGGTTCAAAGCCACCTTACATTCCCAATTTCCCGAAGGAACAAGTAAAGTTAGCGTGTAAGCATCGTCGCCGTCGGGATCTTGCATTTCGCCCATAAGTTCTGTAGGGTCCCAGTTGTTACCTCCCATACTCGAAAAAAAGTCGCCTGTTACAACCGGTAAAGTATGCATAACCAAATCGGCATCGCGGTTCACCTGCCAAGAAGTATCGGTAGAGACGGCAAGTACAATGTGCTGATTTGTACTGGGGTAGTTGGGATAACTCCAATCGGGGCCTTCGACGGCTTTGTATTCATTATCACCTGCGGGCAAATTTTTTGTTAAAACATATACACCGTTGTTATTCATACTCATCAGGTAGGAGGAATCGCCAGGAGTCCATCCCTGAAAAGAACCCACAATAAATACTGGGGGCGGATTGCCGGCAACAGTGATATTGTCCACTTCCCATGTTGATCCCGAAGTTGTGGTGGAAGTGTATTTGTACGCAATGTAAGTGCTTGCGCCTGTATAAGAAGTAATATCCACCGTACCGGCATCAATAAATGACCAGCTTCCGGAAGCGGGAAAAGTAAACTGGCTGGTAACATCATTCCAAGTTCCCTGCGTTGAAGGATCGCTTGTGCCATCGTAATCGTCGGAAACTAAAACGAACAAGCCGGTATTATCACCGAAGTTGCGGGCATGATCGAAATGAAGGCTAATGTTGCTATAACCTGTAAGGTCAATGGCCGGAGTAATTAGCCAGTCTTCGTTGTCGTCGTATCCACTGCCGTTGTACCCACTCATTTTGGAGCAACCTGCTGGATTGCCATAGTTAGCCCATACCCACACTTGGCTGCTACCCATAACGTCATAAGTACTCATAACATCAAGGTCGGTTTCAAAAGGTTCGTAAAATGCTGTATGGGTAGTATTTCCGCCGGCCCCGTATTGTAAAAGCACATTATCAAAACCGGCATAGTCGCTACCACCGTTTTGATGTGCACTCAGTTGCAAACGTACATAGGTATTTCCGGCCGGCACACTGATAGAAATTAGTGTCCACGCGTCGGTGTTTTTGTTCAGTTCGACGTCGCCTGACAAAGGCCAGTTAGAACCGTTGTCGTATTGTACATTATAAAATATAGAATCATGACTATCATAACCATCGGTGTAATAATAAAACGAAACGGTAACATTGCTGTAAGCCGAAACATCAACAGCATCAAATGATAGTGTATGGCGGAAATCGCCACCACCATTGGGGTTGTCGAGATCTCTCATTCCCCAGAAAAGGCTGCCGCTTTGTGGTGTTATTGCACCTGCATGTAAAGAAGCCACTGTGTCCCATGTATCTCCCGAAACATTATAGGGGACTGGATTTGGTGTGAAATTCCAATCATCGGTACCTCCCTCAAAATCCTGAAATTTAAGGGTGGTTTGTGTAAAGCCTAACAAGGCTGTTAACATCAGTAAGCTCAAAAAAAGTAATTGTTTTTTCATTTTGCTACATTTTATTAATTAATAATATTTTACAAACTAATTAATAATCAACCTCTTTAATCCTTTTTTTAAATTATTTTTTCATTAAATTTTCAA
>QIKE01000044.1 GCA_003232915.1 Bacteroidota bacterium | reverse complement strand
CAACACCGCTGGGACAAAACCCTCCGGCCGGATCTATCATAGACTATTGGCTTAAAGATAATGCACAAGGGCCGGTTACCTTAACCATAACTGATTCTTTAGGGAATATTGTCAAACAATTTTCGAGCAATGAGAAGGTAAAAAAGTTACCTGCTCATCGTTATTTTGAAAAAGACTGGCTTGCTAAAGCGAAACATCTAAATGCCACAGCCGGCATGCACAGGTTTGTATGGAATCTTCGCTACCCACGTCCTTCTGCCCTGCAATACCGTTATTCCATTGCAGCAATATGGACCGATGGCACACCAATTGTACCCAATGGACCACTTGTGTTGCCGGGACGATATACTGTTACTCTGAGGGCAAATGGGAAAAAGTATTCCCATCCGTTAGTGATAAAATTAGATCCGCGTGTTCACGTAAGCGAAGAGGATCTGGTAAAACAGCTTAAGTTTGCACGGCAAATAGGAGCTCTTCTTAACAAATCAGTGGCAGCATATCAAAGCATCAACCTTGTGCTTATGGAGAAAAAAGAAAACCTTTCCGCTGCAATGGCTGATTCACTTTCTACTTTGTCAGGGAAAGGGCAACCAAACCTGTCGTCGGCAATAGGCATCTTATCCGGCTTGGTAACCGAAGTTCAACGTGCTGATGCCGCTCCTACACAAGGTCAGATGGAGGTTTTTTCTTTTTATAAAAAGCAGCTTGATGAACTTCTATCAAGATGGCACAGGCTTGATAAAAGATGGCAGCTCAACTAATTGATTAGACAGAACTGATTGGTATTTTAAAGAAAAATTTCAGAAGGAATAAAATAATTAGAGCTTTCGGCTGCGATTTTCACAAATTAGTGCCCGTAGGAAAGCTCTGTTTGTAAAGTGTTTAATCATAAAACGTCAGGTTCAAGGCTTACGAAGTATTGAGTGTTAGCAGTTTACTAATGTAAATAACTAGTCCTCAAAGCGAGCGTAAAGAAGAAATTGACGTTTTATTACAAGCACGAATTAATCTTTATATTTGTTTAAAAACTATCGGTTTTGAGTTCGGTGATATTTTCCGGCATATTTATTTACCATTTCCAGCAGTTTTTCTTTTTTAATGGGTTTAGTGAGGTAATCATTACAACCGGCTTCTATGGCTTTAGTCCTTTGCTCGGGCAACGAAAACGCCGTTTGGGCAATTATAATAAGCTGTGGAAATTGCTTGCGGAGTATTTTAGTGGCTTCCATACCATTCATCACCGGCATTTTTATGTCCATTAAAACAATGTCGTAAGTGAATTTATTTGCCATTTCAACGGCTTCTTTTCCGTTTTGAGCATGGTCGATACGTTTTACTTTGTCTCTCAATAAAACATCAACATACAAATAACTTGTGGGTTCATCTTCTACCACGAGCACATTTAATTCGCCAGTGGTTTTTTTGTTGATTATGAGTTTCCCTATTTTTGCGTTTTCGCGTTGAGTGGAAATTTGGAATGGCAGTTGGAAATAGAATCGTGAGCCTTTTCCATGTATTGATTTCACATCTATCGTTCCATCCATTAATTCTATCAGCTCTTTGGCAATGTTTAATCCGAGGCCTGTACCTCCGATAGCTTTTTTAATTGCTTCTTCGCCACGATAAAACGATTCGAAAATTTTCGTCTGTTCTTTTTCGGGCACACCGATACCGGTATCTTTAACATAAAACTCTATTTTATTATTTTTAATCCCGAAGCCTATTTCAATACTTCCTTCCTCCGTATATTTCACAGCATTGGAAGTGAGATTTGTTAGCACTTGTTTTATTTTGTAATTATCAGCATAAAACATCATTTCGTTTAATTCTGCTGGAATATTTTTTATTATATTGAGTTTACCTTTCATATTAGGCAGATTAAACAGTTCGTACAGTTCAATAACAAGTTTTGCGGGTGAAAAATAATTTTTTTTAACCGGCAATTTTTCGCTTTGCAATCTTGAAAGATAAATAACATTATCAATTAATTTTAGCAATTGCTCGGAACTGTTTAAGATAATTGTTGCATACTGGTTTTTTTGCTTAGGATTGGCTTCTTTCATCAGGTCGGAAAACCCCATAATAGCATTCATAGGAGTGCGGAGTTCGTGATTCATATTGTGTAGAAAGGCCGATTTCAATCTACTACTTTCTTCGGCGGCTTCTTTGGCGGTCTTCAATTCTCTTTCATAGGCTTTGCGCCGGCTGATATCGGTCATAATACCAATAAGGTGCTCTATGTCGCCGCTTTCATCGGGTACCGGTGTAATTACCTCTTCCACTTCGTAGAGGATACCGTCTTTTCGTTTATTAATAAACTCCCCTTTCCATACTTTTCCCCGATGCAGGGTTTCTTTCAGATTTTGGTAGAAGCTATCATCTTGTTTTCCCGAACCTACCAATTCGTTGATATTGTAGCCAATGGCTTCTGTACGTGAGTATCCCGTTAGAACGCAAAAGGCTTTGTTAACCCATTCTAGTTTTCCGTCGGAATTGGTAATAACGATGGCATTGGCAGCCGAATTAAGTGCTTTGTCGCGCAGTAAAAGATTTTTCTCAGCTTCTCTTTCTTTTGTTACTATCCTGCCATGTCCCACTGTTCCGATAATATGGTTATGTTCATCGAAAATAGGTGCTTTATAAACATCTAAATATAACAATTTTCCTTGTATATTTCCATATTCAACGGATTTTTGCGGTTTTTTGCATTTTAAGACGTTCGTATCGGAGTTGACACATAATTTATCGAAGGTATACCAATCTTTTCTTTTGGGTTGTAATTGATGCTGTCTTTCGGAAAAATATATATCCGTTTTTCCAATGGGTTCTTCAATATTTTTGGCAATAAGCAATTTTTCACAAATAGCTTTATTAACAAAAGTAAACCGGCCTTCCAAATCTTTTGCCCATACTAAATCAGGAATATTGTCGGACATCAAACGAAATTGACGGCTAAGTGCTTTGTGTTTTTTTTCACTTTCTATTAAATCTCTTTCCGCTTTTTTGCGTGCGGTGATATCGCGAGCAATAATTTGTATGCCAATCACATTTCCATTAGCGTCCATAAGTGATGATCCATTCAACTCGAAAGGGATTTTGCAACCGTCTTTTCGAAGTATTTCAATTTCGTAGAGTGGAATTTTCTTCCCTTTAAATGCTTTGTCAAATCTTGCAATAATTAAATTACGAAATTCGGGTGCTACATATTTCCCAAAATATTGTCCTGAGACTTCTTCTACCGAATAGCCAAGTAATTTTTTTATTGCCGGATTTATATAAATAAACTTACCTTCATTATCAATAGTAAGAATCAAATCGGAAGAAGTCTCAGCCAGTGAACGGTATTTATATTCGCTTGCTCTAAGCAATTGCTCTGCTGTGTGTTGTTCGGTAATATCCCTTAAAATTGTATAAACTTTCTCGACTTTAGATTGCTCATTTTTTAAAGGTACGAAAGTTGTTTCCGCATAAAACGGTTTTTCCCATTTGGAAGTATAATTCATTTTAAGTTGAATAATTGTTCCTTTTTCCATACACTTTTTAAATGTTTTGGAATATCCAACTGCAACAAGCGGAGGAAATTGAAGTACATTGATTTGTTTAGTTGCTTCCGCAGACGGAGAACCAAGAATTTTTATTAATGCAGGATTTGCATCCAATATTTTACCGTCGGGTCGAGCCGTGAAAATACCAAAAGGCGATTGTTCAAATAATAAACGGTAATTTCCCTCACTTCTTATCAACGCTTCTTCTGTTCTTTTTTGCTGTGTGATATCAAAAGAAAAGGCAAAAACTACTTGTTTGCCAAAATAATTGCCTTTTTCAACAGTAACCAGTTTTGGAAAAATAGTTCCGTCCTTACGTTTTGCCCAAAACTCAAATTGCTGTGGTTTACCCTTAAAAGCCAATTCGATATATTTTTTCATCTGCAACAAATCGTTTTTGCCTTCCGCTAAAACTGTTTCGGAACTTTTTCCGATTAAATCTTCTTTTTTATCAAAACCATACAATTTTAAGGCAGCTTTGTTTACATCCAAAAACTTTCCGATCCTGTTTTGTATATATATGGCAACCGACGAATTATTGAAAATATTTTGAAATGTCTCTTCACTTCTCCTTAATTCATTTTCTGTTTTTATAATCGGACTGATATCACGGATAATCGTCATATTCATTATTTCCCCGTTAAATTTCAATAAGACACCTCTCGAAATCACAGGGATTTTTTTTCCGTTTTTCAGTATCATCAAAGAGGAAAAAAATGGCATTACTTGCTTGTTGTTGAAAACTCTTTTAACGGCTGCCAAAGCTTTAAAATAATCTTCCTTAGTGAGAAAATTAGCAATTGATTTACCAACTATTTCCTCCCGAAGATAGCCTCCCACCTCACAAGCTCGACGGTTAACATTTCTTATTATTCCGTTTTTATCAATTAATGTAACAATATCAGGAGTGTTTTCGATAATATTTCGATAATTCTCTTGGCTTTCCCGAAGCATACGTTCGGTGTTTTTGCTGTCGGTGATGTCGTGAATAATGGAATAAAGCAATTGCTTTCCTTTGTGATTTATCTTACCGCTATATATTTCAACGGTTTTGTTACTGCCATCGGCAAGCCTGTGTTCAACGACAAAATAATTTTTTTTATGGCATTTTATCTTTTCTTTTTTTTCTACTACCTGTTTATTAGGCAGAGTGTTTAACTGCTGAATTTTCATGCTCTTAAGTTTGCTATACGAATAACCGTAAAATTCGCTGGCGGCACGATTGGCATCTTCAATGTTGCCCGTTCTTGGGTCAACCAGCAACATTATGAAATTATTATCGGTAAAAAGAGCTTTGTAATCACTATTACATCGTTTAGAAACTTTGTTTTCTCTTTCTCTTAATTTTAAATAAGTATTTATCCTATTCGTCCATTCGCTTTCGGAAACAGGAAATTTAATAATGTCATCAATACATTCGGGTATAACTTCGCTATTTGTGTATTTTTTGGAAACAAAAAGAAGAACAGGTAAAAAACTTTGATTTTCTTTTTTTACATCAAGTAATTCTTGACAATATTGGTCAGCTGTTTTTATATCTACGATAATAAGATCGTTCCGCGATGCCTGCTTCACCGAAAAACTTTTAATATCGACTTTTTCAATTTTAAAGCCTGCTTTTATCAAAAAATCGAATACGGCATGAGACGATAGTTCGTTGGTAACAGATAAATAAGCTTTATATATTTTCATTTTATAATTTTTTCATTTTATAATTTTTTTTTATAAGCCTGATAGATATTTCTAATAATATTTTAAGTCATAATACTTTTGTGATGTAAAAATACAAAATATCTGATATTGTACTTGCCAAATTATGAATAAAGCAGAAGAGAAACTATTTGAATCACCACGGAAGACTATCAATTGAAGGTTTCATAATTCAAAACATTTTACGGAAAATATTCGGGCACGAAAAGAATATTTCACTTTGCGAAAAGGCAACTAATCAGCCGGTTTATAATACTAAATTTCAACATCATACGATAAAATGGATTTAATAAATATTCAAATATTTTTCATAATAAAATCTTGAGTCCACTCCGAAAAGAGGCAATCTCAATATACAGATTACCAATATTATGAGATTGCTTCGTGCCTCGCAATGACGTGTTTTTTTACTTTTCGGAGTGGACTCAATCTTACTTTATTGATATTCTGTAGGTAAGGTTTTATTGTGATTTAGTTAAAAAATATTAAAAATATTAATACCTTAATATTAAATGCGTTAACTATGTCATTTCGACTGAATAGTTATGCGAAAAGAATATTAATAGCTACGTCTGACAATGACATTTTTTCAGTACAAAACAACGAACTGACAGTTTTTATTTGCCATAAAATCTGTGAGTCCGGTATAAAAACGTAATTCGGGCTAACCATTGAAAACCGGTGTTGTCCTTATTCCTGAAAAGTGCACTTATTTTCAGTTGTTTCTTCTTTATGTAATTAAGAGGCAAAAGAGACGGGAAATCATTTTGTACTTTCTTAATATGAAGCTTCTTCTATAATATAGTGTAACGATTTTTGTGTCACAAAAAGTATTCACCATATTTTTTATAGATTGTATTTTGCACTTACCTGAACATAAAATATCAACAAATAACCATAAATTTGTCTTGTATGGATAAATATTATAAATTTACCCTTGAATATAAACCAAGAAAAAGGCTATGTTTCAATTAAGAAAATATCACGGCGATAGGGTTCAATCCCTAACTTATGAAGCTAAGGACAAAACGTTTTCGGTAGGAATTCTTGCTTCGGGAGAATACGAATTTGGCGCCATTAAAAAAGAAATTATCACGGTAACATCAGGAAGTATTGATGTATGGGTTGAAGGTTCCAACGGTTGGAAAACTTACAATGCCAATGAAACCTTCGAAGTGGGAGAACACAAAAACTTTAAAATGAAAGTTGATAAAGTAAGCTCTTATCTTTGCTATTACGAATAGTTTGTTTTTTCATAAGTTTTAATAGCATTAAAATATTACTTTACCTGTTTTATTTTTTAAATCAAAGGTTTCCGCCCACTTCTCTCAAAAAAATATCGTTAACACTCGGAAGGATTTCATGGAACGAAACGATTTGTGCTTTTGGGATTATTTGTTCGAGCAATTTATTGGGATTGTTGCCTCTGCGCATACGTACACGGCTAACGAAAGTATCGTGTTTTTGATAAGTTTCAATAATATCGAAAGCTTCTTCGGGTAGCGATAAAGCTTTTGAATTTTTATATGCAACAAGATAGGTATTTGTTTTATAGCGGTTTTTTATGTTATGGATTTCGCCGGAAAGAACGGTTTTTCCATTGTTAATCAGGGCAATATTATCGCATAATTCCTCCACCGATGCCATGTTGTGTGTTGAGAAAATAATTGTAGCGCCTTTATTTTTCAACTCTAAAATTTCATCTTTCAACAGATTCACATTTATTGGGTCGAAACCGCTAAAAGGTTCATCAAAGATAAGTAGTTCGGGCTGGTGAACAATGGTAACAATAAACTGTACTTTTTGCTGCATTCCTTTGGAGAGTTCTTCAACTTTTTTATTCCACCAAGAAAGAATTTCGAATTTCCCGAACAAATATTTCAGTCGTTTTATTGCATCATTTTTACTAAGGCCTTTCAATCGAGCAAGATAGATAGCTTGTTCGCCCACTTTCATTTTTTTGTACAAGCCACGTTCTTCGGGTAAATAACCAATTCGTGAGATATCATTTTTTTTCATTGGCTTGTTGTCGAGGAGGACTTTGCCACTATCGAGGCCTGTTATCATATTTATAATTCTGATAAAAGTGGTTTTTCCGGCACCGTTTGGGCCGAGTAAGCCAAAAACCGACTGCTGCGGAACATCAATACTAACTTTATCAAGCGCTTTGTGGCCGATAAAACTTTTGCTAACGTCAATAGTTTGTATTTTATTTATCATTACGAAAAGAATTCCCTCATTCGGTCGAAATAACTTTTATCTTGTGCTGTGGGATTAGGTATAAAATTTTCGGAGTTACGCAAATTTTCGAGTAAATGTTTTTCGTCTTTTGTTAAAGAGCGGGGTGTCCAGATATTTACATTGACAAGCAAATCGCCTTTACCATAGCCGTTGATATCGGGTAAACCTTTAGCTTTCAGGCGGAGCACTTTTCCACCTTGTGTACCCGCATGGAGTTTAATGCGGGCTTTTCCGTCAACAGTTGGCACATCGGTAGTAGTTCCCAGAGCTGCATCGGGGAAACTAATGTATAGGTCGTAGATCAGGTTGTTGCCATCACGAACAAGTTCGGTATGTTCTTCTTCCTCAATCAAAATAATCAAGTCGCCATTGATACCCCCTTGAGCCGCTGCATTACCTTTTCCACTCATACTCAATTGCATGCCGTCGGCAACACCGGCAGGTATTTTAATGCTTACTACCTCTTCGCCTTGAACTATACCGTGCCCGTTGCAAACAATACATTTATTGGCAATAGATTGTCCTTCGCCGCCACACTGAGGGCAGGTAGTGCTGGTTTGCATTTGTCCGAGAAAAGTGTTGGTAATTCGTGTTACTTGTCCTGTGCCCCTACAGGTAGGGCAATTGGTGTACGAACTTCCGTGTTCGGCACCGCTACCATGGCAAGCATCGCAAGCAACATATTTCTTCAGTTTAATTTTTTTCTCAACACCATAAGCAATGTCATGAAGCGAAAGTTTCACTTTTACTCTTAGGTTCCTCCCGCGATTTTCTCGATGCCGATGTTCGCCCGCATTGCTAAAACCGAAATGTCCACCAAAAACATCTCCGAAATGAGAAAAAATGTCTTCCATGCTCATTCCACCACCCGAATAGGCTTGACGGGCGCTATTTACACCGGCATGGCCAAACCTATCATAACGAGCACGCTTTTCTTCGTTGCTCAACACTTCATAAGCCTCGGCGGCCTCCTTAAACTTATCCTCGGCTTCTTGGTTGTCGGGATTTTTATCGGGATGATGTTTAAGTGCTAACTTGCGATATGCTTTTTTTATTTCCGTTACGGAAGCGGTTCGCGACACCCCGAGTACATCGTAATAATCTTTTTTGTTCATCTAATTGCACCCTCAAATTGTTCTAAACAACTTTGCTACCAAAACAACACTTCCCATAGAATGATCTTTTTATCCTGCGTAAAACTAAACAAATTCATAAAAGTGTATGGAATAAAGATAAAAATTATTTACCAACCACCACTTTGGCGTAACGCAACACCTTACCGTTTAGCATATAACCTTGTTGCACCACATCCGTTACCTTGCCTTTCAGGTCATCAGAAGGAGCCGGAATTTCACTAATGGCTTCGTGAAAATCGGTATGGAATTCCTGTCCTTTAACATCCATAACTTGTAAGCCTTTTTGTTTTAAAGCTGTCTTTAATTTATTATATATCAACTCAATACCTTTTTTCGCTTCTTCACTCAAATTATGCTCTTCAAAGGCTTCTATGGCTCTTTCAAAATCGTCCAATATAGCCAACAATTCTATAATCAACTCTTTGGAAGCTGACTTTTGCAAATCAATACGTTCACGGGCTGTTCGCTTTCTGTAATTGTCAAATTCCGAATACAATCGAAGGTACTTATCATTGAGATCGGCATACTTTTCTTTTAATCCGTTCAATTCTTTTTTCTCTTTCGATTGCCCCGATTTTTTCGATGCACTCTTTTTATCTCCTTTGCTATTTGTCGTTTTCGTTTCCTTCTTTTGACTTTCAAAAGTTACATCTTCAATGTTTCCGCTTTGCTCATTCTGAGTGTTAACATCTACTTTTTCGCTCATAAAATTCACTATTTAAATTTGTTTTGCCATAGCAAAAAATTTGCCACCGGTGCAAAACAGCCAATTTGACAGCACTATCACAACCGTTTGTCAAAAAAATTTAGTAAAACTATTATTTTTTTCAAAAAAGAGGTGAAGCTGCAGCTGACAAGGAGAGGCGCACAGACTTGTATCTTTTTCTTGCCAAGTGAATGTGACGAAAGAAATGTTTTAAAAAAACAGAGAACTTTTTGTGTCATTTTCATTTTTTCATTTACAATCTTGGCACTTGCAATTTATTTTTCTTTGTACGGTGCATGTTAACATTTTTTCGACCTTTGCGGTAGATTTTTAAAAATGAAAATAGCAGCACTTGTTTCGGGAGGAGTTGATAGTTCGGTAACCATACCCTTGTTGAAAGAGCAGGGTTACGAGCCCCATATTTTCTATATAAAAATAGATATGGAAAACGAGCCGTCGTTTATGAATTGTCCGGCGGAGGAAGACATTGAAATTACCACTTGGATAGCAAAAAAATATGGATGTAAGTTTGACATTGTCGATTTACAAAAAGAATATTGGGATACAGTGGTAAGATATACTATAGACGCGGTTAAACAGGGACTTACACCTAATCCCGATATAATGTGTAATTTGCTAATAAAATTCGGTGCGTTTGATGAAAAATACGGGCACGAATTCGACAAAATAAGTACCGGGCATTATGCTACTATTTATGAAACCGAAGAAGGGGTGTTTTTGTCAACGGCAATAGATCCCGTGAAAGATCAAACCTATTTTCTTGGACAAATAACTTATGAACAGTTGAGCAAAGCGATGTTTCCTGTAGGTCATCTTCCTAAAAAAGAAGTACGTAGGCTTGCAGAAGAAATGGAATTGCCAAGTGCTCACCGTCCCGACAGCCAAGGTATATGCTTTTTGGGAAACATCAATTACAATGATTTTATAAGAAAATATGCAGGAGAAAAAACAGGGGAAATTATCGAACTTGAAACAGGAAAAGTATTGGGTGAACACCATGGATTTTGGTTTCACACTATCGGTCAACGGCGGGGACTTCGACTTGGCGGTGGCCCTTGGTTTGTTGTGAAAAAAGATGTTCGGAAGAACATTGTCTATGTATCAAACGGTTACGACCCTATTAGTCAGTACGATAATGAAATTTGGTTAGAAAAACTGCATTTTCTTAATCCTAATCATGATTATAATGCACTGGATTGGATAAAATTTAAGATCAGGCATCAGCCCGAATTCAATTCGGGTCTGTTGATTAGTGATGCAAAAGGAATTCATATTGTTTCCAATACGAAAATTTCGGGCATAGCATCGGGTCAGTTTGCTGTAATTTATGATGTGGAAGAGAAAACCTGTATTGGTAGCGGAATGATAGTTCAGTCGCCGTAGCTTTAGAGCCGCTATGTGTGAGATTACCAATTTTGTCGAAAAACCGTTAATAAGTGAAATTTGCATAAGATAGCCAATGTCGTGGGAATGTTTATTTTTGAACTTGCTAACACGCTTTGGAGGATGTTGAAAAATCAAGAACTAATGATGAAGAATATTTTTTTATTTTTTCTACTTTTTATTTGGATTTTTACTGAAGCCCAGACTTTTGTTGATATACACGCGCGACTTACGGGGGTTAGTGAAAGTGCTTCGGGATGGATAGATTACAACCAAGATGGTGCCCTTGATATTTTTGTAACGGGTGAATTTTATACCAAGAGCGGACACCATATCAGCACTAAACTTTACCGTAATGAGCGCAACGACAAGTTTAAAAAAGTTTATAGTCCCATAACAAATGTTTTTCGTGGCGATTTCGACTGGGCCGATTACGATAATGACGGCGACGAAGACTTATTTATAATAGGACAAGATGCTTCGGGCGGAAACATAGCTAAATTGTACCGAAACAACAAGCGTACAGCACAGTTTACACCCGTTAACCTACATATACAGGGTGTGGTGGATGGCTCCGTAGAATGGGGCGACTACGACGGCGATGGCGATCCGGACTTATTACTTACCGGTGAAACAACATCGGGTCCGGTAACAAAAATCTATCGTAACGATAGAAAAAACCGGTTTATCAATATAAAAGCAGGATTGCCAGGCGTGCATTTCGGAGTGGCCCGTTGGGACGATTTCGACCAAGATGGTGACCTCGACCTTATTATTTGTGGAACCGAAAGATCGGGCAAGGTAATCACACAATTGTTTATGAACAACAATAATAAGTTTGAAAGAATTCCTACCCGTATTGTTAATTTAACAATGAGTGATATCGCTTGGGGCGATTTCGATAACGACGGCGACGACGATTTTGTTATTACGGGCGAAACACAAAACGGAAAATTTCAAACCAAACTTTACCGAAATGAAAAAAACGGCTTTTTTAGCTTGACACCGGCGAAATTCGCTAACGTTAGATCCGGCTCGGTCGACTGGGGCGATTTCGACCATGACGGCGATTTGGATTTGTTGCTTACCGGCGAATCAACAGCCGGCCCGGTTTCGATAATTTATCGTAACGACCGAAACAATGTTTTTACCGATATTAATGCCGGATTGATGCCGCTTTATATGAGCGACGGCCATTTTGGCGATTACGATAACGACGGCGATCTTGATGTCATTATATCGGGGATGTCATCAAACTATAATTTTATTACAAAGGTTTATCGTAACGATCCTCTTCGCGTCGATACTGTTAAAAAAGGATTGAGCAATGATAATATTTTTAACTATTCGGTTGTGGTTCCCGATATGCCGAAAAAAATATATTATTATGTTTTTGCCTCCTGTTATTGCGATTTGGATAATTCGGGAAAAACGAAATATCATGTATTTTTTAGTCCTGTGAAAAAACAAAAATACCAATATCAAATGGAACGTATGTTTAACAAAATTATTCGAAATAATTTTCCCAATTGGGTTAAATTTGACCAAGCTAATATCATCAGCAATGGTTTCTCAACATATAAAAAAGCAGTACAGTCCCGCAAAAAAGCAATGTTCGAGTATAATTCAAAACATTTTAGTGTTCACGAACTCAACTGGTAACCGATGATTACAAAAAAAGTTCTTTTTGTATGTATGGGAAATATTTGTCGTTCACCTTCGGCAGAAGCTGTTTTCAATGCTTTTTTAATAAAAAGGGGTATCGCTTCACGGTTTATTGTCGATTCGGCAGGTATATCTAACTGGCATCAAGGCGAACCGGCCGACAAACAAATGCAAAAATATGCTGCCAAAAGAGGATATAATCTTACTTCCGTTTCAAGACCTGTGGAAGCTTATGATTTTGAATATTTCGATTACGTTGTAGCTATGGATAGAGAAAATATGAAAGCCTTGAAAGGAATGGCGGCGGGGACGAAACATATCGACAAATTGTTTTTGATGACCGATTTTTCAAAAAGTTTTGAGTACGGCGAAGTCCCCGATCCTTATTATGGCAATGATGAAGGTTTTGAATTGGTTCTCGACATTTTGGAAGATGCCGTAGACAGGTTTTATCATTTTGTGGCAATGCATTAGTCATTAAGCTATTAATAGCCCAAAGCCTGTAAGTGCAGATTGCTGATTTTCTACCTGAATATAGTGTGCATATGGCATATTGCACTAAAAACCGGATAATATTGTACAAAAACGAATGGTATAAAAGTAGGACTTGCCACGTGAAAAGCAACGCTTGCCCTGTTAAAGTTGAGGCACGAAAATATTTCTCTATGGTAATGAACTATTTCACAGTGCGAAGATTGTAGGAATGGAATATTGGAACCGGAAAAACCTGATTGAAAGCATTCGTGGTTCTACCGGAATAATAAAACTCATAGCGCTTAACTTTCAAGCAAAATGTACTTGTTTACACCGCTTGATGAATAAATTCCGTTATGTAGTTCCAATGAAGCCTGTTTCCGGTTTAAACGTCTGAGTTTAAACACTCATAGTTGTTTTTTTTATTCTTCGGCAAAGACAAGTATTCTTTTGAACACATCAATAAAAAGATTATGGTTTTATTTCAACTTGAAAAACCACATTCTTTGGGAGTGGTAAAGTTCTTTTGGCTCTACCCCTATTGTTTATTTCGATAAATTGAATGATGATGATCAATAAATGAATAACGATTTAAGAGATAACCCAAAACTTCAAAGTTCTAAAATCGTTAACCGTTATTCTATATTCAAAAAAATAGAAAATGCTGAAAAACCCCTGTGGAGTAAACCAAATCCACCTTCTAATAAGATGGATTATTTTCTTTTAAGGTGGCCTGTGAATTTTCCGTTATAGTACTAACCCCAAAAGCCATTCGGCTATTGAGTATGAAATTGTAAAGACATGAACAGTTGTTGTTGGTGCTAAGGACTTATATTCGGGTCTGTTCAGCAAGTTATTATTTATTACCCAAAGCGCAGCATACATTAATCCCAAATCGCTAAATGTTGCAATTCATATAACTGACAAATATGCATACCAGCTTGTTCTATAAACCCTTTAAATTGCTCAAATTAGTTTTTAGTCCACAGCAAACAAACCCTCTCAAATTCTGACTACTAAACAATAGAGTGGATATCAAGATTTTTTATTAGAGCTTTTCAATTGCTAATGCTTAAAGCGTATAATGAATTGAAGCAATATGCATAAAATACGTTAAGCGGCAGGGATGGAAGAGGTAGCTCACAGCTTGGGTTTGCCGATATGAAGCAAGCCGGAAAGAGCGACGGGAGGAAGCTCCTTTGCGGCTTTTGCGACACACGGCAAAGCAAGACGGGACTACAAACGGACAACCCGGTACTGTGGTTGATGATGGGGTAGGGTTTGTGTGATGGCTTGAGTTGGGGAACAGTAGCCGCCCAAAAAAAAACGAAAGCACACATAGTTAGCATTTCGCCAAAGCGGTATTCTGCATAGAAGTCTTCGTTTTAATTTCAATATAAATTTAGGAAACACCTCCATAATATAGTGTAATTTTTTTTTTACATTTGCCGACTTGTTTTTATCTATATGCTAATTAATTAAGAATTTGTAAATTATGAAGGTTTATAACACAAACGACATCAGAAACATCGCCTTGATCGGTGGGGCGAAATCGGGAAAGACGACGATAGCCGAATCAATACTCTTCGAAGGAAAAGTTATTAACAGAAGGGGTAGTATTGAAGACCAGAACACCGTTTCGGATTATCATCCTATTGAACTTGAGCGTCAGCATTCGGTTCATTCTTCCCTACTTTACACTGTGTACGATAATAAAAAGATAAATATTGTTGATGTTCCAGGTTTTGCCGATTATGTAGGCGAAACGATTGCTGCACTTAGTGTTACCGACACGGCTATGATGATGATTAACGGACAATCAGGCGTTGAAGCTACTACCGAAACTGCATGGCGACAAGCCGAAGCTGCCGGGTCGCCTGTGTTTTTTGTCGTTAATCAACTCGACCATCACGGAGCTAGCTTCGAGGATACTATTAATTCGTTGAAAGATTATTTCGGCGACAAGGTAACCGTAGTTCAATATCCCGTTAATACCGGTGAAGGTTTCGATACTATAATCGATCTTATTTTGATGAAACAGCTCAAATTTAAAGATGATGGCGGTGAACCCGAAATTAGTGATATTCCAAATACGGAAAAGGATAAATCGGAAGAATTGCATCTTGTCCTTATCGAAAATGCAGCCGAAGGTGATGAGGCGTTGATGGAAAAATATTTTGAAAACGATACGCTTACTATCGAAGAAATGCGTGAAGGTGTTCGTCTCGGCTTAATTTCGAGAAGTATTTTCCCCGTACTTTGTTCGTCGGCGAAACACGGTATAGGAACTACTCGTATCATGGATTTTATTTCAAAATCGTGCCCTAATCCATCCGAACTTCCGGCCCATAAAACTACCGATGGTAAAGAGTTTAAATGTAGCATTGACGATCCGGTAGCTTTGTTTATTTTCAAAACTTCCATTGAGCACCATCTTGGCGAAGTTTCGTTTTTTAAGCTGTATGGTGGCGAACTAAAAGAAGGACAAGACCTTATTAATTCACGTACGGGTAACAAAGAAAGGCTGTCGCAACTTTTTATTTTGAATGCAAAGAATCGTGAGAAAGTAGAGAAAATTGTAGCTGGCGATATAGCTATTACTATCAAATTAAAGGATGTTCAAACCGGCGACAGTTTAATGGATTCAAAATTTGCGAATGCCGGTTTTCAACATTTTAACATTCCCGAACCATTGTACACCGTTGCCATAAAAGCTGCCAATTCTACTGACGACGAAAAACTCGGTTCGGTACTGAACGAAATGCATAAAACCGATCCTACACTTGTTATCGAATATTCGCGAGAGTTGAAACAGTTGCTTATAAAAAGCCAAGGAGAGTTTCATGTTAATACAGTAAAATGGTACTTAAACAATATACATAAAGTTGAAACTGAAATATTTATGCCAAAAGTGCCTTATCGCGAAACTATTACCAAAACTGCCAATGCCGATTATCGTCATAAAAAACAGTCGGGAGGTTCGGGGCAATTTGGTGAGGTGTATCTTCGAATACAGCCTTATTTTGAAGGATATCAAAAACCTACCGACTTTCCGGTTAGAGGTACCGACGTGCACGAACTGCTTTGGGGTGGAAAGTTAGTATTTAATAACTGTGTTGTTGGTGGTGCCATTGATGCCCGTTTTATGCCTGCCATCCTCAAAGGTATTATGGAACGTATGAACGAGGGTCCGCTCACAGGTTCGTATGCACGCGATATAGTTGTATATGTGTACGATGGTAAAATGCATCCGGTCGATTCTAACGAAATATCCTTTAAGTTGGCAGGTCGAAATGCTTTTAGTATGGCTTTTAAAAAAGCAGGGCCGAAAATTATGGAACCTGTTTATACTATCGAAATTACCGTACCCGAAGATATGATGGGGGCAGTGATGACCGATTTACAAGGTCGCCGCGGTATAATTATAGGCATGGAAGGCAAAGGGAAAAATCAAGTTATTAGTGCTCGTGTTCCCGGTGCCGAAATTGCACGTTATGCTACTACCCTAAGTTCGATTACCTCGGGGCGAGGTGTGTTTACTATGAAATTTGATGCGTACGAACAAGTGCCAAGTGATGTTCAAGAAAAACTACTTAAAGAATACGAAGAATCGCAAAAAGAAGAATCTTAAGAGAAATTTATTTCAACATGAAAAACCAAGTCCTTTGAGTGTAGTAGCGTTATTTTGGCTATGGGCTTTTGTTTGTTGAGATAAATTGAATATCGAATATTGATTAACGAATAAGGAAGTAAAATGTGAATTTAAACTTCAGGATTCTAAAATCGTTGTTCTATATTAAAAAAAATAGAAAATGTTCACAAGACCCCGCTTTAGAGGCAAACCAAAACCACCTTCTTAAAATGTGGGTTATTTATTTTTCAGTTTTCTAAAGTCCTGCGCTTACAAGACTTGTTTATTATGCTCTTTTACAATTCAATGAACCATGTTTGAAAAAGGGGGAAAAACTTTCGGATGCGCAACAATGTAAAGTATAAAATGATGCATTATGCCACCCGATAAACGTTTTATTTACCTTTCTCATTAAATATTTAAAAATCTCGTCTAAAAATGATATAAAATAATTTCAACCACTTTTACCCTTAATCCCTTAAAGGGAAGTGACTTATACCAAATGTGGAATAAAATTTTACAAAAACTAATGATAAAAATGAAGGGCTTGACACGTGAAAACCTTCACTTGACCTATGAAATTTAAAGCACGGGAATATTTCTCTATGGTAAGCTATTTCATTGTGAGAAGAATGGAGGAATGGAATATTGAAGTGTTAAAATACCGGAGTACCGGCAAAACCTGTTTGAAAACCTTGGTGGTTATACCGGAAAAATAAAACACATAGTACTTAACTTCCAAGCAAAATGTACTTATTTAAACCGTTTGATGTATAAATCAGAACGCTCCTTAGGGATGGAAATACGGACTTATATTTATTTTTTATCTCAATTTACCTTTTTAAGTCAGGGCTCATTAAACAATAAATATATTCTGCAAACGATTTATGTAAATTAATAGCTACAAATGCACAAATAAATAATTGTTCGACAAGTCGGATGCCGGTTTGCTTCCTTTGTGAAAATTCGAGAAACTCGTGTCTGCAAACAGTTATTGATTTGAATACTCGAAAATTTATCGTTATTTACCATTTTAGACCGGACTCATCAATAATTATTGTATTTTAGTGCTTCAAATTTAATTGGATTTGTTATGTCTTTTTATGTTGAATTATTTTTACAAAAAGCACGTAATTTTTGTGTTTATCAAGAACGGTGCAATTACGATGTTCGGCGTAAACTCGAAGCTTGGATGTTAAACGAAGAAACTATCGGCAAGATTATTCTTCTACTTAACAGGGAGGGGTTTATCGACGAGGAACGTTATGCACGAATATTCGCCCTTGGGAAAATGCGTAATAACAATTGGGGTCGAAACAAAATAATATATGCCTTGAATAAGAAAAATATCTCCGAATCGTATATTGATGTCGGACTTAGCGAAATTGACGAGGAAGAATATATCAATGTGTTAAAAGTAGTTTTGTCATCAAAAAAAGTTGAAGGCGAAAGCGAATATATCCGAAAAAACAAATTGATAAAATATGCTACACAAAAAGGCTTTCAACCCGAATTGAGCCGGAAAATTTTGAATGGAGAGCTGTAAGGTTTATTGGCGTTTTTTTTGACCTCAAAACTTGTCGAAACATCCACAACTACATTATCAAATTTGAGAGCGTGATACGGCTTTGCAGTTCCGATTAATTTGTAGCTATAGTCTGTTTTGCACAAACTGTGACTTAACGAATGAGTATAACCCGTTAAACTAAAATAATAAGGCTAACTGCTTTTGGCTCCTGAAAACGTCTTCGAAAACTCTTTTGGCAAGCTGATGCTAATCTTTAAAGCCTTATCGCCAAGAATTTCATCTATTCCTAAATTTGTATCTAAATGATTATCTCTATTTTGTTTTGTCACGATTTTTGTAAAAAAGAAAAAATCCCGCCAAAACGCTTAGGTCGTTTTTTTGTACCACAGGGTGAACCCCGTGGAATGGAAAAGCTATTATTCCACAGGGTGAACCCCGTGGAATGGAAAAGCTATTATTCCACAGGGTGAACCTGAGGCTATTAATGTCAAGTTTCTTCGGAGCTTTTTTTTTCATTCCCTTGTGTGTGTTAAACCAATCATGGACGTTTCATTATTATATACGCTTTTCTTTATTCTTCCTCATCTGTTATAATATTTATGGCAATATTACAAATAGAATTTTGTGTTAACTAATTAACAGGTGGGTCTACATTCGGATTCATAAAAATCAAAAAATGTATACTTTTGAATTAGTGCGTTTTTAAAAAAAATCCTAACATGTTTTGTTTAAAAATGCAGTGGTTTTCAACAGGTTTTTTCAAATTTTTAGGGGAAAGTACGCAATGCGCGTTAGATGTTAAGTATTCCGGGTGTTTTCGTGGATTGTATTTATCCAAAAAAACAAGCCGCAGGATCTTTTTCTACTTCATCAAAGAATTCTGAAATACTTTTAACGTATGGACTGGGGGGAGAGAGATACCATTTCAAATTGGCACGGAGCCAAAATATCTTCCAGTAGCCTTTGCTCTCTACATAAGTGGTTTTGGCTACATCATAGTTCTGAATAATTTCCGGTTTGTCCCATTGTGGTCTTATTTCAAAAACATATACACTCTGACCTTTGATGCGATAGCCAAGATCCAGCTTTGAACGGATGTCTTCCGGCGGCCGGTTATAATACATGAATCTTGCAGCAGCTTGTTTTACATCTTCTATTTGTGCAGGTGTTAAAGACATGATTGTTATTGCTAAAGACTAAGATTTGTTTTTTTCAAAGTTATAAAATAAATTTCAAAGTCAAAAATATTTAGAAACAATGGTTGTGTTAATCCTTCGTTTTTAGAGTGTTGGTGTCTATACGCTGATATATTCTGATTTGTGCACTGTTGTGTTTAGATTTTGGAACGGCGAGATATAAATATTTCTGTTGTGGAACATACAGAGAAGTGCGGGCGCCTTCTACTGTTTTAATTCTCGTCTGAAGTTTATAGGTATCAGGTGTTTCCTGCCGGATAACTTCAAGATAACCACCGCCACATGAAATATAAATCTGCTTTTTCTGTGCATCGTAATAAATGTCATCCGCATCGCGATCTGTTTTCAGGGTGGCAATTAGTTTCATTGTTCGTGAATTTAGAACTTTCAGGCGGGGCGGCAGTCTGAATCCGACAAACAAACGATGATGAGCCGAATCCAAAGCCATAGGGAAATTCCCGAGACCGCCAATAAAGGAAGTTTTATTCACAACCTTATAATTTTTCAGACTTATGGTTGCCAGCTCA
>QIKE01000079.1 GCA_003232915.1 Bacteroidota bacterium | reverse complement strand
TGGGTCAGCTTCTGCCGGAATGTCATGTTTTTTACGATGTTATAAGATGACGATTCCTTGCAAAATTTTTCCCGATGTAGGGTGGGTCAACATGCTCCGAAATATCCATGCCCATTACATCAGTTATATCGACCCCACAAGTTTTACTGTAAATGAATCCATTTTTATTTTAGCCATTGTAATTATCGGAGGCATGAGGAATCTGTGGGGGTCGGCTATTGCAGCAACAGTTTTGGTTATATTACCCCAGGCATTAACTTTTATCGGAATGCCGGGCAATATTGCCGCAAATATGAGGCAGATCATTTACGGACTTGCGCTTGTGTTTATGATGTTCAAATACAGCAAAGGATTTCTATCGAAAAAATATGTCGGACAGGAAAGTAAATAGAATCCAAACCCGAAGGTTAAGCACATCTGCAATTAATACCAACCAACGCCCAATCCAATAATTGCAAACCATGCGAAGCCATCGCACATTTCAGCACATCCCATTTTGTAACCCACAAGGCAACGGATAGCAACAATTTATTGGTACTGGCCTAGGCATACACCCAAGCCACGGGCTTTGTTCAATAATGGATGGTCAAGAGGAACAAGCCGTAGTTTTCCACCAACAATATCAAGTGAAAGATGGCTTATTATTTCTCCTTTTTTTATTACCATATTACCATAATTTTCGTTGGCAATCAAGTCAACGGCATAGGCGCCAAAGCTGGTAGCAAGTAAACGATCCATTGGCGAGGGACTTCCGCCACGTTGAATATAGCCCAGAATAGTTTTGCGGGTTTCGATACCCACACCCTCTTCAATTTTTTCGGCAATAAAGGTGGCAGCCGAAACTTTTTTGGGTTTTTTAATTCCTTCGGCTACAACAATTATTGAATATGGTTTTCCTGATTTTGCCCGATTCTTTAAATACTGGTTAATATTTTTTAAATCGTACTCCAATTCGGGTATTAAAATAACATCACCACCTCCGGCCATTCCCGAATACAGAGTAAGCCAACCGGTATGATGTCCCATAATTTCGATAACCATGATGCGTTTGTGCGAATTGGCAGTGGTATGCAGTCGATCGATGGCATCGGTGGTGATAAGCAGTGCCGAGTCGAACCCAAAAGTTTGCTCCGTCCCCCAAACATCGTTGTCGATAGTTTTGGGAATACCTATTACGTTTAGGCCTTCTTTGGCAAGTAAGGCTGCCGTGCGTTGCGTACCGTTACCACCGATGCAAACAATGCAATCGAAACCAGCTTCGTCGTAGTGTTCTTTAATAAGTTTAGGCTTGTCGATGGATAAAAGTCCTGTTTTTTTGAAAGGCTTTTCGCGGGAAGTACCGAGAATGGTTCCGCCAAGGGTTAAAATTCCCGAAAGTGAAGGCTCGTCTAACGGGATAAATTCTTTGTTGATAAGACCAAGAAAGCCCGAAGAAATGCCTACAACTTCCATATCATATTTGGTAATTGCAGTTTTGCCTACTCCGCGTAATGCAGCGTTTAATCCCGGGCAATCTCCACCGGCTGTAAGAATGCCAATTTTTTTTCGTTTTGTCATTAAAATAAGACTTTTAAACATGAACTAATTTATTAGAACAAAATTACTAATTTTGAAAAGTCGTTTTACGCTTTACATAAACCTTTTATGTTACACTTATCAACAAGCTGTATATGAAAAAAAGAAAGATTGCCTTTCACTGGCAAATTTTAACCGGAATGGTATTCGGTATTGTTTTTGGCTTGGTTGCCGTTAACTATGGCTGGATTCGTTTTACCGATTTCTATATCAAACCTTGGGGAACAATTTTTATCAATCTATTAAAACTTATAGCTGTTCCTTTGATTATTGTTTCGCTTATTAGTGGGGTAAGTAATTTGACCGACATCTCGAAACTTTCAAAAATCGGACTAAAAACCATAGGTTTATATCTTCTTACAACGGTTATCGCCATTACTGTTGGTTTAGTAATTGTAAATATCACCCGTCCGGGAAAAGTTTTTCCCAAAGATAAAGCACAAGAATTCAAACAAAAATTTTCGGATAATGTAAAAGAAAAACAAACCGAAGCATTGGAACTTAAAGAGGTTTCGCCATTGCAACCTTTTGTTGACATTGTTCCGTCCAACGTATTCAACTCAATGACAGACAATACTAAAATGTTGCAAGTTATTTTTTTCGCCATTTTATTTGGTGTTGGCATGGTAATGTTACCACAAGATAAAGTAAAACCGGTAAAAGTGTTCATCGACGGGTTAAACGAGGTGGTATTGAAAATGATAGATATTATTATGAAAATGGCTCCCTATGGTGTGTTTGCACTACTAGCCGCTTTGATAACGGATGTGGCAGGTAACAACCCACAAGACACTCTTTCGCTTTTTGCGGCATTGGCACTTTATGCTATAACTGTTGTGGCAGGATTGCTAATGATGATTTTTGCTATCTATCCCATCTTCATCACTTTTTTTACCAAAATGAAATACACTAAATTTTTAAAGGTTATTTCGCCGGTTCAACTGCTTGCTTTTTCTACCAGCTCAAGTGCGGCCACCTTGCCTTTTACTATGGAAACTGCCGAAGAAAAGCTTGGTATCTCTAAAGAAATCACGAGTTTTATTCTTCCCCTCGGAGCCACCATCAACATGGACGGCACTAGTCTGTATCAAGCCGTTGCTGCGGTTTTTCTGGCACAGGTTTACGGTATGGATTTATCACTCGTACAACAACTTACCATTATCGTTACGGCTACACTTGCTTCAATAGGTTCGGCAGCTGTACCCGGCGCAGGAATGGTAATGCTGGTGATTGTATTAACCGCAGTAGGGATACCCACCGAAGGAATTGCTTTGATATTTGCTGTTGACCGCCCCCTCGATATGCTACGAACTGCTGTTAATGTTACGGGCGATACAACAATTGCCAGTATTATTGCCACCGACGAAAATCAAATTGATTTGAGTGTGTAACACATAAGGGCTACAAAAAGGATAATATATCATATGTATTGAACGAGACAAAGCTTATAACGGATAATGTGGAAATACAAAATTTAACGCGTTGTTGTTTGAGTATTTATACGTAGATCAGACTGACTTTTATTTACTTCGTTCGCAAAACCAGGCTATTCATATTTAATCCTATATTGAAAATAACCCCCATTAAAATTGTAGCCGAAAGATATTTTTTTTTCCATTTGGTTTGTTTATTGAAAAATTAGACCTCAATGATTATCTTTGATGCCATAATATAAATATTATATATGAAAAAAGTTAAGATTGGATTGTTGAGCAGTATTTCCATCGGAATAGGCGGCATGGTTGGGGGCGGTATTTTTGCAGTGTTAGGTCTTGCTGTTGAATTGGCGAGAGGCGGTACTCCGATAGCTTTTATTATTGCCGGAATCATTGCTTTTTTCACTTCCTATTCTTATGCACGTTTAACGTTATTTTATCCAAGTAGCGGAGGAACTGTAAAATTTGTAAATGAAGGTTTTGGGAAAAATATTTTTAGTGGTGGCACAAATAATCTACTTTGGATAAGTTACATCATCATGCTTTCACTTTATTCTTCGGCTTTTGGTGCTTATGGTGCAAGTTTGATAAAAATCACAGGAAATTTTACCATTGACAAGCATATATTGTTGACAACCATAATAGTATTGAGTACTTTGTTGAATTACATCAGTTTTAAAGCCGTAAGTATTGCCGAATCGTTTGCTGTATATATCAAAATTTTCATTCTCATTATTTTTGTTGCCATAGGATTATGGGGTCTCGGTCATAATCCGAATTTTCATCAACTTGAATTTGATAATTGGGTAGGGCCTTTTAAACTGTTAAGCGGTGGAATGGTTATTTTTGTTGCTTACGAAGGTTTCGAACTTATTGCCAATGCCGCGCCGAACATAAAAAATCCGTCAAAAAATGTTCCCCGTTCATATTATTATTCGGTTCTTTTTGTTATTCTGTTGTACGTTCTTATTGCCTTTATAACTGTGGGTTCGGTTTCTTTCGATAAAATTGCCCAAGCACAGGAATATGTTCTTGCCGTAGCTTCCGAACCTATGTTAGGGAAAACGGGATTTGTTATTATTGGCATTACTGCTTTGATTTCAACTTTTTCGGCTATTAATGTAAGTATTTACGGGGGAAGCCGTGTCAATTACGAACTTGCCAAAGACGATGAAATTTCTCACGAGTTCACCGCTTTTTTATGGAACAAACCTATTGGCTTGCTAGTTACTGCCGTGTTGACACTTATCATTGCCAACTTATTTAACCTCGAAAGTATTTCTACTTCGGGAAGTGCCGGTTTTTTACTAATATTTGCCATCGTTAATTTGGCTAATTTTAAACTGTACAGGCAAACAGGTTCTCTAACGTGGATTTCCTTTACGGGTTTTATACTCTGTGTAATAGCATTGTTAGCACTTATGATACAACAGTTTCAAACCAATTTGAGTGGTGCTATCATTGGCCTTACCATTATTTTTTCTGCTTACGTTATTGAATTTTTCTTTAAAAAATCAGAAAAAGGGGGAAAAATATTAACACAACTATAAAATGCAAATGTTGAAAGCCATACCTGAAGACCTTATTAATTTTGTAGTAGTTACGCTTTTGTCATTACTTATAGGCTTGGAACAACGTAGACACCATTTCGACGACAAGCCCGAAAGCCTTTACGGTACAGACCGTACATATACTTTTATCGGAATGCTCGGGTTTATTTTATACGTTATTTCCCCTAAAAACCTGTCGGCATTTTTATCGGGAGGCTTTGCCCTTATTATCGTTCTCGGTATTTTTTATTGGAAAAGAATTGAAGAACAAAATAAATACGGAATAACATCTATTGTCATTGTGTTAATCACATACAGCCTAGCTCCTTTAATTTATGTTAAACCTGCTTGGTTAACTATTTTAGCTGTAACCATTGTACTGGTACTCACCGAGTTAAAACCTCAATTTAAGTCATTAACAGGACGTTTCGATAATGACGAATTTGTTATATTGGCAAAATTTATGGTTATTGCGGGTATTATTTTACCTTTACTCCCGAACAAAGATATCAGCACCGTTTTGCCAATATCCCCATATAAAGTTTGGCTTGCCGTGGTTGTTATTTCAGGTATTTCGTATTTGAGTTATCTGCTTCATAAATTTATTTTGCCCGGGAAAGGGATGTTGATTACGGGTATTCTCGGTGGAATGTATAGCAGTACGGCCACTACGGTAGTGTTGGCGCGCAAAAGTAAAGATCCTGATTCTGCTATTTTCAAAATATCAGGATCAATCATTTTGGCCACAGGAATGATGTTTATCCGTATTTTTGTTCTTGCTCTTATTTTTAATTACCGGCTTGCCTCTGGGCTGTTGTTCCCATTTTTTGCATTGTGTTTACTTACGGTAGTGGTTTCGATAATTATATGGAAACGCGAAAAACCTGGAAAAACCAACGACGTATCAACAGCCAAACATAAAAATCCGCTTGAATTTAAAACAGCCATTTTGTTTGCAGTTTTGTTCCTCATCTTTGCTTTGCTTACCAAATACGTAATGCAAAACTTCGGAACTAAAGGTTTAAATATATTGTCTCTCGTTGTAGGCGTTACCGATATCGACCCTTTTTTATTGAGCTTATTTACGGGAAAATATCAAATACTTACTCATACTATGGCTAATGCTACCCTAATAGCCGTTACAAGCAATAATGTTATAAAACTGATTTACGCTTTGTTTCTCGGTAGCAAAAAGTTACGCAAGCCGCTTATTTTCGGCTTTTCAGTGATTATAGCCGTGAGTATTCTTATTATTACTTTTTATTGATTTTAATAACTTTTTGCATTCTACAAATCATCTTCCGTTTCGGTTTTTAGATGACACCTTAAAATCAATGAGTTATTATTTTTGGTTTATTTTGCAACATAAAGCGTAGAATCGAATGAAATTAAAGAAAAAATCACTGCTTATTTTAGTTATCGTTTTGCTGATTGTTTTCGCTTTTTATCCTTATCGGCAAGCGGAGCCTATTCGATATGTTGACAGAGATACCGGCCAGATTAAAACAGAGCAGGTAGTAGCGGGACAATGGCTATTTTGGTTATATAACAATCCTTTGGGCAAACTTTCGCTTGAGGCCATAGTAAAACGCAAAATAGTATCGGAATGGTATGGCCGGAGAATGGATTCGCCCGCATCGGCAAAAAAAATTGTACCTTTTATAAAAAAATATCATATCAACTTAAGTAACTGTCAAAAGCAACATTTCAATACCTTTAACGATTTTTTTACACGAAAGCTCAAAAAAGATGCAAGACCCATCGACACCGCCGCAAATGTGCTTGTTTCACCCGCCGACGGTAAACTATTGGCATATAAAGATATTAAAAACAAAAATTTTGTTGTCAAAGGAAAACAATTTAACGTTTACGGTTTTTTACAAAACGATTCGCTGGCAGCTATGTATGCCAACGGAAGTCTATTACTGTTTAGACTTTGCCCCACCGATTATCACCGTTTTCATTTCCCCACTGACGGAACAATTTCACCGCTGACAAAAATCAAAGGTTATTATTATTCTGTAAACCCCATTGCCATTAAAAAAAACATAGAAATATTTTGTGAAAACAAACGGGAATACGTTGTTTTATCAACCTTAAAATTCGGCAATGTTGTTATGGCTGAAGTAGGAGCTACAATGGTAGGAGGCATTATTCAAACTTATAAAGGAGATAAGGCCGTAAAAGGGGCTGAAAAAGGTTATTTTAAGTTCGGTGGATCATCGGTGATTCTTCTTTTCGGAAAAGGAAAAATAATTATAGATTACGATTTGTTGGCCAACACCCGAAAACATCTCGAAACGCAGATAAAAATGGGAGAAAGAGTGGGTATGGCATACTAGTTTTTTTCAGTTTCTTACCTTTGTAGCCATGAATTATGGAAGCAATAAACTTGTTGAATTAAAAAGAAAGATAATTGTTCAGTTGTCAGAAATTTATCCCAAGCGGGAAGCAATAAATCTTGTGGACATACTTATTACACATTTTTTAGGATTGAGCAGAATTGAGCAAACTTTACAAGCCGATTTGCACCTGACAGAATCGGAGCTTTTGCATTTGCATTCTACCGCCAACGAGTTGCTAAAACACAAGCCCGTACAATACATCACGGGAAAGACCGATTTTTTAGGGCTTACGCTTCAGGTGTCGGAAGCTGTACTTATTCCACGCTTCGAGACCGAAGAACTCATCGTGCTGATTGAACAAAACGAAAAAACCTGTGAACCGTTACGTATACTTGATGTAGGCACGGGCAGCGGTTGCATCGCATTGGCACTGAAACAAATTTTTCCGAAAGCTGTACTTACCGGGATTGATATTTCCAAAACGGCACTTAAAATAGCCAAAATCAACGCCTCAACCAACCACCAAGATGTATATTTTCTACAATTCGACATTTTGAAATCCAACGGCTGGACTATGTTCGGGCTTTTCGATATTATCGTCAGCAACCCGCCTTATGTAACCGAATCGGAAAAAGCCTCAATGGGAAAAAATGTTTTGGAGTACGAACCTCATCTTGCACTTTTTGTGAGCGACAACAACCCACTGCTGTTTTACCGTGAAATTGCCCGCTTCGGACTTCAACATTTGAAAAAGGGCGGACATTTATATTTTGAAATTAACGAAAAACGTGGAGAAGATATCAGAAATTTATTACATGAAATTGGCTATCGAAATATTCTTATCCATAAAGATTTTTATGAAAAAAATCGTTTTATTTCAGCTATGAAATGAACTATATTATAAAGCGTTCGTAAAATGTTTCAAGGAAGTGTCTTGTTATTTGGTATATTCCCGGACAAAAACTCTCTTTAGGTCCGGCAACATTTAAAATTTTTATGTTACCATCGGTTAACCATGCCATTACTCCTTTTTTTTGGTCTTCTAAATTCATATTGAGATGGACAATATAAAGAGGTTTATCAAATTGCTCGACAAAATCAAGCGTTTGACCTGTTCCATTATCAATTCTGTTTTTAACAAAAATAAGAGAGCCGTCGGACATTTTCACATTACGCAATGTGCGCTGGGCAAAATCTATTGTTTCGGTTTCTTTTAAAGGATATCGTTCGTCAATAACACCATCCTCGGCAAGCCGTCCCTTAGGGCACCATCCGCTGCACACAATACCCTTTTCCAGTGCAAAGTCAAGGGCGGCTCTATCAACTCCGGTTTGACCCCCGCTTACGATAGGAAAAAGTCGGCTCATATACTGTGTTTAAAATTTACAAAATCACGTTGCGATTTGTAAAGATTCACTGCCTGCAAAGATAGGTTTTTTGTTTCATTAATCAAACTCAGATACAAAATACTATTTTTGGTACCAACATCCTGCTTCTTAATGCGTTTTATTTGATTTTTACGAATAACTTCAATTTTTTTCTGGAAGGTTTCTATCAATTTAAAAACATGTTGTTGTTTATGGAAATCGTAATCTTTAATGTCGGAAGTCATCTCGTCAAATAGTTCTTTTAATGCTTTATACAAACCTTTTAACTCTACAATTTGTTCAGGCATCAAAGGCTTGTGGTTGTTGTCAACGTGCTCAAAGGCAGGCTCCACAATGAAAGAAATACTGTGTAGCATTTCACGCATATAATCAAGGACAGTAACTATATAAAAGGCCGTATCAACAGATTCTTCCTTTAATTTTTCAATTATGTCATCAATATGATCTTTGAGGTATTTAACATTTTTAACCACAGCATTAACCCCTTTTTTGGTTTTTTTAAGCTGCTTAATATTTTCTTTTTCAAGGCCTTCGATAGTGTTTTCATAAGCTTTGATAATTGTTTCAAGATTCCCGGTAATTGTACTTGTTGACTTTGCCAGCATATTTTCATTAGTAATATTCCGGATTTCCTGCTTTTGGGTGTCAACCTGAGTAGCTCGTTTTGAATGATATTTTTGCGAACGATACATGAGGTAAAACACAACGCCCAACATAATAAATATGGCGACGAATCCCAAATAATAGAAAATGAAAGCCATAACAAAAGCAGCAGTAAAAGCAATAATTGCTGTAAGAAACCAACCGCCAATAACAGTAAACACGCCTGAAATACGGTAAACAGCACTTTCGCGTCCCCAAGCTTTATCGGCCAGCGAACTACCCATAGCTACCATAAAAGTAACGTAAGTGGTAGAAAGGGGAAGTTTCAAAGAAGTACCAAAAGCAATCAATACACTGCTAACTACAAGAATTACAGAAGCACGCACAAGGTCAAAAGAGGGTGGATCGGTTTCCACAGTTTTTGCTACTACCGGTTCAAATTGTTTTTCAATACCCACACGTATCGGTTTGGGCATGATTTTTTTTACGGTCTTTTCAAAATTAATAGTTGAACGAACAAGAACCTTCGAAATTCTATTCGATTTAAAACGCTCTTCACCAGCCTCTTGCCGTGCGAGATCAACGGATGTTTTGATAACCGAACGTGCTTTTTTTGAAGTATAAAGCGTAATCACCATAATTAAACCGGCGAGGAGTAAAAAGTAAGTGGGAATTGATACCTTTCCGCCGAGTTGTATCATTGTCAACATATTAGGATCCGCCCCCGGATTCTGCAGAAAAATATTAAAAGAATTGTATCCGGCTATGGGCACCCCGATAAAGTTAACCAAATCATTTCCGGCAAAGGCCATAGCAAGTGCAAATGTGCCACCAAGTACGATAATTCTTAAAATATTCACTTTAAATATCCAGTAGAGTAATTGTAGCAACAAAGTCCAGCCTAAAAAACTGTAAAGCAAAAGCAGTCCGCTATTGTTATGTATCCAATCAACCATATTGCCCGACATAAAGGAAGCTCCTTTGGCACCTTTGATAAGTATAAAATAGGTGATAACCATAAAGCTTATGCCACCCCAAACAGCACCGAAAAATTTTATCCTGTTTTTGTAATTAAATGAAAATATAATTCGTATAATATATTGTACAAAAGCACCTACCGCAAAAGCAATGGCCACCGACAACAAAATACCCGTAATGATGGCAAGAGCTTTACTCGAGTTGATAAAATTACTAAGACTAAGATTTTGGCTTAAACTTTGGAGCAGGTGATGATTGTATAAATATTTTTTGAATGGAAGCAATGATTCCGGATTACCCGACAATTTGATGATAGCCATCCCAACCGATGCCCCCAACAAATCAAAAACAATGGAAACCGTTGTGGAAGTAGGTAAACCAAAAGTGTTGAAAACATCAAGCATTAACACATCGGCAACCATTACGGCAAGAAAAATAATCATTATTTCCGAAAAATAAAACATCTCAGGATGGAAAATTCCTTTACGAGCCACTTCCATCATTCCTGACGAAAAAACGGTACCGGCCAGTATCCCAAGGCCGGCTATAGCTATTATTAACTTAAACGAACCTGCCTTTGACCCAACTGCCGAACTTAAAAAATTAACCGCATCGTTGCTTACGCCAACAACAAGATCTGATGCGGCAAGTAAAAAAAGAACAACGACTAAAATCAAATAAATTATTTCCACATGTTAAAACTTTTAATCAACTGAATATTAGATGGTAAAATACAAAATGCTTTTTGTGATAATATTACTTTCTCAAACAAATCAGTAAAAAATCGTCATCAAAATATTTGTTTTATTCGGCGATAAATGTAGAAAAAAAAATGGTTATTCACATTAAAAAATGTTTTGATATACCGAAAAGAAGAGTCTAAGTACGAATGCAGAAAAAATCAAATATGGGGAAAACCTACTACTTGAAATGATCGCCCTCCTCAAAGTTTATGTTATAGTCCCCATCCCTTTCCATATTTCCGTTCCTTTACTTTTCAAATCTCACAATAAATTAAAATAATATTTAGCCGCCCAAAAAATCATTCATCCCGATATTATATAAAAAGTGTAATTTTGGCGTTTCTTTTTTTATGGTTTACAGTTTAAGCAAGACAATGACACATAAATTCAAATGTTTTATTTTTATACGACAATTACTTTTTGTCGTTTTTTTTTCCCTTTCGGTGATAATTCAAGCTCAAGAAATGCTCGGAGTCGGACTTAGCAATTACAGCGGGTCGATGTCAACTTTGTATAATCCTGCTATGCTTACCAACACTAAGAATTTTCTTGATATTAATATTGTGAGTACCGATTTATTTTTCCGAAATAATATGTATTATCTTCCGGCAAGCGATTATTCCCTCTATAAAGCCCTAAGGCAGCAACCTTTACCTGCATACACTTCCGACAGTATCAACGCAAAATATTACACCAATCACGATTTAAAATTTCTTGCGGCAAGCATAAGAACTATGGGGCCAAGTGCCATGTTTCAGTACGGAAATAACGGCTTTGCACTTACAACATCGGCAAGGTATTTTGTTTCGGGCAATAGTATTCCATGGGAATTTCCTGTAATTGCTTACAAAGGCATCAAAAACGACTCACTGCACAACATAAATTTTATTGATTACAACATAAATTTTTCAACAGCTGCATGGATGGAAGTAGGTCTGAGTTATGCGTACAATGTGTTTAAATATTACAATAAACAATTAACCGTTGGTATTACCTTGAAAAAACTTTGGGGTTATGCAGGTGTTTATGCTACCTCACAAAACTTTAATTATATCCTTTTAAACGATTCTACTATTAATATCAAAAACATGTCAGCGGAAACAGGCTTTTCTCTTCCTATAGATTACAACAATAATAGTTTTCCTAACAAGGGTCCCTTTTTTCGCGGAAGCGGTTTAGGTATGGATATCGGTGTAGTCTATATTAAAAAGAAAAGAGGGTATCAACGATGGAATGGCCGCGAACTTTGCACTCAACCTTACGAAGACTATAATTACAGGATTGGTGTTTCCATACTAGACATCGGTAATTTGAAATTCAAGAAAAATGCTCAACTTCATGCTTATGATAATATAATCCGGTATTGGAAAAATTATGATACCCTCAACTTTCGCAATGTGAACAATATGATGCAATCAATAAGTAAAGTATTTTATGGCGACCCCACAGCATCGTTTAAATCTTCCACTATGAGTATCGGTTTGCCAACGGCAATTAGCGTACAGGTTGATGTTCATTCATTAAGAAATTTCTATATCGCAGGGTTTTGGATTCACCCTCTACGTTCAAATACACATAGCTTACGACGCCCGGCGCAATTAGCTGTTGTACCGCGCTACGAAACAAAAAATTTTGAGCTTAGCCTTCCCATAAGTATTTACGATTATAAATACACTCGTGTAGGTATCTCGGCTCGCTTTTGGTATATAACCGTTGGTACCGAACGACTGGGTACTTGGCTAGGTATGGCAAACATCAACGGCTTAGATATCTATACATCCATAAAATTCAATTTAGGCGTAAAAGGTAACTGCCACTACCGTAGCTACAACAAATGTTACAATGGCGAATATGGCTTTACCAAAAAACAACGACGCGCTTTCAGGAAACGCAGAAGATAATTGAAACTTTATTTCTAATTTTTTTTCGCTTGCGCAACCGATCTATACATACATTTTCGATTAGACTTGCACCTGACCCCAATCTTATTAATAACCATTCGCTAATCATTAATATGCAATCCATTATTCCACAGTAAAATAGCTCCATCGTCGAATTACACAAAGCAGACCGCTGTTTTCAATTATCAGACCTAAAGGTTTAACCCTTTTCCTAATTTGATAAGCATTGTATTATATTGTACTTTTGCAATTTCTATGAAAACTTTACGAAATTTTAAACAAGGTATCAACCTCACTGCCAAAACATTTGCCGGTCTGGAAGATGTGCTTGCCGTTGAACTTAAACAGCTTGGGGCACAAGATGTGAAAACAGGCAAAAGGGTGGTTTTGTTTCGTGGCGATAAAAGCCTTATATACAAAACCAATTATCTTTGCCGAACCGCCTTGCGAATATTGATGCCCATAAGTATTTTTCCTGTAAAAAACGAAGAACAGCTTTACGAAAAGATAGTTCGTATCAACTGGAAAAAGTATTTCGATGTGGATAAATCAATACTGATTAACACTAAAGTTTTTCACTCGGCCATAAATCATTCACATTTTGCTTCGCTAAAAGCCAAAGATGCTATTGCCGACTATTTTAGGCAGGAAACAAGACGCCGGCCCAACATTGATAAAGAAAATCCCGACATTATTATCAACCTACATATCAATAAAGATAAATGCACAATCTCACTCGACAGTTCAGGTCAATCGCTAAACAAACGCGGATACCGCATTGCTGCCGACAAAGCTCCTATCAATGAGATACTTGCAGCCGGCATGATACGTTTGACAGGTTGGAAAAAAGACGGTGATTTTATCGATCCAATGTGTGGCTCCGGTACAATAGCCATTGAAGCTGCTATGGACGCCATGCAAATTCCGGCAGCTTACTACCGCAAACGTTTTGCTTTTATGAATTGGAATGATTTTGAAGAAGAATTATGGTATAAAATTAAAGAAGAAGCTAACGAAAAAATCTGCGAATACGATTTTCCCATCATTGCTTCCGACAAATCATTTAAAGCTTTCGGCATTGCACGCAGCAACCTGAAAAATGCCGGGCTACACAAAGACGTTACCTTGCTTAACAAAGCCTTCGATAAAATAAATCCCGAAAACGGCAAAGGTATACTGCTCTTTAACCCACCTTACGGCGAACGTCTCGAAAGCGACGGAATTACCGGACTTTATAGTCATATCGGAGATGTGCTTAAATCTAAATTTGCAGGATACGAAGCATGGCTTATCACTGCCAACCCGCAAGCCGCTAAATCTATAGGTTTAAGACCTTCGCAAAAAATTACACTTTTCAACGGCCCATTGGAATGCCGCCTTCTTAAATTCGAACTTTACCAAGGCTCACGAAAAGGCCAAAAACACCTAGTGGGTTCTAATACCATTTTAGTGAATAGTGATCATTATATCCATGAAGAAAAAGGATAGTACATCTAAAATTTTTAAATGTTCCATGACATTTTGCCACCAACTTTATTTCTTGAATTTTTCCTTTTAACATTTCTGCCATTATGTTACAAAAATTGTTGTTTCTGCTCAGTGTAACTTATTTTATTATTTCGCCGATTATCTGAAACATCCTAAAAGTATGTTATAAAATATATAATAATTAATATACGGACTATCAGCAAAGTGTAACTTTTCACACAGCTTTTATTGAAAGAATTTTAATAATCTATAATTGCTTATTCACTTTAGTCAAGTTTATTTTTTTCATTTTACTAATTCGTTAAAAGGCATTGGTGAAATTAATACAGCCTGTTGTATCA
>QIKE01000102.1 GCA_003232915.1 Bacteroidota bacterium | reverse complement strand
TGATTTTATGTTCTTACGCCCCAAATGCCTAAGATTCAATCATTTACGCTATTACATGTTTGTATTTTCCACTAAATTCGCAGTAGAACCCATTATTGCATGATTTGATGTTGGATAGCGTTAAGAAAAAAGTAACTATTCAGCCGAGATGACGCAATTAATACATTGATTACTACAGCATTAATATTTTTAATATTTTTTAACAAAATTACAATAAAGCGTTACCTACAGTAATATCAGTAAAATAAGATTTTATTATGAAAAATATTTGAATATTTATTAAATCCATGTTATTGCATCATGTTGATACGTAGCATTATAAGCAGGTTGAATAATTACAGAAAAAATACTATCATTATAAGTAATTTTTTTCTTTGTTAATAACTCATTGGTTGAAACGGAATGTGGTGAACTTTCCGCACTCCCAGCTTTAATAGAGCTATTATGCGAATTAGTTTTAATTCTAGTTTCAGTAGCAGGCCCGGATTAGTTACCTCTAAATATTCCGATCGTGGGAATTAAAAAAGCAGTACATTTGCAAAAAAAAATGGTAATGTACACTTTCAACAATAACTTGTTACCAATAGTGAACATAAATATGAGAAAAACACATTCATTTCATATTCCCGTTATGGGAATTGGCTTTACAATTGATACTCCTTTAAAAGTTTCTCAATATGGTATCGACTCTGTTATTTCGCTTGTTGATGACATTCTTCTTGAAAAGTTAAGAAAAATGTATTGCGGTAAATATGAAATACCCTATAATGAAATTACGGAAAAAAACGAAGATTACAGAGCAAAAAGGATAACATCCTATTTGAATTTGATAAACAATTTGGCACAGAAAAAATTTGAAGAACTGAAAAATGCCACTATAGAAAAGAGTAATGAAATAAAAGAATACTTCGATTTGTTGCCTGATACTTCTTCACTAAAACTTGAATTCAAGAATTTCACAGCAAAATATGTTCATCTTGATGAAATTAAAACTTGGATAAAAGGCAACTTGTCTATGGGAAGTATTGATGTAAACATTATGACAAAAGTTGATAAGGACAACTTCAAAAAAGGAGAGAAATTACCTATTGCATACAATGATGCGCATGCAGCACTTAGGGGATATGCAAACAGCAATTTACGCTCCTCCATTATTCTATCGGCAGGAATGAATCCCAGGCTATATAATTATATGGAATGTTTTGAAGATTTTTATCCTGATAAAAACGGAGAAATAAAAAAGAAAATTGTTTTAAAAGTGAGTGATTTCCGTTCGGCCTTGATACAGGGTAAATTTTTTGCCAAAAAAGGATTGTGGGTTTCAGAATACAGAATTGAATCGGGACTTAATTGTGGCGGACATGCTTTTGCTACCGACGGTTATTTACTGGGGCCTATTTTGTCTGAATTCAAAGATCATAGAAATGCTTTAATTCAATCGGTGCACGAAATTATGGTCAAAGCTCTTGCTAACAAAAACCGCATTGTACCTAAAGACAAATTGCCTCTTAAAATCACTGCTCAGGGAGGAGTCGGCACAGCCGAAGAGCACCGGTTTCTTATTGATTATTACCAACTTGATTCTGTTGGCTGGGCGACACCATTTCTTTTGGTACCTGAAGTTACAAACCTTGACGAGGCTACTTTGCAAAAATTAATTGAAGCCAAAGAAGAAGATTTATATTTAAGCAATATTTCGCCTCTCGGAGTTCCTTTCAATAGCCTTAAAGGCAACTCTAAAGATATTGAAAAATTAGCCTTGATTGATAAAGGTGTATTGGGAAGCACATGTCCCAAACGATTCCTGCTTTCAAACAAAGAGTTTACTAAAAAACCCATTTGTACGGCATCGCACCATTATCAACGTTTAAAAGCGACAGAATTAAACAAAGAAGTATTGTCGCCAGTGGAATACCGGAATAAATTTGAAAAACTCGTTGAGAAATCATGCCTGTGCGTTGGCTTGGGCACCTCTGCGCTGCTAGTAAATAATTTAAATACAAAAATTGAGGGAGAAGGCGTTTCGGTTTGCCCGGGACCAAATATGGCCTATTTTTCAAAAAAAATGACCTTAAAAGAACTTGTCGATCACATATACGGAAGAACAAATGTTATAGACAGAACAGATCGTCCGAACATGTTTATCAAAGAACTAAAGATTTATCTTGAATATTTGAAAAATAAAATCGCCGAAACAACTGATTCGTTATCTGACCGACAAGAAAAATACTTAGTGGGTTTTGCACAACATTTAAAAGAAGGAATTAACTATTATTCCGATTTGTTTAGCAACTTAAAGGAAATGGTTGAAGAAAAAAAGAACGATATTTTAAGGGATTTGGATATTAGTAAAAGAACCTTGCAATTACTAAATTTAGAAATTGATCATCTATTGATTGCTGAAAATGTCATTTACTGAAAACCATCAAACAATATGCTGAAGCAGATTTTTTTTAAAACTTTACTCCACTAACAAGTTGATATATTTTATAAATTGCAAAATAATTTATCGCCGTTTGTACGGTATAATCAGAATATGCCGTCATTTGGATGATTGTTCGTAATTGATTATTAATCAGTATAAAAACTACCTTAAACGCTTATACGCTTTTCTGTTTAACGCCAACACACTTCTATCGGTATAACAATTTGCCCGTTAATTGTAAGTCGGACAACATAGCCTGCATTTTTGTAAATTAACATTTTCGATAAGAGAAAAAGATAAGATTGTTATTAGGGCGGCGGACGGGCTTTCCGTTTTAGTCCTCGCCCCAAAAACCTTTTCAGCCATTGCCTTTGCGGAGCTTCCTTCTGTCGCTCGCACGGCAAGGCTTCAATAGGTTTTGGTGCTGCGGGCTATCACTTCAATCCCTGCCGCATAGCCTATCCACTTACCTCAAACCACCCAACAAACTACAATATTATGCGGCCAACACTATATAAAAATTTTGTGCTTCACCTCAAATGATTATTTTTGCCATAAAATTTCCTATTTTGAAACTCTTAATCATTGATAATTACGATTCGTTTACCTACAATTTGGTACGGCTTGTAGAAGAAACCGGATTTAATGATTACCTTTTGATAAAAAACGACAAGATTGACGGGCTTACTTCCCATGATTTCGACAAAGTACTTATTACGCCCGGTCCTGGGTTAGCATCGGAAACGGGTTCGTTTCCTTTATTTTTAAAAGAATTTTATCGGCAAAAATCTTTTCTTGGCATTTGTCTCGGTTTCGAAGTCATCGGCGAATTTTTCGGGGCAAAGCTCTTGCAACTTCCGCAGCCCTTGCATGGAATTAAAAATAAAGGTTTAGTAATCGACAGTCGACATATATTCAATGGGTTGCCCAAATCTTTTTTTATCGGGCACTATCATTCGTGGTACTTCAACGAAAAGTTGTTCTCCGATGAGTTGAAAATTACTATGAAAGACGAAAACAATTTGATAATGGCTTTCCGGCACAACAAGTTCGATTTAACAGGCTTGCAGTTTCATCCCGAATCAATTATGACCGAATACGGCCATAAAATAATGCAAAATTGGCTAAAAGCATAAGCGTAATTTAAACATCAAACGGTGTAAATCAATTTATTTTGCTTGGAAATTTAGCGCTATATTTTTTATTTTCTCGGCATAACCCCTAACGCTTTCCGTAAGGATTTTTCACTTTCCCGTTCCTTCATCCATCTAACCTTCCATTCATCCATTATACCTTTCGTTACTGCAAAACATATTGTGCGTTTTCCAGACTTTCCGCTTCTTTCAAAAAATCAAAAGGATTTATTCCTGACATACCCGATCGAAGATATAGTCGTTTATTATTCTCAGGTTCAACAAGTTGAAAATAGAGTTTGCAGTTCCCCCGGTTTTCGGTAGCAATACGATAAACACCCTCAATAAAATCATCATTTAATAATGAAATATCGACAACTATACTAAGTTTTTTCACCATCTTGTCCATAGCTTCGTTGAGCAATATAAATTCTCTCACATTAACAAAAAGATTGCTATTATCGTTGTAACGTCCTTCAATACGAGCTTTAACAAGGACAAATCCACCCTGGACAATAAAATGTTTCAGTTTAAGGAATTTTTCGGAAAATAAACGTAAGTCGATAGAACCGGTAAAATCTTCCACGGTAAAAATGCCGAAAGGCGAGCCGTTCTTTGAGGTACGTTGTGTTGCATTGGTAATCATTCCGGCAAACCGGACGTCTTTGTCTTTAAATTCGGCGAGATTATTTCTAAGAGTTGCAATTTCAACATTGCACAAATGTTTGATAGGCAGCCTGTAGTCGTCGAGAGGATGACCTGAAATATAAAAACCTGTTACTTCTTTTTCGGCAGCAAGTTGTTGTTGTACCGTCCACGATTCGCATACGGGCATTTCGGGGTTGGCCATTTCAAAGGTGCCGTCGTCATCGCCAAAAAGTGAAATTTGTGCCGAATTTTTATTTTCTTGGTACTTAGCGGCATATTTTAATACCAATTCAATAAAAGTAGGATTATTGTCGTTTTCACGATAGAAAAACTGTGCCCGATGCGTATCGGGAAAAGTCTCGAAAGCGCCTGCCATAGCAAGAGCCTCGAAGCTTTTTTTATTTACCGTTTTCAGATTCACCCGTTTTGCAAAATCAAATACACTTTTATACGGTCCGTATTTTTCTCTTTCTTTCCCGATTTCCTCCACAGCGGCTCTTCCTACTCCTTTAATGGCGGCTAACCCGAAACGCACAATTCCTTCTTTGTTAACCGTAAAGTTAAAAGAACTTTCGTTGATGTCGGGGCCAAGCACCGAAATACCCATCCGCTTGGTTTCTTTGGTAAAAAAAGTAATCTTATCAATATTGTTCAGATTACGGCTAAGTACGGCGGCCATAAATTCGGCAGGGTAATGTGCTTTGAGATAAGCCGTTTGGTACGAAACATAAGAGTAACAGGTGGCATGCGATTTGTTAAATGCATAATTGGCAAAAGCTTCCCAATCTTTCCAAACTTTCAATACTTTGTCGTTAGACAATCCGTTATTTTCGCAACCTTTGAGGAAATCGTTTTTAAGTTTCTCCATTTCCTCTTTTTTCTTTTTCCCCATTCCTTTTCGCAACGAATCGGACTGTCCACGCGTAAAACCGGCCATCACACGCGACAATAGCATCACTTGTTCCTGATATACGGTAATTCCGTAGGTTTCTTTCAGAATTTCTTCCATAACGGGTAGATCGTACTCAATTTTTTCTATACCGTGTTTTCGGCGAATAAAATTGGGAATGTAATCCATTGGTCCCGGACGATACAATGCATTCATGGCTATCAGATCTTCAAAACGGGTAGGTTTTAGATCTTTCAAATATTTTTTCATTCCGTCGGACTCGAACTGAAACAAGCCGGTAGTTTCGCCACGACTATACAGTTCGTAAGTTTCTTTGTCATCAAGAGGGATGTTATCAATATCAAGAGTTATACCTTGCGAACGTTTAACATTTTCGAGGGCTTCTTTAATAATGGAGAGTGTTTTCAGTCCGAGGAAGTCCATTTTTAATAAACCGATGCTTTCAACATATTTTCCGTCGTATTGCGTGGCATATTCAAGTACCGAACCTTTTACCGTTGAAACCGGTACAAACTTTTCAAGGTCGTCGCTGGCAATGATAATACCACAGGCATGTGTGCCGGTGTTGCGTACGGAACCTTCGAGAGTCACTGCATTTTTTAGTACTTCCGAAATTTCAGCTTTTCCATTTTCGAGAGCTTGCTTTAGCTCCGGCACTTCTTTCAATGCACTTTTCAGGCTTACTTTCGGGCCATCAGGAACAAATTTAGCAAGCCTATCGGCTTCCGAAAGGGGCAGTTTTTGTACACGCGCCACATCACGAATTGCCGATTTGGCAGCCATCGTGCCGAAAGTTATCAGATGGGCAACTTTTTTCTTACCATATTTTTCCGAAACCCACTGCAACACTTTATCACGTCCGTCGTCGTCGAAGTCAATGTCGATATCGGGCATCGAAATACGGTCGGGATTAAGAAAACGCTCGAACAACAAGTTGTATTTCAAAGGATCTATCTGTGTTATCTTAAGGCAATAAGCCACCACCGAACCGGCAGCACTACCTCGTCCGGGACCTACCGAAACTCCCATTTTCCGTGCTGCTTCCAAAAAATCCCAAACGATTAAAAAATAATCGGGGAACCCCATTTTTTTTATTGTTTTAAGTTCGAAAGCTAAACGCTCGCGAACTTCAACGGTAATTTCTTGGTAACGTTCTTCTGCTCCTATATAAGTAAGATGCCGCAGATAGTCATTGGCATCACTAAATTCGTGAGGAATTTCAAACTCGGGCATAAAAGGTTTGTGGTTAAGACCGTAGCTCTCCACTTTGTTTATCACCTCACTGATATTTTCGATGGCTCCGGGAACATCGGCAAAGAGACGTTTCATTTCTTGTTGTGTTTTAAACCACTCTTGCTGTGTGTAATGAAAACGATTGGGATCGTCTAAGTCTTTGCCCGTTCCGATACAAATCAAACGATCGTGAGCATCTGCATCTTCGCTGTCAACAAAATGTACATCGTTGGTAGCCAGTACTTTCAAATTATATTTGTTTCCGAGTTTTATCAGTTCTTTATTAACAAACTGCTGATTTTCGTATACACGTCTATCAATTTCAAAGTTGCCACTTTTGTGGCGTTGTAGTTCGAGGTACAAATCGTCGCCAAAAATGTCTATATATTCTTTTAAGGCTTCTTCGGCTTTTTCTATTCCTTCGCGGACGATTTTGTCAGGAATTTCACCGCTGAGACAAGCCGTTAAGGCCATCAAACCTTCGCTGTGTTCTTTTAAAAACGTTTTGTCGATGCGAGGTTTGTAATAATAGCCTTCTGTCCAGCCTACCGAAACGAGTTTCATCAGGTTGTTGTAACCTAACCTATTTTTAGCAAGCAACACAAGATGCCAGCCACCACCGTCTTGTTTGGTAGTTTTATGGTGCATTCCGCGACGTGCAATATAAACTTCACAGCCAAGAATCGGCTTTATTTTTTTGGCAAGCGCAATTTCATGGAATTTTTTTACGCCGAACATATTTCCATGATCGGTAATGGCAACGGCCTTCATTCCGTCAGTAACAGCTTTTTCAACAAGTTTGGTGATGTCGGAAAGACCATCAAGAACCGAAAACTGAGTATGTACGTGCAAATGAGCAAATAAAACCTCATCAATAATATGGTCGCTCTGCATTTTGCCACTCTGCTCTTCATCAACTTCAATATTTTCTTCCGTTTCATTATAGGTTTCAACATTGAGTCCTATAGCTTCGATAGGATTGGGATGCGAGAGAATGAAATCTTGAATAATTGAGTGTTCAATTTTTAAATCGGCGTAGCGAATAACCCGCAAACGAATAAGTTCGAAAAAACAACGTGCCGTAGCCTGAACGTCGGCGGAGGCATTATGAGCAGAATCAAAATTTTCGTGAAAAAGTTTAATGTGTAGCTCCGAAAGTTTGGGCCATTTGAATTTTCTACCTCTACCTCCAGGCAATGCACAAAAGCTGGTGGAAGCTTCTTTGGTATCAACAATTACTTTTTCCATCAAAGTAGTTTGCATTTGCTTACGCAAAAATTCAACCGCCACAATGTTGTTGTCGAATTCGATATTGTGTCCAGCTACAACTTTTACCCTACTCAAAGCGTCGTTAAACTCCCGCAACACCGGTTCAAGTGCTTCACCTTCCTTGATAGCTCTTTGGGTGGAAATGCCGTGAACTCTTTCGGCCCCGTATGGTATTTCAAAACCATCGGGCTTAACTATGAAGTTTTTTATCTCAACAAGCTCTCCTTTTTCGTCGTGAATTTGCCACGCCAATTGCACAAGTCGCGGCCAGTTGTCAAAATCGGTTAAAGATGCCTTGTCTTCTTTAGGTAAACCCGTCGTTTCGGTATCGTAAATCAAAAACATAAACAAAAATCTCCCTGCTAATTAATTGTATTACAAGATAAACTAAATATTATTATTCATTACCAAAATTACATATTTCAATGCTTTTTTACAAACGATGTTAATAACTTTTAGCAAAAACAGCAAATTTGTCGTGGGCGTGGCATTAAGCTCAATTTTACGTTAATCTGGTAGATTGTATCTAACACCGGCAATTATTCCCCAAATTTATACCTGCTAAAATATAGTATAAGAAGGTAATTGCGTTGGTGGACGGCATAGTTGCAAAAAAGGATTAAACAAGATGGCAATTTTTTTATTGTGCCAAATCAGAAAGCGTCAAGGTTGATGATTTTGAAGCTTTGAGTATTAAAAGTTTATTAGAATAAATAACTAGTATTTGAAGCGAATGTGACAAACATATTTATGCTTTCGGGCATGTACTTAATTAACACATGTTCTCTTCCATTTTTATTACACACGAAAATTTTATTTTTGATAAGCATTTGTTAATTTCCGATGAATGTTTAATTTTGCAGTCCTTCTTCTGGCTTACGTCAAAAAAGCAGGGCCTATAGCTCAGTCGGTTAGAGCACCTGACTCATAATCAGGTGGTCCCAGGTTCAAGTCCTGGTGGGCCCACAAAAATTCAATTGTAGCATTGATAGCTCCCGACAACCATCGGGAGTTATGTTTTTTGTTAGACAAATGTTGTAAAATGGTGTACTCTTGCAAAGAATTAACTTTAAAATGCTGGAAATAAAAAACAAATACAAACCGTTCGATGAATAAAAAGTTTTGCAGGCCTTGAATATGTCTGTGATTATTGGTAAAATTTGTCAATGCCTGAAATAGGTTGACCACTTTTAATTAAAAAAATAAGTGATAAAATTACACGATCAGATGCTGTGTAAATTATTTTTACACGGTTATTTGACCTGCTTTGTTAATAAATTAATTGCGGATGTAAGGAGAAATACTTTACATTGGTTTTCTCGCATTGCTCCCGAAAGATTCCTGTAAATGAATGTTGTGTCAAAAGAGTTATATAACTTTTTGTAAACGAAGTTGCCGATTGTTGTGTTGCCCGAAAGTTTGTACTATTCCGTAGTGCGCCCCTTAATATTTATATATTCTACAACATTCCATAGTTTATTATCTTGAACTATCATTTGATCAAAGGCCAAACTTGCATAAGTCATAAATTCCAAAGTAAGCATTAAATTTTTCATAAATATATGTTATAATTTCATTGCTAGTGGTGTTCGGTCTTTGCAGTGTGCTGGTTTTTATTGCACTGTATTTACTTTCTGCCTTTATCTATCATTATTGTCATTATGAATATATTCAACTGTTTACGCACATTACGCACAGCTTTTATTTAATTAGGCCTCCCTATCGTTAGGTAGCTCATTGTTGCATATTTGCAAATAAATTCGTACTATGCTCATAATTATTAATCTTCAAAATAGAACTATGGGTAAAAGTACAATTTATTTGAAAAGGATTATTTAGAGGGAGTGAAGTAGAAGCTTTAAAGAAAACACCTTACTTTTGACGAAATTAGATATCAAAACACAAATGGAAAGATACAAAAAAGAAAATAAAAAAAAACGTCCTGAAAACACGCTTGCAAATATTATCGTAAACGTGTTTACGGATAATCCGTTCAGGGCATACAACAACGGGCAAATTGGGGCTATGCTCGGCATCCGCGACAAAGTGAGCAAAAGCGAAATTTTAAAAATTCTTGAAGAACTCAGAAATGCGGGTGAACTTCTAGAAGTGAAAAAAGGAAAATATATGCTTAACATAGAGCAATCGGAAAATTTTAAACGAAAGAAGAAAACCATTACAGGGACTGTTGATCTAAAAAGTACGGGAAAAGCGTATGTTGAACCCGATGAAGGAGGCGACGATATTTATATAGCTTCGAATAATGTAAACCATGCATTGCACGAAGACCATGTAAAAGTTTTGCTTTTTCCAAAACGGCGGCAGCATAAAATTGAAGGGCAAATTGTTGAAATTCTGAAAAGGAGGAAAACCAACTATGTAGGTGTTTTACAACTTAATAAAAACTTCGGTTTTGTAATTTCCGACAATAGATCGATGCCGTATGATATATTTATTCCGCAGGCTTCGTTGAAAAAAGGAAAAAACGGTGAAAAAGTGCTGGTAAAGATTATTGACTGGCCCGAGCATTCAAACAATCCTTTTGGCGAAATTGAGGAAGTACTCGGTAAACCGGGTAACAACGATGTGGAAATGAAATCAATACTTGCCAATTACGCTTTTCCGCTCTCCTTTCCAAAACGCATTGAACGTGAGGCGGAAAAAATAAGTCTGAAAATAGACAAAGAATTGTTGGCACAACGAAAAGATTTAAGAGACGTATGGACTATCACAATCGACCCTTTCGATGCCAAAGATTTCGATGATGCACTCTCGCTGCGCCATTTAGCGGACAACAGATGGGAAGTGGGCGTACATATTGCCGATGTTTCACATTACGTACAATCCGGTTCACTGCTCGACAAAGAAGCTTATAAAAGAGGCACTTCCATTTACCTCGTTGACAGGGTGATACCTATGTTACCTGAGAAACTCTCGAACGGTGTGTGTTCGTTGCGACCGGACGAAGACAAGCTGACATTTTCGGTGATTTTTGAAATGAATGAAAAAGCCGAAGTACTTGGCGTTTGGTATGGGAAAACTATTATCAGATCGAATCGACGATTTAATTATCAGGAAGTTCAGGAAATTATCGAACAAGGTAAAGGTGAGTTCTACAAAGAAATTCTTAGGTTGAACGGCTTTGCACAAATAATGCGAAAAATACGGTTTAAAAACGGTTCTATCAATTTCAATCAACCCGAAGTACGCTTTAAACTCGACGAAAAAGGTAAACCTGTTGAAACTTACGTGAAAGAGCAAAAAGAGGCAAACCATCTTGTAGAAGAATTTATGCTGTTGGCCAATAAATATGTTGCTCTTTTTATTGGAAAACCCTACGGACACAAAAAACCTAAAACCTTTGTTTATCGTGTACACAACGAACCCAATCCCGAAAAACTAAATACTTTTATGCAGTTTTTGAATAAACTAGGCTATTCGCTTAGCTTGCAATCACACGAAGCACTTGCCGACTCGTACAACAAACTGTTTTCGGCTATAAAGGGTAAGGGTGAAGAAAACATGATAGAAACCATCGCCATACGCACAATGAGTAAGGCCTATTATTCGACCGACAACATTGGACATTACGGACTGGCTTTCCCCTTTTACACCCATTTTACTTCGCCCATTCGTCGCTATCCCGACCTTGTGGTGCACCGGTTACTCGAACGCTATTTAGAAGGCAAACACTCGGTGAACAAAGAAAGCTATGAGGAAATTTGTAAATACACATCCGAAATGGAACGCCGTGCCGTGAATGCCGAACGCGATTCGATAAAATACAAACAGGTGGAGTTTCTTTTAGATAAAGTCGGCAAAACCTTCGACGGTTTGATTTCGGGAGTGAGCAAATGGGGCTTGTTTGTCGAACTTGTTAAAAGCAAAAGTGAAGGGCTTATTCGATATGACAAACTCAAGGGCGACTATTATTACCTCGATGAAGACAATTATCAAATAATTGGCAAAAACTACGGCAACAAATATCGCCTTGGCGACCAAGTAAAAATTTTGGTGAAAAATGTAAACCTCGAAAAGCAACAACTTGATTTTGAGATAATATAAAAAGTCTGATTTTGATAATTTTACTGTCGCCGCAGTAAACCTATGGCTTTTTTAACCGTGTATACAGGTAGCTTACAGCTGTTGTTTTCGCAAACGTAAATCAGCGTTTTCCCTTTTACATAACGATTTTTCAGCAGTGGCAAATCACTTGATAGTTGGCTTCCGGCAACAATAACAGGGAAATAATGTTTACTGAACTCCCGATTAAATATCAGCGCATTTTTTCCGCAAAAAACCACTTCGTTCGACGGATACAAAAAGCGGTTAAGCAATAAAGCCCAATTAGAAAAATATAATACGTTTTGTTGCAAACGAGGGTAAATATTTTTTAGCATCTGCCGAGATATTTGTTTATATCCGGATTCATCGAAATATACCGAAAGTTCATAAAGTGCAAAGGCCATTACCGAGTTGGAAGCCGGTATTACATTGTCGGTAATTTCAGTTTTTGAATTAATAACGGGTAATGTGCTATTATCGGAGTATGAAAACATCTGGTTTTTTTTATCATAAAAATGTTTCACGGCATACCTGCTTATTTTTTGGGCGAGCAGTAACCATTGTTTTTCAAAAGTATAGCGGTAGAGTTTGATAAATGCTTGAATTGTTAAGGCATAATCATCCATAAAAGCAGGAACAAAGCTGTTTTTATCATGCTTTGCCCTGTACAATTTTCCATCGGGCATCATTCTGTTATCACGAAGAAAAAGAGCAATTTGCCGGGCTAAGGAAAGAAACCTCGGTTGGTCGAAAGCCGCATAAGCACTTAGCAATCCTGAAACAGCAAGCGCATTCCAAGAAGTAAGAACTTTTGTATCAGTGAGTGGGCGTGGACGAAAGCTTCTCTTTTGAAAAAGTTTTTCCCGTGAAGCTTCAAGCTTTTGTCCGGCAATAGATTTATCCATCCCAAAAGAGGTGGCTACAGCTTCTAAATTTTTTTGTGCAAAAAGTACGTTTTTACCTTTTTCCCAATTGCCATTTTCGGTTATGGAATAATAGGCTTCGAAAAGAGAGGCATCATTACCAAGAACTTTGTCGATTTCTTTTTTTGTCCACACATAAAAAGCACCTTCTTCCCCTTCGCTGTCGGCATCAATTGATGAAAAAAATCCACCTTGCGGTGAAAGTAATTCTCTTCGCATAAAATCTACCGTTTGATAGACTACCGATTTATAATTTTTATTTTGTGTTATTTGATACGCCTCGGAATATAGCTGAATTAGTTGAGCGTTATTATAAAGCATTTTTTCAAAATGCGGCACTTTCCATTGGCTGTCGGTAGAATAGCGTGAAAAACCACCTCCAAGAGGATCATAAATACCGCCCATAGCCATTTTTTGGAGACTTAATTTTACATGTTCCAAAAGGCTTTCGTTTCCCGTATGGTAATATTGATTAAGTAAAAAACGAAGATTACTTGGCATGGGAAATTTTGGCGCTCCCAGATTGCCTCCCCATTTCTTATCGAAAAATTTCTCCTGTTGTACAACTGCACGCTTAAGTGCATCCTGCTGAAAAACAACATCTTTTTTTTCTATAACAATTAAATTGTTTTGCTTGATACCTTTGGAAATTTGTTCGGCTTGCCGAATTAATTTTTGCGGATCTTTTTTGTACAGTTCTGCCAATTGAGTTAAAACCAATTTCCACTGTTTTCGCGGAAAATAAGTGCCACCCCAAACCGGACGACCATCGGGCAACGCAAAACAATTGAGCGGCCATCCACCGCTACCAGTAAGTAGTTGTACAGCATCCATATATTGATGATCGACATCGGGTCGCTCTTCCCTGTCAACTTTTATACAAACAAAATACTTGTTCATTATGTCGGCTATCTCTTTGTTTTCAAAACTCTCGTGTGCCATCACATGGCACCAATGACAGGCAGCGTATCCAATACTAACCAATACTAACTTATTTTCTTTTTTCGCCTTCTCAAATGCCTCTTTACCCCAAGCATACCAATCAACAGGATTATGGGCATGTTCTAAAAGATAAGGACTTGTTTCGTTTATTAGATGATTGGTATAAGAATATTTTTTTTGTTTCATCTCCGATGTGTTATTATTATACGACCCCTTGTTTGGACCGGTACTGCATGCCGTCAAGATTAATAAAAAAATAAGGAATAAGTTTCTGTTCATCTGCTTTCGCCTTTAAACGATAAAACTACAAAGATAGATTATTTAGAATAATTCTTGATAAAATTTTCAAAATATAATTTATTAATGAGAAAGTAAACATATTTTTTTGCTAATTAGTGCTTATAGGACATCATCAAGGGGAAATTCAAACGTTTACTTTATGTGACTATTCAGCAGGTCTACAATGTTAACAATAAATCCATTATATAATAAAGATTTTAACTATTTAACCGATATGGCATAGTTAACACATTGAATATTACAACATTAATATTTTTTAATCAAATCACAACAAAACATTATCTACAGAATATCAACGAAATAAGATTTTATTATGAAAAATATTTTAATATTTATTTAATCCATTTTATCGTATCAACTAGATTCTTAGCATTATAAACCAGCTGAATGGTTGCTAAAGATTATTAAAATTCTTGGCTCTATTCTAATTATAGATAGATAGAAAAATTATATATCTTTGCTCAAAATTTAGCACATGGATACAAGCTCTCAAATCAGAAGGTT
>QIKE01000039.1 GCA_003232915.1 Bacteroidota bacterium | reverse complement strand
CTCAATTTGGTTATACACAAATAAAAATCGACAAAAACACTTTCGGTGCTATAAAAGCCCGAAGCATCGGCCCTGCCGTGATGAGCGGACGTATTGCCGCCCTTGATGCTGTTAATGATAACCCCTTGATTTTTTATGTGGGTTCTGCCGGTGGCGGAATTTGGAAAACAAAAAACGGCGGTACTACATTCAAGGCTGTTTTTGACAAACAAATACAAGCCATAGGAGCTTTGTGTATTGACCAAAACCATCCTGATACGGTGTGGGCAGGCACGGGAGAACCATGGACAAGGAATTCAACTTCGGTAGGAAACGGGATTTATGTGACTTACGACGGTGGTAAATCATGGAAACACAAAGGTTTGGACAAAACTGAGCGCTTTGCCCGCATTTTAATTTCACCCGACGATCCCAACACAATATATGCTGCTGCCCTTGGCCCTTTGTGGAATGCCTCGGAAAATCGCGGACTATACAAAACTACCGACGGGGGAAACACTTGGGAAAAAATTCTTTACGTGGACGAAAATAGCGGTTGTAGCGGCCTTGCCATCGATCCGGAAAACCCGAAGCTAATCTATGCCGGTTTTTGGGATTTCAGACGTCAGCCTTGGTTTTTTAGTTCGGGCGGACCCGGCAGCAGCCTTTTCCGCTCCGAAAATGGCGGTAAAAGCTGGTCGAAAATAGAAAACGGCTTACCCGAGAAACCCTGGGGGAGAGTATTTGTCGATTTTAGCCCGGCCGACCCCAACATAGTTTACTTATTGATTGAAGCAAAAAAGACCTCTTTTTATCGCTCGGACAATAAAGGACAAACTTGGAAGCTGATGAATAATAACTCCGGAGATGTCGGCGAAAGACCTTTTTATTTCGGTTTTTTTGTGCCCGACCCCGTTGATACCAATACTGTGTATAAACCTGGATTTAGGTTGCAAGTGAGCATTGACGGAGGCGCAAAATTTATGACTACATCAATAAAAGGTGGTAATTTTCACAGCGATGTACATGCTCTTTGGATAAATCCGAAAGACCACAATTTGATATATCTCGGTACTGACGGTGGTGTATATATTTCGCGCGATCAGGCTAAAACTTGGGAATTTTGCCGTAATCTTCCCGTCTCGCAATTTTATCACGTAAGTGTTGATAACGATAAGCCTTACAATGTTTTCGGAGGCTTGCAGGATAATGGCTCGTGGATAGGGCCGTCGCGAGCTCCCGGCGGTATTTCCAATTGCAACTGGAAAAATATCGGGTGGGGCGACGGCTTCAATGTACTACGCGATCCGAAAAATAGCAATATTATGTATTGGCAATGGCAAAGTGGCAATGTGCGTAAAATGTTTCTTGATACGCATGAAGTAAAAGATATTAAGCCCTATTCGGACAACACCACAAAACTGCGTTTTAACTGGAACACGCCACTCGTATTCGGGGCAAAAAGCAAAGATTTATATACAGGAAGTCAGTTTTTATACCGCTCTCACGACATGGGTAACAGTTGGGTAAAAATCTCTCCCGACCTAACTACCAACAATCCCAAAAAACTGAAGCAGGAAAATACCGGTGGCCTCACCATAGACAACTCTACCGCCGAAAATCATTGTACTATATTCACCATCAATGAGTCACCTCTTGACGACAGTATAATTTGGATTGGTACCGACGATGGAAATTTGCAACTAACCAAAGACGGAGGAAAAACTTGGGAAAATCTTGTCGCCAATATTCCAAATCTGCCACCTACTACATGGTGCTCGTATATTGAGCCGTCGCATTACAACAAAGCCACCGCATACGTAACTTTCGACGGGCACCGCTATGGCGACCGTAAAGCTTATATTTATAAAACCACCGACTTTGGAAAAAATTGGCAAAACATTTCCACAAACGACATTCCAGCTTATTGCCATATTATCAAAGAAGATTTGAAAAATTCTAAACTCTTGTTTCTCGGTACCGAATATGGTTTATATATCAGTATTGACGGCGGCGGACGATGGACACGTTTTAGCGGTAATCTTCCCAAAGTTGCTATTTACGATATGGTTTTTCAACCCCGCGAAAACGACCTGATACTGGCCACACATGGAAGAGGAATATACATTATAGATGACCTGACGCCGCTACAAAACCTTAGTGCAGAAAAACTTAACGAAAACATTGTTTATCTTGGTTCGCGATCCTATAAACTTAGATTTACAGGTAGTATTCAAACATTTAACGGCGACGATGCTTTCAAAGGAAGCAACCCTTCATCGGTAGTAAACATTAATTATTACCTTAAAAAGCGACATATTTTCGGCGATATGTTTGTGGAAGTTTTTAACCAAAACGGTAAAATGATAAAAAAACTACCGGCTGGAAAACGCAAAGGCATCAACAAGGTAGAATGGCGCATGGATATGGACGCACCAAAAGTACCATCGTCGGTACAATTGCTTGGACAGGCTATGCAAGGACCTTCGTACCCTCCCGGCAATTATCTTGTAAAAATAATCGAAAACAAAGACACGGTTACGGGTAAAATTCATGTGGTATATAACAAAAATCCACATCACAGCACTACCGATCGCAATATGCAGCATACTTACCTAATGAAAGCTTACAATATGTTGCAGGATTTGGCTTTTCTTGACAACCAAATTGTCGAAATAGGGCAACAGGCCGACAAGGCAGCTGCTAAAAGTAAAGGTTCGTTGCACAAAAAGCTATTGCAACTTTCAAAAGAAATGACAACAATGCGCAAAAAAATCGTGGCTACCCGAGAAGGACGCATCACCGGTGAAAAACGTCTGCGTGAGAAAATTGGCAACATTTACGGAGGCATTATGAGTTATCAGGGAAAACCCACACTATCGCAAATTCAAGGGTTGAAAGAACTTAAAAACGAAATGACCGGTTATCAAAATAAAATGGATAATATTTTGGAAAACAAACTTCTCGCTCTCAACAAAAAGATGAAAAAAGTGGGATTACAGAAATTTAAACTTACTGACAAAAAATATTTTTTAGAAAAAGACCGTTGATAAAGACAACACTTTTAAGAAGAAAACTGTCTTCAAGAGAGTAAATAACAAAGTATATTTAGAAGATAGGCATACCTAATTTTTTTGAAAGATTAAGAAAGTATTTAATAAATACTCTTTCGGGTTTTTATATTTTTAAGAAAAATATCAATGAAAAAATTGTCTATGAAAAAGATTTTCATTTTTTCGCTTTCAGCAGTTAGTTTTAGTTTGGGAGCGATGTTACTTTTTGGCATTTTAGAACGCCAAGGTCCAAGAGAGAAATACGAAACATTTATCAATCAATCGTTTGCAAGGGCTAAAGATTGGGTCAAACCGTCGAAAGAAGGAAGATTGGAGTCGCCCGATCAGCCTGATATGGCTGCTATGCAAGAGTATTTTAAAACCATTGATCCCAAGCTAAAACGTGTTCCTACGGAGCGCTTGTGGAAAGCGTATAAGCAGACGCAAAAGATTGAACAACAACAAAAAGCCTTTAGAGGTTACGACACATTGCTACAATGGGAAGGCACCGGTGCTAATATGGGAGGGCGCACCCGCACCCTTATGTTTGACCCCAACGATGTGAACCATAAAAAAGTGTGGGCGGGAGGAGTTACCGGCGGACTTTGGTACACAAGTGATATTACCAACGTTTCGAGCCAATGGATACCTGTGGGTGATTTCTGGAGCAATCTTGCCATTAGCAGTATGGCATACGATCCCAACAACACTCAAACTTTTTATGTGGGAACAGGCGAAGCCCAAACAGCCCGTTTAATTTACCGGAAATCTTCAGGGCTCGGTTCAGGTATCTTCAAAACCACCGACGGTGGTCAAACATGGGAGCTTATTCCTTCCACACACAACTTTGCTTACGTTACCGGTATTGTTGTAAGAAACGAAAACGGCATATCGGCCATCTATGCCGGAGTGGTTTCGGGAACTTATATGGGCAAAGACCACATCAGCCAACCCTCCGACGGACTGTATCGCTCAACAGATGGCGGCAACACATGGGCACAGGTACTTCCATTGATTCCCGGTACGCAAACAAACGAACATTATGCCGTAGCGGATATCGAAATTGCTGCTAACGGGAGAATTTTTGTGGGAACTATGGAAAACCTCAATCTTATTGGAGGTGCAACAATTCTTTATTCCGACAGCGGCCTTGCGGGAAGCTGGACCGTATATAGCCATTATAACACACTTATCGGCAACGAAAACTACTACAATATTCCGGCACGCACTATCATTGCCGTAGCCCCCTCCGACTCGAACCGTGTATATGCGCAGTTTGCCGCCGGTTACACTAATGGTTTCATTTATTATCGCGGCCGGTATATGGCCAAGTCTATGGATGGAGGAAACACTTGGACGGCTGTAACTATTCCCGATCCCGATTGGTCAACGTTAGCATGGCACGCTTTTAATTTGCAAGTTTCGCCTAACGATCCCAACACAGTTTTTTCGGGTGGTCTTGACCTGTGGCGCACTTCCAATGCCGGTAACAGTTGGAATCATGTTTCGGACTGGAGCCTGATGTATTGGGGAGGTGGCGATGCTTACGTTCATGCCGACCAACACAAAATTCAATATCAGCCAGGATCTTCCAGTACGGCTATTTTCTCTTGCGATGGTGGTGTTTTTCTAACCAATACGGCCAATATCGGATACCCTGTTTTCATCCAAAGAAATCAGGGCTACAATACCTTGCAGTTTTATAGCTGTGCCATTAAACCCACACCTGGTTCTCATCAGTATATCGGTGGATTACAAGACAACGGAACTCTTAAATATACTGGCTCGCCACTCAGTTTGAACAGCATGATTGACGGCGGCGACGGCGCTTTTTGCTTTTGGGATAACGACCAGGCTTCAATTTATATCACCTCTGTATATTACAACCAATACACCACTTATTACAATGGTTCTAGTGTAGGAAGCTTTGGCGGTAATTCGGGAACGTTTATCAGTCCGGCCGATTACGACTACCGTGACAATATATTGTACTCCAATGCCGTTGGGTTTTTCGGCGGAAATGCCAACAAATTGTTGCGAGCCAAAAATATTCCTTTTAGCCCCACCAATCAGTTGATAAATATCGGCACAAGCACTTCCGTTCCATTTAGCAGCTTAACATATTCACAATTTTCGCCAACAGGAACAAGCACTTTGTTTGTAGGAACCGAATCGGGTGAACTGTTCAAAGTTACCGATGCACAGGATATCCCGCATACTATTGAAATCGGCAGTGCCGATTTTCCAACTGCCAACATATCGTGTGTAGCCATTGGTAATTCGGAAGACACATTGCTTGTTACTTTTTCTAATTACGGCGTGTCGTCGGTATGGCAAACTTACAACGGGGGCATTTCGTGGCAGGAAAAAGAAGCTAATCTTCCCGATATGCCCATCAGATGGGCTTTGTATCATCCGGGCAATAACGGGCAGGCATTGCTGGCAACAGAAATTGGTGTTTGGGCTACCAACACTTTAAAAGAAGACGAAACCGTATGGGCACCTGCAGTGGACGGTATGGCTAATGTGCGTGTGGATATGCTGAAAATGCGATCGGCAGATAATATGGTGCTAGCAGCAAGTCATGGACGAGGCTTATTTACGGCTACTTGGAATGTGGATTTATACACGGGTGAAAAAGAAAATTTTGCCTTTACTACTCAGCTTAAGGTTTACCCCAATCCCACTACCGCGTATTGTACCGTTTCGAGTAACCTAGTCACTCCTGGAAGTGTCAGTGTCGAACTTTTATCTTTAAACGGAAAAATTGTTTTTAGTGAAAATATCGAAGTGCAAAACGGTGAGATACAAAAGCGTATTGATGTTTCCAGTCTACCTCGTGCAATCTACATTGTTCGTTTGCAACACAACGGCCTGACGGAAAGCAAAAAGCTGGTGGTACGTTAATTTTTTATCTTTTATGAAATTCTTGCCCAATTGGGGTTGTTTTTTAACTGGCGTCTAAGTTCATTGCGAAGAGGGAGATTTTGCGATAAAGAAAGTATGGGGTCGGTACTTAAAACATTTTCGGCTATTTTATGTGTTCGTTCTATGATGAGGCCATCACGTGCTAAATTAGCAATTTTAAAATCAAGCAAGCCCGATTGTTTAGTCCCTTGAATGTCGCCGGGACCGCGCAATTTCAAGTCGGCCTCGGCAATTTCGAAACCGTTGTTTGTTTGCACCATTATTTCAAGTCTCTTTCTTCCCTCGTTGCTAAGTTTGTTGCCCGACATAAGAATACACCACGACTGTTTGGCACCTCGCCCAACACGGCCACGCAACTGATGAAGCTGTGAGAGTCCAAAACGTTCGGCATTTTCGATAACCATTACACTGGCATTAGAAACGTCAACTCCCACTTCTATTACGGTAGTAGAAACCATGATATTGGTAATACCATCTACAAACCGCTTCATTTCGTATTCTTTATCTTCGGTTTTCATCCTTCCATGCATCACACTTACTTGATATTCGGGTTCGGGAAAGTCGCGAAGCATATTTTCGTAACCATCCATCAGATTCTTCAGGTCGAAGTTTTCCGATTCTTTTATTAAAGGATAAACGACATATACTTGCTGTCCCCGCTTTATCTCGTCCTTCATAAATCCGATAACTCGCAAACGTTTAGACTCGAAAAAATGTATGGTTTTTATCGCCTTACGACCCGGCGGTAGTTCATCTATAACCGATACATCAAGATTTCCATAAAGTGTCATCGCAAGTGTACGGGGAATTGGTGTAGCCGTCATAACAAGAATATGAGGAGGAATACGGTTTTTTTTCCAAAGGCGTGCCCTTTGTGCTACCCCAAAGCGATGTTGTTCGTCAATAACCACCAATCCAAGATTTTCAAACCTAACCGTTTCTTCTATAAGAGCATGAGTGCCGATTAAAATATGTAGTTCTCCGGATCTAAGAGATTCGTGCAATACTTTACGACGTGCTTTCTTGGTTGACCCTGTAAGTAAATCAACATTAACTGGCATATCGCCAAGTATTTTTTTTAGGGTCTGATAATGTTGTGATGCCAAAATTCCGGTGGGAGCCATTAAAGCAGCCTGATAACCGTTGTCGATTGCAATAAGCATGCTCATCAAAGCCACAAGGGTCTTTCCACTACCCACATCACCTTGCAATAAACGATTCATTTGCCTTCCGGTGTTCAAATCGTTCCTAATTTCCTTAATCACTCTTTTTTGTGCTCCAGTAAGTTCAAAAGGAAGATAATCTTTATAAAAAGTATTGAACGTATCCCCTACCCTATCAAAAACATGCCCTTTTACTTTTTGTTTCAAATAGCTTTTTTGCAACAATAACCGCAATTGCACATAAAGCAACTCATCAAACTTTAAACGATATTCTACTTTTCTTATTATTGAAGAATTTTTGGGGAAATGGATGTTCAGCAAAGCTATTCTTAAACCGGTAAGATTTTCAGCTTTCAAAAGATAATCTGGTAATGTTTCGGTGATATAATGTTCTACTATATTTAACAGATTACGCATCAGTTTTGCAATACCTCGACTACCCAAACCGGTACTTTTAAGCTTTTCGGTACTATGATAAATACCTTCGAGACTTCCGCCCACAACATCATTCTCTCCGGGTACCACCTCTTCCATTTCAGGATGTACGAAATTAAAACGTTTTTTAAACTCCGAGGGTTTCCCAAAAAGTTTGTATTCTTTGTCCAGCACAAAATAACTCTTTATCCATTGTAATCCTCTGAACCATATCAATTGAATTGTTCCTGTATCGTCGGTAAAATCAGCTGTAATATATTTAGTTCGCTTTTCGCCAACTGCCTTGATATTTCTAACCTTACCTTTCAGAAAAAAGTAGGTTGTATCGTTAATAACATCTTTAACTTTATAAATCTGGCTTTTATCTACATAGCGAAAGGGAAAATAATAAAGCAGATCGATATAATACAAAATTCCGAGTTCTTTACGCAGCAACTCGGCTTTTTTAGGACCAACTCCCTTCAAATAAGTTATATTTGTATTAAATATTTCGTGCATATATATTATTTACACTACCTGCCAACGTTAAAAGCACAAAGATAAGAAACAAAAAACTCCCCGCAAAGGAGGAGTTTCATTAATTTTTTGAAAAGTATACCAGCCTAATATTGCCACAAAAACTGCTCGAAGTTGAACATTTGGTTTTTTATCCGTTCGGATTCGAGCATTGCATCAACACCGGTTGCATACTGCGTAATACGACGATCGAATACATTTTGTTCTTTATAGATATAGCTTTCAAACAGCCGCTTAACGAATATTTCATCATAAGTTAACCGCCTTGCCGAATTTCCAGGATTAAAAGCTAACGCTTTGGCAAGAACATCACGCGATTCGGGATATGAAATCCAAAACAGGGGTTCGCTAACTTCTTCACCGTTTTTCTCCTTTATCATCACTGGACATAAAGCCTCAATACGTACCATCATTTGCGAACGCTGTTTATCGAAGTACCAATCTTCTTTTATCCTCAGCCTCATCACTTTAGTTGGATCGAATTCAGTATAAATAGTAGTATCGTACTCATCGTAAGGAGGATAAGGACGATTCATCATTCTATGAAGCGTATCGGTTTGTCTTGCAATTATTTCACTATAACTTATAGGTACCAATAATTCATCTGTATTAGAAATATCGTATGCCGTTATAGTACCCTCCTTCAAAGCATCAAGTACAACGGTAATAAACGATTTCCAGTTTTGCTGAGGCTCAAGAGGAAAATAGAAAGGCTGATTCATTTTTTGCCTAAAGTCAATTTCGCGCCAAATTCTTTTGGACCACATAATATCAGCTTTCCTGATGCTAGGCAAAGGTATGGGCTTAGCATTTATGGTGCCATTGTCTTGATACAAGCCGTCTTGTGGCGTTTGGTCGATAATTTGTGCTTTTACACCAAAACTCATCAGGAGTGTAAAAGTAAGAAAAGCAACAACTATTCGTTTCATATCTGTATTTTGATTAATTTACTTTATTTCAAGGCTGATAGGGTTCAAACTTCGCAGTGTACCGTCAGGGCCTTTTGCTTGAATATTTTGGAAAAAGATTTTTTGTTTACGAGCACTTTTTCTAAGAATTGATAGAACTTCGGGTGTAAAGCGATTACCATTTACATTTTTCGGAACCCAGTCGCCATTAACAATAGTAGCAAAAGTGTAAGACGTAATAACAAAATATAAGTCGAACACAAAATCTTTCATACTTGGAATAATAGCACCGGCAGCCAACAATGTATTCTTATCGATTTTGCCATTGGTCAGTCCTGCAACTTCGGCAATAGGTGAAGGAACTCGTTTTAAACGAAACTTGGCCTTGCCAAGTAACATTCTTCTGTTGTCAATTTCGGCAGTAGCACTAATAGTAACTTTATTTCCTGGAACTTTTTTCTTAATCATTACCGCCCAGTTACCATCTTTTTTATACAATCTTCCGGCAGTTATAGAAGGGTGGATTCTACTCGCTGCAAGCCCCGGCGATGAAATAGCTAACGGATTTTCAACACCTATATAAAACACATTCATTTTCAAAGGAGCTACCGTCAACGACGGTGCAGCAACCATATAGTTAGCGTTGAAATTATATTTTACAGTTTGATTGGTAGCCGGATTAATCATTTCGATAACACCCGCATATTTTTTCGGTCCTGCAACGTTTGCCGCAAATTCCAACTTAACAAGGCCACCTTTTCCCTGAATTGTTTTTGCCCTACTACTATTTTTATCGGTGATTTTATCAACACCTCTCAAAACACGTACAATAGGTTTGGCGAGAGAATCGTAAGCAGCTACCAAAACTTCAGCTTCGTACGTATTGCCTCTAAGGACGTAAGTACTTTTCGGAATAACCTTGGCTTCAACATTACCGAATTTATAGTCTTTTTTCGAAATGGCGCTATATAAAAAGTTTATAGCATCGAATTCGGCAATACGTGTTTCACCGATAACTTTATTCAAAATAGTAATATCGGCGGCGAGAATAGTATAATAAAAATTATGTTTTTCCCAATTTTGTTTCAAACCGGTAGCGTTTTCATAATGCATCCATGGTTCATTGGTTAAAAGGCCAACCTTTCCGGTTTTTTCGTTAAGTCCCATAACGTCGATAACATAACTACGATAAATTTTCATTTTTTTACTCATATTATAAGCTTCGCCTTCATTCTTATTCTTTGTTTCGTTGCCTAACATAAAATTTGTTACATCATTATAACGATCTTTATTGGGGACTTTTCTTAGCAAAAGAAATCGTTTGTGCAACATTTTATTACCCTGAAACTGGTCGGGGACTAAAGAATCGTAGTAATAATTTTGAGCAATAAATGCGGAATCTTTTTGTTCGGCAACCTCAACAAGTTTAAACTTCAAACGCTGCAAATAGTCGACAAGATTATTGGCATGTTGTACTACTTGCTGCGCTTTTTCCCAATAAGGTCCGACTTTTTCAGAATTCAAACTATTTTGCAGTTTGAATTCTGCAACATTAGCGGCAATTTTATCGCTAAGGCTTTCATTAGTAGATTCCACACTTTCGTTAACCACGAGAAAAGCATCAAGTACCTCTTTTGACACATTCAACGCCAATAAGGTGTAGAGTACCAGGTACATCATCGAAATCATTTTCTGCCGTGGTGTTTCTTTATAACCAGCCATTGATTTATTATTTTTTTAATTAAAAAAATTCAACTTTACAGATTTCCGGATTATCCGTTCACCGTCATTGCAGAAAGCATATTGCCATAAACTTTGTTTAGTGAACTCATCCTATTGGCAAGTTCTTCCATTTGTTCTGTAAAGTTAGAAGTGGTATCTGCAGATTTTCCAAGTTTTTGCATAAATTCGTTTACGGTTTGCTGCATCTTATCAGAACTTTCAACGGCTTTATTGGTACCTTGTAACTGAATCTCGTAAATTGCATTTAAGGCGGCCATATTTTCGGCTATCCTACGTAATTGTTCATTATAACTGTCACCTTGTACGGAAGTAAAATCAAGGGCTTGGACCGATTTTGAAAGAATTTCAGCAGATTCATGATATTTTTCTGCCAATAAATCAGCCGACTCGGTAGCCTGTTTGATTGTATTGGCAAACTCTTCGGTAGTATTCATATCGCTTCGCAGTATATCGGCAGCCTGCTCATAAGCGTTTGCCAATAAAGTAGCATTGTTGTTAACAGACTGAACATTCTTGGAATAATCATTAGCAACTTCAACGTCTTTAACAAATACTTCACCCAATTGCTGAGCCGATTGTGCCGCTTTTTTCATCCCGGAAGCAAATTCCTCGGAGGCTGTGGCCACATCGGTAACATCCGAAAGCTTAGAAGCATTTTCGGCAAGTTTGTTAATTCCAGTCCCGAGCTTATCAACCATTTTCTGGTCTATTTTTGCTTTTTCAAGCATTTCATTAAGACGTTGTGAAGGTGTTTTTCTCTTTTCTAACTCTGCACCTTTTACACCGTGATACAAACCGGCAAATTCGGGATGAACAAGACTCCAGTCAGGCTCGACGTGAGGAGGTTCAAATGCCGAAAAGAAGAATATAATAGCTTCTGTACCGAGACCGATAATAAGCAAAATGTCAGCATGGTTCCAGTGATTAATTTTAAACAATGCGCCAATTAATACAATTGATGCACCCCAGCCATACACTTTAGCCATAAAATTTCTATATCCTTTCCCTTGAGTTAAATTTGATAAGGCCATAATTTTTTTTCTTTTAATGTTTTTAACTAATGGTTATTAACTTGTTTTTACAAATAATAATTTCTAATGATAAACGCGAGAAGCCTTGTTAGGGTTATCTCCTTTATTGCGTCCGAGAAACGGTTGAACACACCTGAATCCGATATATGATTTGGCAGTATCTTGATATTCGTAAGCCCGTGTAGTTACTTGCAAATAATAAGCAATATCTTTCCACGAGCCACCGCGGATAACTTTTCGTTTCATCACCGGCGGGTCATCTTCTTTTGCATTGTAAGTATAGTTGGGGTTCATATCCCAACTTACGTTATACGATGCAGGGTCAAAAGCACTATTTGTCCATTCGGCAACGTTACCGGCCATATCGTAAAGATCCCAGTCGTTGGGAGGATAATGTGCCACGATTACAGTTCGTAAACCACCGTCGGCAATATAATTACCTCTTAAAGGTTTAAAATTAGCAAGAAAACATCCTTTTTCGTTACGAGTATAAGGGCCTCCCCAAGGATAAGGATTTAACTGATAACCGCCACGAGCTGCCCATTCCCACTCGGCTTCGGTGGGAAGACGGAATTCGGATAGACCAACACCTCCTTTTTGTGCCCTTAAATGTGCATTAAGAAATTCGGTTCTCCAAACACAGAAAGCACGAGCTTGACGCCAATTAACACCAACAACAGGATAATGGTCGTATGCAGGATGCGAAAAATATTTCTCCGTTAGGGGGTCGTTAAACGAATAAGTATAATCGTGAATCCATACCAAAGTATCGGGATAAACCGCAATGGTTTCTTTACGTACATAAACCGACCTATCGCGTAAGCCCTGCGGACGATTGGCAAGACCGGCATTACGATAGTCGCCTTGCTGACTAAAATCTTTTTTAGCAGCAGCTTGTAAATCAACCCAATAATATTCGTACATCAATTTTCTTGTATCAATTTCTTTGCGCCGGAAATAGCGCTCATGTTCAGGCAAATACATTTCTTCAAGTGCATCGCGAACATCCTGATCTTCACTATTCCAATCAATCTTGGTTTTCCAATTTAAATAAGGTGGGTCATAAACTTCTCCTGTTTTCGGATTTTCAGAAATAAGAAAATCATCAGGCCTTACGTCCCCCAAAATTGTCCGTGCAATAGAATCGCGAACCCAATAAACGAACTGTCTGTATTCATCATTTGTAATTTCGGTTTGATCCATAAAAAATGACGACACCGAAATTGTTTTCGGCTGTATAAGATGTCCATCTGTAATGTCTTCCCCTCCAGCACCCATTACAAAGCTTCCTTGAGGTACAAAAACCATCCCATATGGATCGGGCTGATAAAATGGTTTTGATTTTCTACGAGTTCCAACAAGCTCACCATTTCCCGAATTACTACAACTGGCGAGTAAACCGACGATAAAAATGTATCCTAACAATCTGTTCATAGCACTTATTTTGATTGATTACAAAACTTACTTTTTCTTTCTTTCCTTTTTAAAAAAAGCCCAAAAATAAAAAAAATAAACTTCTTTTAACATGAAATCCTCATTTTTTCTTCGCTTTTCTTTTTCTTTTATAAAAATCTTGTGTTTTTATAACTTGTTTTCGATCTGTCTGCTTTTATTTTAAAACAATAATTTAAACTAATTTCATGGCTACCGGGTATGCCAAGGCCTAAAGTATTTACATCATACGAATAACCAATTTGAAAATCCTTGAACCTTACACCAACTATAAAACCTACGGATTCTTGCAAACGATAATTTATCCCTCCCCAAAACTTGCTATTGTAGTTAACGATGGTGGAAACATTATATTGTGTTGAAGAAAAATCGCTTTCTAATAAAATCGAAGGCTGAATTTCAAATTTCGGATGATTAGGCAATTCAATAGGATAACCAGCTGTTATATAAAATGTTCGATCGGTTTTATATTTAATTGCCCCGCTTGCAGAACTTAGGTTCTTACCGGTATTTTCCAGTAAATTGACTGTTGATACCCCCAAATACATATTGTTGTCGGCACGGTAAAACAGGCCGAAATTGGCATCAATAAGCATGTCGCTCTTCTTGGAACTAAGCAAAACCGGATCGCCGCCGGCCGTAGCTTTAAATTTTGAGAAATCAATACTCCGGTTGGTAAGATTAATGCCAATGCCAATGCCAAGTGTTCCCGAGGACAACTCCTTGTGATATGAGTAAGCTAATTGTACGGCGATATCCGACCAAAAACCAAGTTTATCTTGCAAAATAGATATTCCGGCACCGCCATGTAAGAAATCAATAGGCGAATCAAGACTGATGAGAAAATCCTGTGGAGCAATTTTATTGCCTTTAGCATCTTTAAAACCCGCCCATTGCTGCCTTACGATACCGTTAACACAAATGCCCCGCCCCATACCGGCAAAACCGGCATTGCTGAACATCTGAGCATTGCTATATTGAGTATATTGCGATGCCTGCTGGCCGAAAATACCGCTAGTTGCAAATAATCCAATGACGATTATGCCTATTGTTTTTCCTTTTATCAATCTTTTCACTTTGCTTAGCTTTGAGAAAGCTAAATTAATAATTATTATTAAACTATTATCGTTTATCGTTGCCTAATAAATTGTTTTCCTTATTGACAAGAATTTTCTTAGTTATGTTGCAGGCTTTTTTAAAAATATAATTTATAGTATTTTTAATTTTTTATTAAGTCCGCACAAAGTTATTAATGAAAAAGGT
>QIKE01000068.1 GCA_003232915.1 Bacteroidota bacterium | reverse complement strand
ATTTCAACAACGTTTTGTTAATTATCTTAAATGAGGTTATGTACTCAATCGCCTTAAAAAAATGTATAATTTTATCCCGTTTTAAGTATAAATTAAAAGTATCCATTTTTGTTGTGATAAGATAAAAATAGTCCGTTTTAAGAGTTAAACAATTTATTTTATTCTTTTGTGAGTCTTTTATTGGCAGAAAATAACCAATGGTTTTATTGATGTTTGTTTTTTTATTTTTTAAAACATAAGGAATGTAATCAATTAATACAGAATAAAAGAACAACAATGCAATACCAGAAATTATTATATAGAAGAAAATCTTATAAAATTCTTAATAGAACTTTTTGATATTTTCCCAGTTAAAGACTTTATAACAAACTTTTTCTTTCCAATTTTTTAAATATCTAACACCTGTTAACGATTTTAGAATCTTGAAGTTTTAATTTATATCTTAATTCGTGATTCGTTAATGGGTATTCATCATTCAACATAGATCAACAAACGAAAAGGTACTGCCAATATAAAAGCCGTTTCTATTCTCTTTCTAAGTTCAAAGTAAAAATCTCAGAGAAATTTTCAAGTAAACGTTTTTTTACCTCTTGTAAATTTTGCGGAGTACCCATTTCCTTTTCTAAGGTAGTAACTCCTTTGTTGCTCAGTCCGCAGGCTACAATGTTGTTGAAATAATCAAGACTGGTATTTACATTTAGCGCAAAACCATGCATTGTTACGTGGTTGTGAATACGCATACCGATAGCCGCAATTTTTCGCGCTTTGGGAGTATAAGCATCCAGCCAAACGCCAGTGGCTTTATCAAGGCGTGTGGCGGTAATTGTATAAGTGCTCAATGTTCGGATAATAACTTCTTCGATGTTAAACACAAAGTCTTTTATAGAAGTTGCAATATCGTCTAGGTCGAAAATAAGATAGCCTACAATTTGTCCCGGTCCGTGATAGGTAATATCGCCTCCTCTGTCAACCTTATAAAATTTAGCCTCTATCCGTGCAAGTTTTTCATCCGAAATCAGCAAATTTGTTCTTTTACCACTTTTACCGAGGGTATAAACATGCTGATGTTCGCAAAACAAGAGTTGGTTTTTACTCGTTTTCAAATTACTTTTTGCTTCGAGTAATTCGTCGAACATTTTTTTTTGAAAGTCCCAAGCTTTTTTATAGTCAATTAAGCCAAGGTCTTTTACATAAACTTTTGTGGGAGCAATCTTCATAGACATAAGTTATTTTATATGCTTTTCGGCGTGATAGGATGAGCGTGTCAAGGGGCTGCTTTCCACGTATTTAAAACCTTTTTCGAGGCCAATTTTTTTGTAATTTTCAAATTGCCGGGGAGTTATATATTCTTTTACAGGAAGGTGCTTTTTAGTGGGTTGCAAATATTGTCCGATGGTGAGCACCGTAACACCTACGGCAAGCAAATCGTCCATTAATTCGTAAACCTCATTAGGTGTTTCGCCCAAGCCGGCCATAATACCCGACTTGGTTACAATGCCCGACTTGGCAATATGTTCGAGTACAATTAAACTACGGTCGTATTGGGCACGGCTGCGTGTCGAAGGTGTTAAACGACGAACGGTTTCGAGATTGTGTGAAACAACTTCGGGCGCGGCTTCTATCACCTGCTGTATTAGCTCGGGACGGCCATCGAAATCGGGTATAAGTGTTTCTATGGTTGTTCCAAAGTTTTGCTCTTTTGTTTTTCTTATAGTCTGTGCCCAAATACCTGCGCCACCATCATCAAGATCGTCCCGATCAACAGATGTTAAAACACAATGTTTCAAGTTCATAAGATTAACCGAGTGAGCAACTCTTTCGGGTTCTTTCCAATCTAAAGGCATTGGGTGACCTGTTTTTACATTGCAAAATTTACACGAGCGGGTACAAATATCACCAAGAATCATCAGTGTAGCCGTTTTTCTGCCCCAACATTCGTGCATATCGGGACAATGACCACTGCTACAAATGGTGTGCAATTTGTTTTTTTTGACAATTTCTTTAACCAATAAATATTCTTTGCCCGAAGGTATTTTTATTTTCAACCAATCAGGTTTTCGAGCTGTCGTGTTTTGACGTTCCATTTTGCTGTTCGTATTAAAAGCGGCAAAATTAGGCAAATTGCCGATGCGGAATCAATTGGCCTTATCAACTTGCTTAACAGAAAAACAATGTGGTTTGTGAAATGAAAAACCATGAATTTTCTTTATGGCAACTTTTTTTAGGCATTTACATATAAACCCGAAACATTGCCCTATCACTATACATAGAAAAATATACTCACGTCGCATTTCGCTTTCCCTCGCTTCCACGTCCTCTCACTCCTTAGGCCGTTTGCCTCAGTTTTCTTGCTTTAAAATTTCATACAATTTTTAGCGAATCTTATAAAAAGTGTTCGGAAAACTCATTGTATTATTGCAAAACAAAAATTTGTTTACAATAAATTATTTTTTTTATGAAACTAAAAAGTGATGTGGCAGTATCGGATTCGGGCTTTGTATTTTTGCCCACAACCGGTGAAAGTTTTTCGGTTAATCCTATTGGAAGTGAGGTCCTTCAACTTTTAAAAGAAGGAAAATCAATTCAGGAAATCAGTAACCAAATATTGGATAAATTTGATACTGAACCACTTATCATCGACAAAGACTTATCTGATTTTATGGAAATACTAAACCATTATTCTTTACTCGAATAAAATGAAAAAGGCGCAATTAACCATTGGAGTAACAGGTCTTAACGCTGTTGACAATCCGGGATCAGGAATTCCCGTTATCAGGGCATTAAAGGAGGCCAAATCTTTCGATGTACGTATTATTGGTTTTTCTTACGGAACTTTAGAACCGGGCATTTATATGCACAGTATTATTGATAAAAGCTATCAACTTCCTTATCCAAGCGTTGGAATCGACACTTTACTCAAACGTATCGAATACATTCATTCGATAGAGAACCTTGATGTTATCATCCCCAACTTCGATGCCGAATTGTATTCGTTTATCAAAATTTCGCCTAAGCTCAAGGCACTTGGCATTCATACGTTTCTACCGACCATCGAACAGTTCGAAAAACGACAAAAAGTAAATTTGAACGATTTCGGGAAAAAATATAATATTCCAGTTCCTATGAGCAAAGTCATCTTTACGCTTTCGGAAAGCCACGAAGCAATGAGAGATTTTGACTGGCCTGTTTTAATAAAAGGAAAATATTATGATGCCGGCATAGCGTACAACTTCGATCAAATAGGATTGTATTTCAATAAAATATCAGCCAAATGGGGACTGCCTATTATCATACAGGAATTTGTTCACGGTACCGAATTTAATGTTGCAGGGCTTGGCGACGGGAAGGGAAACACTATTGCAGCAGTCCCAATGCGCAAACAATACATTACCGACAAAGGAAAAGCTTGGGGCGGAATTTCCATAACCGATGAAGCTTTGTTAGAATTAACCCGCGAATTTGTTGCCAAAACCCAATGGCGTGGCAGTTTCGAACTTGAACTGATGAAAAACAAAAACCGTGAGTTTTCTTTGTTAGAAATTAATCCACGTATTCCGGCTTGGATATATCTTGCAGTAGGAGTGGGACAAAATATTCCCGAAGCACTTGTAAATTTGGCACTTGGAAAAAATATCGAACCCTACAAAAGTTATCTCGCCGGCAAAATGTTTGTCCGATATTCCTGGGATATGATTGTTGATTTAAAAGAATTTGAACGAATTTCTACCCTCGGGGAATTATAGTACATTATGCAATTGTATAAGTAAAAAATTAAAAAACAAGAACATGGAAAAACAAAAATATGAACGTCCGCTCATAAAAAAATTAGAAAGTGGTATGCCTAACAAGTTCGGTACACGTACCGGATATCAACCCACAACGCACATCGAAAATGTACCGGTAAAAGATTTGATAAAAAAATACGATTCACCGCTGTTTGTGATTTCCGAAAAACAAATCCGTAATAATGTCCGCAAAGCAAAACAAGCTTTCGAAACCCGCTATCCGAAAGTACAATTTGCTTGGTCGTACAAAACCAATTACCTTGATGCCGTATGTCGCACTTTTCATCAGGAAGGTTCATGGGCCGAGGTGGTGTCGGGTTTCGAATTTAGTAAAGCACTTAACAACGGCGTTAACGGAAGTAAAATTATTTTCAACGGCCCTGGCAAATCCGACAAAGACCTGAAAATGGCAATCGAAAACAATGCTTTAATCCATATCGACCATTTGGAGGAGTTTTATTCTATTCGCCAAATTACCGAAAAATTGAACAAAAAAGCCAAAGTAGCCATTCGTGTAAATATGGATACCGGTATTTATCCTATGTGGGATCGCTTTGGTTTCAACTACGAAAACGGACAGGCTTGGGATGTGTTGAACAAAATTATACGTACCGATAGTATGGAGCTTGTCGGACTTCATACTCATATCGGTACTTTTATGCTAGCTGCAAGTGCTTATTCAGCCGCTGCTTACAAGTTGGCAGACCTGGCCGTAAGCATCCGCAAAAAATACAATCACGAAATAAAATATATTGATATGGGAGGAGGCTTTAGCTCGAAAAATACTTTGAAAGGAGCTTATTTGCCCGGACAAGATGTTAACCCAAGTATCGACGAATTTGCCGAAGCAATCACCAGTGCATTGATAAACAGTAATTTTGAAAAAGGACATCTGCCAATTTTAATTCTCGAAACAGGTCGCGCACTTATCGACGATACTTCTTATTTGCTCGGAACAGTACTCTCTAACAAACGATTGTCCGACGGACGACGTTCTACTATTCTTGATGCAGGAGTAAACATTCTTTTTACTTCTTTTTGGTACGACCATAAAATAACTCCGGCACAACCGTTTACACAATATACCGAAGATACGGTTTTGTACGGACCTTTATGTATGAACATCGACGTTGTAAGAAACAATGTTAATCTTCCATTGCTCAACAAAGGCGAACATGTAGTTATCCACAATGTTGGAGCATACAATATGACGCAATGGATGCAGTTTATCACGCTGCGACCCCGTATTGTGATGATCGACGAAAAAGAGCAAGTTAGTCTTCTTCGCGAAAGAGAAACCCTTAGCAACTTCCTCGAAATGGAATCGGTACCAGAACATCTGAAAACTTTTGATTTGTAGTAGTATTCATAATCCCTTTAGAAGAATTAAATGCTTCTTTATCAATATGTAACAATTCATTAACTCCGTTTAGGAACGAAGATGGAGACTATAGAAAATTATGTGAAATGATAAAAATTGAGTGGAAAAACGATACAAAAAAAGCAGAAGAAACTTTTCCCGTAGAGGACATTGAAAAAGATAATAGTTGATGTAGAGCAAATTATAATAAGATATAAGATTGATAAAAAAAATGTTTACAGATATACTTACAGACAACATTTCGGGTTCGGGTAACATTTTACGACAGCTTGAAGACGAACTTTTACAACTTGGCAAAACACAAAAAACCATTGATGCAAAAATGCTTTTCGCTGGAATAGATAATCTTTTGGAGCAGTTTCCTCATTTTGCACTTTTGTGGCATTTTTCAAATACGACGAAACGGTTTTTTGCCAAAACAAATATCATAAAGGGTGAAAAACTTGTCGATTTCGTTAACAACTACCGCCACTTATGGACCGGAGCACAACAGCAGGCGGCACAAAAGTTTATTGAAACAATAAATTTGAATAAAAAAAACATCTTGCTACACAGTAATAGCTCCGCTGTTCAACAAGTTTTTTATTTATTGCAACGGCAACATAGGCCTGTGGTATGGCAAACCCTTTCATCACCAGCCAATGAAGGCGCTATACAAGCAACTGCCATTAAAAAGATGGGATTTGAAGTGCACCTCATTCACGAAGATGCAATCAGTCTTTTTGTCAAAGATATAGACTTTGCACTATTCGGTGCCGACCTATTATTCGGTGATCGCTTTATGAACAAAACAGGAACATTTGCGTTATGTCTTATGATGGTACATTTTAATAAGCCTGTTTACGTATTAGCAGAAAAAAGAAAACGGATTGATGTCCTAAAAACTGATAATGGTATCATTGAAAAACTCATTTCAGAATCGCCCAAACCAGACGGCGAACTAACAGAAAACTTTCGCGAAGGTATTCGGGTGCACAATTTTTATTTCGAGCTTATTCCTTTATCATTTATTAACAAAGTATTTTTATAATGATGAAAAGGTTTTCTAATCAACGGTTTAAAAATCTCTGCGATAGTTTTTTCAACAGTTACGCACAAGTGTTTTTTTCAAAAAATCGCGTTTTTGCATTGATATTATTTCTTATATCGTTTTTTGATATTTACGCCGGTATCAGTGGTTTTATTGCGGTGATGGTTGCCAACGGAACTGCTTGGTTTATGGGAATCAACAGGCAAAAAATTGTTTCCGGAGCTTACGGTTTCAATGCTCTTTTGGTAGGACTTGGTTTCGGTATTTATTTTCAACCAGGCCTTGCTTTTTACATTTTGCTTGTCTTCATTGCTTTATTAAGTCTTTTTATCACTTTTGCTTTCGAGGGCGTTCTCGGAAAATACGGACTTCCTTATCTCAGCCTCCCGTTTTTGTTCGGCATTTGGACAGTACTCATCGCCACCAAATCATACTCCGGACTCAATCTCAGCGAAAGAGGAGTATATCAGCTCAACGACCTTTATTCGTTCGGGGGGATAGCAATGGTGAAACTCTACGAATGGTTCGAAGCTTTACCCGTACCGGAAGCTTTAAGGATTTATTTCAAATCGTTAAGTGCTATATTCTTTCAGTATCAAATGTTTGCGGGTATACTCATTGCGCTCGGATTGCTGTTTTATTCACGCATTGCTTTTTTGTTGACGCTCATCGGCTTTTTTGCCGCCTATTATTTTTATCTGTTTATCGGTGCTGACATTTCGGAGTTGAGCTATAGTTATATCGGTTTCAACTATATACTTACAGCTATTGCCGTAGGCGGATTTTTCATTATTCCTTCGCGACGTAGTTTTTTATGGGTGCTTTTAGTAACCCCACTTGTAGCCATCACTATGACGAGTATGTCGTATCTGTTTTCGTTTTACCAACTGTCGGTCTATTCTCTTCCCTTCAACATTATTGTATTAATGTTTTTATATGCACTGAAATTCAGGGAAAAAAACTTTAACAAGCTTACTCCCGTTATTTTGCAAGAATTTTCGCCCGAGCGAAATGTTTACCGATACAAAAACTATTTGCAACGTTTTGGTTCGATGCCATTGATTGCCATAAAGCTACCTTTTTGGGGCGAATGGAAAATTACTCAGTCTTTCAACGGAAAATATACGCACAAGGGTGATTGGAAATATGCCTGCGATTTTGAAATTGTTGATGAAGACGGAAAGGCTTTTAGCGGCAACGGAACTATCCCCGAAGATTATTACTGTTTTAACAAACCTGTTACCGCTCCTGCCAACGGTGAGGTGGTGGAAATAGATAATTCGGTAATCGACAACGCTATCGGAGATATGAATATGGAAAAAAACTGGGGAAACACCTTAGTAATAAAACATGCCGAAAAATTATACTCCCAACTGAGTCATTTAAAACAAGGTAGCATAAAGGTACAACCAGGCGACAGTGTACAACCAGGCGACCTATTGGCTTATTGTGGCAATTCGGGACGATCGCCGCAACCGCATTTGCACTTCCAATTGCAAGCTACCCCTCATATCGGGTCCAAAACAATTCAATTTCCAATTTCTTCGTATATTGTTAACGATGCAGGTGTTTATTATTTTAAAACCGCTGATAATCCGGTTCAAGACAAAATTGTATCCAATGTGTTGATTGAAGAAAACTTAAAAAAAGCTTTTCATTTTATCCCTGGCGAATCAATTACTTTTATTGATGAAAAACAAAACCGAATACAATGGGAAATCAAAACCGATATTTACAACAATACTTTTTTCGAATGCAGGGAAACAGGTGCTATAGCATGGTTTAAAACCATTGGCGAAGTGTTTTATTTTACGGCATACAAAGGCGCTTCCGACACGTTATTATATTATTTTTTCCTTTCATCGTTTAAGGTTATTACTGCTTTTTATAAAAACCTTACTATTGACGACGAACTTCCGTTAGACTTATTTCCCAACAAAATACTACTCCTTCTACAAGATTTTATCATTCCATTTTATCGTTTTCTGTTTGGGAAATATTCGTTGCGCTACATTAAAGAACAAGACAGCAAAAAAGGAGAATGCCTTTCGCTAACTTCGGAAGTGAAGTTTGGTGTTTTTAATAAATCAAAAACCGTGTATCATTTCAAAATAGACATCTGTAACGGGCAAATTTCAAGTTTTGAGATGTCGAGTAACAATAAATTAATAAAAGCAAAACGCATATGAATCGGATAATAAAAAAAATTTGGCCACTATCGGCTCTTTTGCTATTTTCGATTTATGGACATATTTCCGGACAACAAGCCAATAGTTTTAGAGAAATTGATTCGAGCACTTACCATCTTTATAGCAAAAGCCGGTGGGATTCGCTGTTAACGGTAAGTAACAAAGCACTCCGTATGCATTACGACTATTATTATTTACGAATGCGTATGGGCATTGCTCAATATGCTCGTAAAAAACCTGCTTCTGCCGCCACGCAGTTTGAAAAAGCACTATCGTTTAGTAAAAACGACCCCCTTGCTCAAACTTATTTATACAATAGCTATCTGTTGATGAACAATATCAATAAAGCCGGTTTGCTGAGCCGAAGTTTTACCCCGGCAGTTAAAAGTCAATTACAGATAAAAAATAAAATCATCAGAAGTAGTGATGTTTCAAGCGGTTATTTTAGCAATGACAATTTGAAAAAAAACGGTTCCTATTATTTAATGGGCAGCGATAGTTTGATGGGAAAACAACTGCTTATGGGAAAACAACTTTATTTTCATGCCGGAATAGATTTGCTTTTTTGGAAAAGACTTTCCGTTTATGCTGCCTTTGATAGGTTGATTATTGACAAAACAAAACGATTTCAGTACTCCGTCAAAGATTTAAAAAAAGATAGTACCTTACAATTCGACTGGGGTTATGAAAATTATTTTTCGGATTCTAAAATACAAAAAGATACTTCTTTTGATAATAAAATCTATCAAAACGACTTTTATTTCATTGCTGGATGGCAAATGAAAAATGGCTGGTCGGCATCAGTTTTCGGGAATCTGTTAACGCTGAATACTCGAAAAGTTAACGAGAATTATAAGACCGTCGCCAACACCGATACCGCTTATTTTACTTCTTTTGATAATAATTATGAACTTTTTAATTATGAAAGTGATAAATATTCATTTAGCATAATCGACACCAACTTCGTTAATTGGCTTGCCGGTTTTTCGATAAAAAAAAATTGGAATGTAGTCCAACTCAACCTAAATGTAAGTTTCGCCAATCTTAATGGGTACAATCAACAACAATTTGATTTTGATGCGCTGTATTATCCTTTGGGAAATACCTCGTTGTATGGTAAAACAAGGCTCACCTATTTTCGGCAAAACAAACCCGACATCAGCCGGCTATTGTGGGCACAGCGAATTGGGTTTAAGATTTTATCTTCGTTGTGGACAGAACTTGAATACCGGCAAGGCGATATTTCTAATACCCATTTCGAAAAGGGTTTTATTGTATATAATTTACCCGAAAAAATCAACTTTATGCTTGGTGCCAGCCTGTTATATTTTGTAAATAATAATCTCAACATCAATCTAAGATATCAATTTTTCGAAAAAGAAGGATACTTTACCTCATTTATAGTAGAAAATAACGATTACAATAATCAATTGTTTAAATACAAATCAAATAATTTAATACTTGAATTAATATGGAAATTTTAAAAAAAATTCTATTATCGGTTGCGCTGACATTAACGGCTACCACAATGTTTTCGCAAAATTATCAAAAGCTAGAAGCAGCTTTTAAAACTTCATACGAGCAAGAAGTTAAAGGCGAATATACACGTGCAATAGAAACATTAAAAGCCGTTTACGACGAAAACTCTTACGAAATAAATTTGCGTCTCGGTTGGCTAGAATATATTGCCGGTCAGTTTTCGGAATCCATGCCGTATTATCAAAAATGCATAACACTTAAACCTTTGTCGATTGAAGCACGTCTCGGATTGGTAAATCCTACGGCAGCAATGGGAAATTGGACGCAAGTAGAAAACCAATACAACAAAATTCTCGAAATTGATTCGCAAAATTCGTTGGTTAATTATCGACTCGGACTGTTGTTTTATGGCCGGAAAAATTACAAAATAGCTGAAAAATATTTTGCAACGGTGGTCAATCATTACCCATTCGATTTCGATTCGATGATTATGTTGGCTTGGACAAACTACTACCTTGGAACATATCGTAAAGCAAAAATACTTTTCCAAAAAGCCTTACTCAACAAACCGGGTAACGCTTCGGCTATGGAAGGATTAAAATTGATGAAGTAAAATATCGGAAATAATGAATGTACTTTTCATTTTTTTTTAAAATTATGGTGATGAGGGAAATTCTTTTGATAATTAAATGATTTTTTAAAAAAAATAAAGAACCAGATAATGAAACATCCATGATTAATTTAAAACCCACAAGGGAATGATTATAAAAGCTCCGAAGGAGCGTAATAATAATAGCTACAGGTTTGTGGTATAAGAAAAATACAGAACCGTTTTGGCGAGATTTTTGTCTTTTTTGACAAAAATCTCGCCAAAACAAAACGCAGGTAATCCATTAGTTACAAAATTATAAACATATGAAGTTCCGACTTTTTAAAAATGAGAATGTCCTTATTTATCCCGTGTGATGTATAAAAAGAAAACGCGACTTTGTTTTTAACGTCCTCGAAGGCCGTTGTTACGAACAGTACTACTTTAACATTTCGTTACAAACGAGGGTAAGTATTTGAGGTTTTTACATTAATATGTAATTGAATACGATGAAAGGTATTTGTGGCACGATTATCCTTTCCTTTCAGGGCGATGTCCATCAAGATATTATATCCTCAAGTGTTGCTCACGTGTTAAAGTAAGTCGGGCTTTTCAGTCCAAAACTTAATATCCAAAAAGCGCATATTTACATTATACAGCACCACAAATTATTATTTTGCCTTAATCATCATCTTCATCTTTTCCCGCAAATCGGGCTGGATACGGTTTTGATTTTTTTACTGAAGACCAGATGATTCTGTTGAGCAGGTCGTCGTTACCGGCATCAATACCCATTTGTGCAATTTTTAAGGAAGCAAGAGCAAATCGTTTTTGCTTTCCCTTTAAAGTCTGCAATTTAGGGTTCATTTCATTTAATGGAATGCGGTTTTTCAATACTCTGTAGGGCGAATAGTCTGCTTTTGTCGTAAAGAAGTCTCGCATAGGTTTTGCCGAGGCATCCATAATATTCATCGGTGGCAATCCCAGAATCTGTTCAATAGTTCTTATCATGGAGGTCTGATTATAGTCCGTAGAAACCACTTTTCCCCCTTTGGAATAAGGGCTTATGACCATACCCACCGTACGGTAGGCCGATACGTGATCCCATCCGCTTTGCGAATCGTCTTCGGTAACAAAGATTACCGTATTTTTCCAAAATCTGCTTTTACTCACGGCCTCTACAATCTGCCCCAGCGCATAATCGTTGTCAGCGACCATAGCACGAGGTGTAGGATGATCGGGTGCAGTTCCGGCGGTATGGTCGTCCGGTAGCGCAATAATACTCAGATTAGGGAATTCATCTTTTTTCATTTTTTCAAAAGCTTTAAGTTCATCAATAAAAGCTTTTGCCCGCAAAATATCGGGGATATTGTGGCTGTCGTAGCCGGGATAAGTTTGGGATAGAATGCTTCTAACGCGGGCAATGGTTGTGATATTGATAAAATGAAAAGGTTTTCCCGTAAGGAAATTTTTATAAATATCTGCCCATTTTTCTCCACTTTTCCATTCCGGTTTGCATGCTTCGCCGTAAATTCTTACGCTTTTCCCATGGTCAAGGGCATTGTCCCACAGAAATCCGGTTTTGGGATAAGCCATCGCATCATACAACACGTGGGTATAACTTCTAAACCATGCGCGTACGTTTTTCTCAATGTAATCGGTTACAATGGAAGCATCTGTCCACAAATGTCCTTCGGCAGAGCATTTTCCGGATGCTTTATAATTGTCAAGCAGCACATATTCGTTTACCAATTTGTGGGCATTGGGCGTAACCTTTTCACCGAAAGTACAAAGTGCAGTATCGCCATTTCCTTTTTTTACATCGCCTAGCACCTGATCGTAAGTTCTGTTTTCTTTAATGATGTAAATAACATGCTTGAAGACAGAAGGTTCGCCAATACGAGCAGGAACAGGAACCGGTTTCATATTCTTGCGTGGCAGTAATTTGAGCAAAGTTAGCCGTGCCAGGCGGTTGTTGCGTTCAACTTGCAAGGTATAGGCATTTAGCTCTGCTTCGCCTGGAACAGGAATGACGGACACCGCTGCCAACATACGATGTGCGTTGTAAGCGCCTGCTGTGGATCTCTTTTTTCCGTTTACCGGAATGAAGGTTTGAAAAGCAGGATTCTTTTTATTTTTTATAGTCAAACGTGCCCCGATTCCTTCAATGTCAGCCACATAAAGTAGGGTGTCATGCATCATTGCAATACCGCCGGGATAAGCTGCCGTTGGAATGAATCCTAGTATCTTACTGCTATCGGCAGTAGCCTGGCGACTTGCTTTTTTCCCCAATGCAATAACTGCTATGGCGTTGTCCATGCCATTGGCAACATATAAACGCCGGCCATCGGACGAAATGGTTAGTCCGTTGGGAGAATCGCCGTAATATGGATTATTGTCTTGGTTTAGCCTGACAGATATGGTTTCGGTAACCTTGTTTGTTTTTGTGTTGATAACACTAATGTCGTCGTCGTTACCGTTGGCCACAAACACGAACTGTTCATCGGGGCTTGAAATGATTTTGTTGGGATGTAGTCCGGTTTTTATTTGTACAAGGGTTTTCCCGCTTTGCATATTCAGCACGCTTACCGTTCCCGACGAAACAGTACCAAAACTGTCCACATGGGCTTTCTCCCAAGGAATTCCAGCAGTTTGCTTTTCTCCGGCTACCGGCACAGACCCCGACCAATTGGAAACATATAATCTGCCGTTTGCCATTGTAATACTATAAGGAGCCAAACCCACAGGCTGCTGCCAAATGATTTTTCCAGAATCCAATTCCAGTTTAACTACTTCGTCGTTCCCATTGATAACGAGGTAAGCCAAAGCTTTTCCGTTTTCTTTGCGAATGACGGCTTCGTTAGGAATGGATGCCTTGACACCTTTTTTTGGCTGGAAATGATATGTTTTAATGATTTTGGCTGTCTTGCCGTTCCACACTGCCTGCATAAAATCGTTCCTTGTTCCCCACAAAACAGTTTGGTTGCCTTTATCCCTAAACCATGTGATGCCCGAATAGGTGTTCATAGCTTTACCTTTGTCAAATTTTCGCAAAATGAGGCGGTAAAGAATTTCATTGTCAGTGGTACGGACAAAAACCACGCTGTAACGACCTTCCACTGCCAGAGTTTTGCCATCAAGAGAAAGGGCCACATCAAGAGCATGGTTTTCCAGCGCCGAATCACCAAAAAAGATTTGTTCGCCTGCAGGTTTCAAGATTTTGTTGTAAGGCATCGTCAGTACCGAATCGGCAGGCTGCAGTCCGACAATTGTACCTTTACTGCTATTAGTTTCTGATTGACAGCTAAATAACAAAATAGTGAAAAGCGGTAAAATCGAAAATATAAATTTTTTCATAGCTGAAGCTTTAATATGCTGAATTTAAACTGTATATGCAATTTTTTGTTTGTGTTTTGATTTAGCAAATTTATTATAAAAATAGATGGGAGATAGAGAACCCAATATTATTTTTATGTTGTTAATATTGTAATGAACATAGTCTATAAGTTTATTTTAAGATCAACAAATTCGGTTCTTTTCGAGAAATATCGCTTGATTAAACCATTTATATTTTTATTAGCTATCCATTCCAAAGAATGCATGGGTTAGCATAGCAGAAATCAAACTCAAGCTACTTAATAGATTAATTTCCGGAAAACTCCGTTCCGCTGTCTTAATGTATTGGCATGTATCAACTCTTTAAACAGCCCTAATGTTTACGACTATTTTCTTTGACAACGAATCGGTATGTTGACCGTTTAGTTTTGTCAATTTAAAAAGTTGAATTTTTTAGATTATTATTTAGCCAATTTCAACAAGATATGTTTGTTTAACTAAAAAATATTCTAATTTTGGGCCGATAAAAAAATAATGATAAAATGAATATTCCTAAAAATTTAATTTATTCTGAAAACCATGAATGGTTAAGAGTCGAAGGCGACGAAGCTTACGTAGGTATTACCGATTTTGCCCAAAATGAATTGGGAGATATCGTTTTTGTTGAAGTTGACACGGTTGAAGAAACCATGGATAAAGGCGAAGTTTTC
>QIKE01000150.1 GCA_003232915.1 Bacteroidota bacterium | reverse complement strand
CTCTTACTTCTTCAACTGCGTAACATTTCAATCCGAGAATGTCTTCGTAATAAGAAATAGCCTCCTTGAGACTTTTAACGGCAATGCCTATGTGTTCAATATGCGTAAGTTTCATAATTTCAACATTTATTGTTAAATATTTCACAAAAGTAGGAAAAACTTTCTAGAAGAGAACTAACGAATAGTGAAAAATGTTAGGAAAAAACGTAATTCGAAATGAAAACAGTTTAGCCTTATCTAATTTCTGCCATTTTGATTTTGGTTATGATGTATGCGTGTATATATCAAAAAATGCCCTGCGAAAGCAGGGCATTTTCAATCTGTTTAACTAAAGAAAAGAAAGCTGCCGAAACGCTTAACGTTTCCTAAAAAGTTGTTGCATACCAAGTTTTCCCATATACAAAGCGTGATACATAGAAGGCACGACAATTAAAGTGAGAAAAGTTGCAAAAGTCAGGCCAAAAATAACGGTCCACGACATAGGTCCCCAGAACACAGTATTGTCGCCACCGAAAAACAGCTGAGCATCGAAGTTTTTCATCAGACTAAAAAAGTCAATATTCAATCCAATTGCAAGTGGTATTAAACCGAGAACAGTAGTTATGGCCGTAAGCAAAACAGGACGCAGACGTGTTTTCCCGGCATGAACAATACATTCTTTGGCTTCCTCTATAGGTAGGTTTTCGTCTTCGGCGATACCAAGTTCTTTTTTGCGGCGTAGCTTTGTCAACCCGATATAGTCGATAAGCACAATGGCATTGTTTACCACAACACCAGCCAGCGAAATCAGACCGATACCTGTCATCATCACCACAAAATCCATATGGAAAGTTGCTAGTCCGCCGAAAACGCCAATGGTACTTAACAATACGCTAAACATAATAATAATCGGCTTCACCATCGAATTGAACTGTGTAACAAGTATTATCAATATCAACATCAAAGCAATAAGCATTGCTTTTGATAGAAAATCCGTAGCATCGGCTTGTGCTTTTTGCTCACCCGTAAAACTATATTTATATCCTGCGGGCATCTTAAAACCGGCCATGATTTTCTTAAGTTGTCCGTTTATTTCATTTGCGTTGTACCCCTTCACAACGTTAGAACTAACGGTGATGACCCTTTTGCGATTTTTACGTGTAATGGCACCGTATGTAGAGCTGTATTTGAAGTTGGCCACCGCCGAAATAGGCACCTGTATTATTCGTCCCGACGATTGCGAGCGGAACGTTATACGCTGATTAATCAAATCGGCAATATTGTAACGGTATTTGTCATCAAGTTTCATCCTAATTTTGTATTCGTTTTCTCCTTTTTTATATTCTGAAATATCTTTCCCGAATAAAGCAGTACGGATAGCATCGCCGATTTGGCCGGTAGAAAGACCAAAGCGTCTGGCTTTATCACGATTAATTTTCATTAGCAGTTCGGGTTTTCCCACATCAAGGTCGGTTTTTAAGCCTTCGATACCGGGAATGTTTTTACTATTGATGAGCGAACGTATCGAATCGGTAAGCGACAATAATGTTTGAAACTCTTTTCCGCTGATCTCAATATTAATAGCGCTCCCTGTAGGAGGTCCTTCACGTTGTTTTTCCAGCGAAATATTAATTCCAGGATACTTCCCCACCAAGCTGTCGCTGAGTTGTCGCATAATATCCCAAGTGTTTACACCATGCCTATTCTGAAAATCTACAAAATTGATAGTAATAATGCCTTTGTTAGGTGCTCCGCCACGACTTTTAAAACCTTCGTTTTGCCCAACAGCACCTTTTCCGGTTATTGTTAAAATGGATTTAACAATATTCATATTCGGAGCGAGGATAGCATAAACTTTGGTCTCCAAATGTCGCATAATGGAATCGGAAACTTCAATGTCGGTACTAATTGGCATTTCAACAATTATATTAATTAGTTTCGGGCTGGAAGAAGGGAAGAAATCAACTTTAGGTTTACTACCGAAATAAAAGCCAATGGTTACAATCATCAGCAAAAATGTTAGTCCTATAATCCAATACGAATGACTTTTGTACAGCGCAAACCGGATAAATTTCAGATAAGTTTCTTCAAGCCAAACAAGGAAAAACTTTTGAAACCAGATGGCCAATTTCGTTAGAAATGCCAGATTGAGCAAACCAACAAACGCAGCAAAAATTAATAATGAACCAAGAATGTTCCATTTTATATAAAAAGCAAGTGCCGAAAGCAATAAAAAAATCAAAGCTATTATCAAACTTCTTTTAGGTTTTGGTAGCGAGATGTTTTCATCGGGTTTATGAAAATCGACAAAAATTACGGGTACTATAACCAAAGCCACGAGCAACGAAGAGGTAAGTACCACAATAAGGGTAATGGGAAGGTAGCTCATAAACTCGCCCATAATACTGTGCCAAAACAAAAGTGGTACAAAAGCGGCAAGTGTGGTAGCCGTTGACGAAATAATAGGCATGGCAACCTCGCCAACTCCTTGTTTTGCAGCCTCTTTCAATGTGTAACCACGCTGCACAAAACGGTAGATGTTTTCGGTAACTACTATGGCATTGTCAACCAGCATTCCGAGCGCCAAAATCAAGCTGAATAAAACAATCATATTGATTTTGTAATGGGCAATTCCCATAAACATAAAGGCCATAAACATCGACATAGGAATGGCAAAACCCACAATAAGCGAGTTTCGAGTGCCAAGGAATAAAAACAAAATGACTACCACAAAAATTATCCCCATGATAATACTGTTTTCGAGATTGTTGATTTGCTTTTTTACCTTTGAAGATTGATCATTTGTGATGGTAATAACGAGATTTTCGGGAATAAGATGAGTAGCACGCGCTTCTTTCAAAATATTAAAAACATAACGGGTAGTTGCCAAAAGGTTTTCTCCACTTTTTTTTACAATTTGTAAAGTAACCACAGGTTGTTTGCCAAGACGTGAATAACTGTCACGGTCTTTAAAACCATACTTCACAGTAGCAATATCATGCATATAAACAATATGCCCTTTTTCGTGTTTAACAATAATATCGGCAATTTGTTTCGGGTTGGTAAATTCTCCCACAATACGTACGGATCGTCTGATTTTCCCGATTTTTGCTTCACCCCCCGAAATGGACATATTTTCGAACTTCACAGCATTTTCCACGTCGTTATAACTTACCTGCATCGCATTCATTTTAAATGGATCGAGATTAATTTTTACTTCCCTTTCGGTAATGCCGGTAATATTTACTTTGGAAATTTCGTATACCGCTTCGAATTCTTCTTTAAGATCTTCGGCGTAGTTTTTTAGCTCGTTAAGGCTGAAATTTCCCGAAAGATTGACATTGATAACCGGAAATTCCGAAAAATCAATGTCGGTTACCATAGGGTCGGTAGGTAAATCGTCGGGCAAGTCGCCTTTGCCTTTTACTTTGTCAACGGCATCTTTAATATCCTGCAACGCATTTTTAATATCAACATTGGTGTTGAATTCAACAAAGATATTCGATGCATCTTGCGACGAAATAGAAGTCGTCTCTTTAATTCCTTTTACCGATTCTATTCCTTTTTCGATAGGACGGGTAACAAGGTTTTCCATATCCACCGGCGGATTGCCCGGATAAATAGTCTGCACCATTACCGTAGGAATAGTGATGTCGGGATAAAGTTCTTTTGGCAACGATATATACGAAATGACACCGAAAATAATGGTGGCGAAGGTAAACAAATAAACCGTATTCTTATTGTTGATTGCCCAGGTTGAAAGCTTAAAATCCCTGATTATTGTTTTCTTATTATCATTATCCCGAGTCATTGTTTTCTTGTTTTTCGTTGAAACATAAAGCACTGTGTATTATTGAATTTCGACAATAGTGCCGTTGTTAACATTATTGTAACCGTCGGTGATATATACTTCACCGGTGTTAAGACCTTCGACAATTTGCGTCTTGCTGCCCATTGATTTCCCAATCTTCACATACCTTTTTCTAGCGAAAAAAATACCGGATTTTTTATTTATTACATAAAGGTAATATCCCTGAATATCTTCTTTTATCAGTATCGAAGGAACTACAATAGCCTTCGGATTGGTATAGTCGTTTATCCTTATAATTGCCAATAGGTTGGGTTTTAAAAGTTTGCCCGGATTTTTTATTTTTAGTTTTACTGCAAAGGTTCTACTTTGCTTGTTGATAACAGTACCAATGCGAAAAACAGCTGCTTTCAAATGAATTTCGGGATAAGTTGTAAAACGTACAGAAACCCAATCACCTTCTTTAATAATAGGAAGATACACCTCTGATAATTGGGCAGTAATGTACATTTCATCAAGGTTTACAATATGAATAAATTTTATTCCCGGCATCGCAAGTTCACCTTCTTTTAAATCAACAGCTTCAACATAGCCTGATATTGGTGATTTGATAAACGATTTATCGTATTGTGTTTGAAGAGTTTTCAGTTTATCTTCCAAAGTCTCCATTTTTGTTTTGGCTTGTAAATACTGCATTTCCGAACCAATATGTTTATCCCAAAGTTCTTTTTGCTTTTTGTAAGTGAGTTTGGCCAGTTCCAGCGAGGTTTTCAACTCATTTATATTGTTCTCAATCATATCGGTTTCGAGACGGGCAAGTAGCTGTCCTTTTTTTACTCTATCACCTTCTACAACATAAATTTTCAGAATTTGTCCGTTAACTTCAGCACTGATAAAAACATCGTTTACAGCCTGAACTTCTGCCGAAGCATCAAAATAATGACGGAAAAGGCTTCGCTGTGCTTTTGCAGTTCTAACTCTGAATTTTAAACCACCCGTTGTTTTATTCTTTTTTTCCAGTTTCTCAACATTCAATTGCTTTTGTAAGTCCAGAATATTTTTGTTGATTTTGGTTACCTGTTGTTGGTAAGCAATAATTTGCCTTTGGATGATTTGTTTGTTGCTTTGCTTGTGCCGACACGATATAAAGCTTATCAACACGATAATTAAAAAAATTATTTTTTTCATGTTATTTCATTTCAATGTTATCAATGTTCTTCTGTAAATATTTATATCCTTTTTCACTTAATATTCCGTACAAATGATAAAAAAACATCTCTTTCCGAAAATCGACCGAAAATCGTTCTTCCGTACTAAAAAGGTCAGTATCAGGGAGATTTTCGATGCGCAAAACATAAAGCTTGGCAATAACCTCTTCATTCATATCACGACGATAAAATCCTTCGGCTTTACCTTTTTTAATGTTTGCAAGTGTAGCTTCCATAATTTTTTTTCGCTTAATATTACGTAAATGAGAGAAAATATCAGGGTAATATTTCTTTAAATCGTATTCGAAAGAAAGATTAAGTCCTTTCATATTTTCGAGATAAAAACGGTAAATCCACAATATTTCCTCAATAGCATTTTGCGACTTTTGCTGGTTTTCCTTAAAATAATCTTCTCTGAGTTGGGTTTCGCATTCGATAACCGAATGAACAAGATTCGATTTATCGGAAAAATACTCGTACAAAGTTTTTTTCGACATACCGAGTTCATGTGCTACATCGTCCATAGTAACACTTTTTATTCCGTATTTCTTGAACAGATTCCTAACTTTTCTTACTACATCTTTTGTTTTGTCGTCCATAGTTTTTAATTTTGTGCTTTAACAAGAATGTTTTCGAGTTGTTCGGCAGCTTTCAATAGCTTCAGCGAGGAGGTAATGTAATCGTTTTCAGCAGTTAAAAACTGATTGTGAGTATTTAATAAATCAAGGCTCGAAGCCATTCCTCGAACATATTTTTCGGTGGTTTTCTTATAAATTTTTTCAGCAATACGGCGGTTTTTCATTTTGTTTTGATAAACAGTCAAAGCATTGGCATAATCGCTTCTAAATGTTTTGTATTGAATTTCTAATTGCGTCTTAGTTTGTTTTTCAATCACTTGCATCTGTGAAAACGCAATTTGTGCCTGTTTTAGTCTTGACTCTCGCAGCCCACTCGAAAAAATGGGGATAGACATTGTAACACCGAAAAAACTGCTGAAATCCCATTTCGTTTTTGAATTAAAAAAACCCCACCGGTCGAGTTGAGCCTGTGTTTGCAAATTGAGATTTGCCCTTAGTGATGGCATATATGCCACTTTGGCGAGCCGAATTTGTAAAGCCGAAATTTCTTTCTGCTTTTCGAGACTTATATAATTAATATTTTGCCGAACATTAAACGTATCTACCAAAAGCAATTTGCTTTCTTTTTGTTTTATTAGCTCCTTAAGGCCGTCGGTAAGCACAATACTGTCATTCTCAGTGAGTCCCAAATAAAATTTCAAAAAAGCCAGAGCTATTTGCATCTGATTTTTCATAAATGTTTTTGACGATTCCATATTGTCTACTAACAACTCCAGTTGATCTACATCCACATCTTTAACGAAACCGGCTTTATACATCTGACGGGTTTCGCTACTGAGTTTTTTTGTTATCAACAAAGTGGTGTCGATAATGCCAAGCGACTCTTCTACCGATAGCACCTGATAATAAGAATTGGCTACCTGCTGTTTTACAGCAATTTTGTTTTTGAAAAAGTCGTTATCTACTTTTTCAAGAAATTTGCGAGCACCTTGCAAACCAACCAAATAACTTCCGTCGAAAATTAACTGGCTCACTACAGCCCCAACCGTCCCCGTGTATTCAGTGCCGAATTGTATTTTAGTCTCCTGCCCCGGACGTCCCGAAAATTCACCAGGCAAAACAAATACCGGCCGCGCAAAATTGTCCTGGTAAGTAATTGAACTATTGATTTGAGGAAGTCCCTTTGAAGTTTGCTCAATTACTTGTTGCCGGGCCTTTTCAATATCTTTTCCCGAATTAATGAGCTGGTAATTGTTGTGCATGGCAAAACTAATAGCTTCATCAAGACTTAAATATCTTATCTGCTGCGCATAAGCTGTACCAAACAAACTAAAAATTACCAAACTGATAATAATGTATTTCTTTTTCATATAATCATCCGTATTTTTTTCAATTGGCAAAAATAAAAACTATTTCCATTTATAAAACTATTTATGTAAATAAAGTTTTTAAAGTTTATGTGCTTTGTTTTTTTCCTCGTGGAAATTTTAGTGTCTTTAATCGAAAGTTGCAACATAAAAAGAATGTTTAAGTGTGGAGGCTTAATGCGGGAGAAAGTGTAGCTCCGGAAATTCGTTGTCTTATCTGAAACACCGAAATTGATTTATACTCCGACCTATTAAAATTAAGTTCACGACTTATTAATTTTCAAGTCTTAGCAAAAATAAAATTAAAAAAAAGTTAACCCAACTTGCAAATCCATAAACGTATAACCTTCACATAAAGGTAAATACAAATTATAAGTCTACAAATAGGGCACTACCAAATGAAATTTAAATTTTCATCTATCCGATATTCAATATAATATGGTTATTTAGAATGTTTATAAATTTCTATGTAGAAATTTATAACTCTATATTACAACGCTTTACAAAATTAATTTTTTTCTTGAATTTTTGGCTTTTAGGGTTAGATTTGCAAGTTGGGTTAATGGTTTTAACGAAAACATCTCTCGAATTGCCAATATTTTTCGTGATAAGATAATTAACCGAAAAGTACTATTTTTGTTCACAAAAATAAGAAATGTCAGGAAGTTTTATCTATCTCCAAAAGCATAGGATTGCCCGTTCTGTATTTTGGCAAAAAAGCCTTATCATAAACATTATACTTGGTCTATTTTTGTTGCTTATCCTTGTCGAAATAATGTTTGTAGGATTCTTTCTTGGTAAAATTCTAACAAAAGCCGAAGCCGGTGTTCCAACATGGCAAGTACTTAACAGCGGATTGATTTATTATTTTTTCGCCACTTTTATGATCCGCTTTTTTGTTCAAGACTTACCGGCAATGGAAATCACTCCTTTGTTGCATTTACCGGTAACGAAAAGTCGAATCAGTCTTTTTTTGAATTACAGGTCATTGCTTTCGTTTTTCAACTTTTTACCATTTTTTTTGTTTTTACCATTTTCGATCAATTACTTACCAGCTTATTTTTCTCATTTATCGGCTTTTGTATGGTTTGCAGCTGTATTTTTATTCGAAATGACTTCCAATTTTTTAATTATCCGGATTAAAAGAAAATCAATAATAAAACCGTCGGTTGTTTTAATTGTTTTAGGAATTGCTGTTGTATTGGTTTTGCTTGAAAAATACGATATTTTTTCGCTATCAATAATTTCAAGCCGGTATTTCGGAGGGATATTATCAAATCCTATTTTTATTTTGCTGCCATTGGTAACAACTGGATTTTTCTTTTGGGAGAATTTTCGATATACTAAAAAGCATTGTTATCTAAGCGATCTTAGCCGTAAAAAGAAACAAACCGAAAAATTCAGAGGTCATCTTTTAATATTGGAAAATCAAGGGGAAATAGGGGCTTTAATATTAAACGAAGTGAGGTTATTGTTTCGAAATAAACGATCGAAGCAAATGGTTGCTTTTACTTTACCCATTATGTTGCTTTATGGGTTATTATTTTATCCGGATTTGAAAAACTTGAACCATAATGTTTTACTCGGCTTTGTCGGTCTTTTTATTTCGGGAGGTTTTTTAATAACCTACGGGCAGTATATCCTTGCGTGGGAGAGTAGTCATTTTGATTTTATTTTGACCTCGAACATCCAAACCGAACAGTTTTTCAGGGCAAAATATTATCTGATGATCATTCCCACATTGTTGTTGTTTTTGATAACCGTTCCTTATGTTTATTTTGGAATCAAAATATTAATTATTAATTTTGTAATGTTGACGTTTAATATTGGAATTAATGCCCCGTTTTTGTTGTTTGCCGCTTCATTTAACCGAAAACGTATGGAACTCGATCGTGGTCAGATGATGAATTATCAAGGTATTGGCATAAACAATTTTCTTATAGTTATACCTTTGTTTTTTATTCCCGTTTTAATTAATTGGTTTTTTAATCATTTTGTCGGCTATAGGGTTTCGCTTCTTATTATGTTTGGGATAGGCTTAACAGGAATTATTTTTTATCGTCAGCTTATCCGTTTTGCTGCTTTGTTTTATAAAAATAACAGATATAAAATTGCAATGGGCTTTAGAAGTAGTTAACAACTGCGAAGGATAAAATTAATTTTACGGTAATAGTGGCAAGCATTTCAAAAGAAAATAAAAAACCGTATAAATTTTAATATAAAATAATAGCGAATATGCAAACGATAATAAAAGTAGAAAATTTGAAAAAAATTTACAACGGACGTACGGTATTAAACATTCCTGATATTTCCATCGGAAAGGGTGAAAGTTTTGGTTTGGTAGGAAACAATGGCGCCGGGAAAACAACATTTTTCCAACTTATTCTTGATTTGATACGTGCCGATGGCGGATATGTTTTCTCTTGTGAAAAAGATGTATCGAAAAACGAAAGATGGAAGAAGTATACGGGTTCTTATCTTGACGAGGGTTTTTTGATTGATTATCTTACTCCATACGAATACTTTATGTTTGTGGGAAAACTCAATGGTTTGAATTCGGGAGATGTTGTACAATTTGTTGAAAGGATGCATGCGTTTTTGAACTTTGAGATTAAAAAAGAAAAAATATATATTCGTGAATTGTCGAATGGAAACCGAAAAAAAATTGGTATTGTCGCTGCCCTTATGGTTGAGCCGGAAGTATTGATTTTGGATGAGCCTTTTTCTAATTTGGATCCTACATCACAGTTTCAGCTCAAAAAGATATTGAAAGATTTACAACAAAGAAAAAAAATCAGTATGCTTATTTCTTCCCACGATTTAAATCATGTTACCGAAGTTTGCGGGCGTATTGTTGTTTTACACGAAGGTGAGATTGTACACGATATGGAAACCAACAGAAATACTTTGCAAGAACTGGAATCATTTTTTGCCGTCAAGGGCGATTAACGCTGTTTTTTTATTCCGCTAATGTTGTAATTTTAAAACATTAATGAAAACATTTTTTCAAATCCAAAAACAGGAAACTTCACAAATAGAAAAACTTTTCATTTTGCTATCGGTGATTTTTTTGTTTTTTTATTTATTTTTGCGCTCGCTATGGGTGCCGTTTACGCAGGATGAGTCGGCCACTTTCTTCGGTACCGTACATCTTGGACGCCTTTTTCCGCCTATCACCCGTGAAGTGGCCAACAATCAGTACTTCAACACTTTCCTTACTTTCATTTCGTATCATATTTTCGGATATCAAAAATGGGCGTTGCGTTTGCCAAATACGCTGTTATCGTTGCTTTTTTTCCGGTTTCTTTATCTTATAGCAAAACGTCTTCCCACACAGTTGATAAGGGTGATGTTTTTCTTGAGTATTGGGTTTAGTATATATTTTCTTGATTTTTTTGCGCTTTCGCGCGGATACGGTATGTCAATGGCTTTTCTTTTAGGCTCTGTTTATTTCGTCATTCGCTTTGCCGAAAGCTTAGTAGCAAAACAATTGCTTTATTCTTCATTATTTCTTTTTTTGATGCTTGCCGCCAACTTAAGCACTCTTATTCCGGCCATTGCCATAGTGCTTTTGCTTGGTAGCATTGTTGTTTTTCGAAAAGAAAAATCTTGCTGGTTATCGGGTCTGATACTTTTTTCGCTGTTAATTAATCTTTTTTCGATAATTGTAGCAACATGGCTGCTACTGATGATGAAAAAAGTGGGCGCTCTTTATCTTGGAACTCCGAATGGGGGACTGCTCAACGCCGTAAATAAATGGATAGCGCTGCTTACCGGAAGTAGTTCACCGGTAAAATTGTGGATTACGGTTATAATGGCATCTTTTATTTTGTACAATACTGTGTATCGACTTATAAAAAACAGAAACGACTACTGGAGTTCTCCCTCTTTTGTTTTTGATTTTATATTGTGGGTAACTTTTGCAGGTATGTTGCTTTCGGTACATATTTTCCATGTTTATTATCCCGAAGGACGGGTTGGCTTGTATTTTTTTCCATTGTTTATTGCTTCTTTTACTTTTTCAACAGCCGGTTTCCTCCGGCGTAACAAGTTTCGGAAAGTAGCTTTTTTATGGCTTGTCCCTTTGCTGTTTTTCCCACTGTTTTTTTTTACTCATATCAATTTTTCTTATGCCAACGCATATAAAACCGAGGAACTACCCGAACGCTTTTATAAACGACTACTACAAAATCCGTCATTCCCCACAATAGGAGGCTATCATATGCAAACTATGAGCTGGGCGTATCTTAATTTTATTCACGGAGGTGTTTGTAATGAACTTGACTATTCGGGTTTTCCCGATAACGAACAGGATTTCCAATTGCTTGATATTCGTCATTATCCAGATATATTACGATGGTACAATAAGGTCGATTATGAGCCTATTTCGCATCTAATGTTGTTGAAAAGAAAATCGACACTAAAGATGAAACAACTCGAAAATCTCAATAATATTCACACAGAAAGTATTTTTAATAAAACATTTTTTAATTTGTTTGTAAAAAAAACCGGTATTGGTAATCGTCATTTTTTTTTCGACATACAACTGACGGCTTTTTCGGAGAAAATTCCACTTCATCTCTGGTTGGTACTGCAGGTTATGGACAACAAGAACCAAACGGTAATTTATAAGTTTATACCCTTCGATTGGCTGAAAGACAATTTCAATGGAAGTAAAAATAATTTCAGACAAAAAATATTTTCGGGAAAAGTTCCTTCAAATAGCAAAGTCCTCAAATTATATTTATGGAATATGGACAAACTTTCTTTTAATATAAAAGAAGGAAATATTGCAGTATATCAAAGTTTTCAGTGAGAAGTGCCCGTTAAAATCAAGGTTGCAGTTGCGATCTGCGGTCAAGCAATTCGTCGATTTGTTCGGGTGTAAGATTAGGGGTTTTTAGCATTTTGTCGATTTTTTCAATTTCATCTTTCGGATTGTTAACATTAGGCTGGATATGCAGTATCGGCACTTCGGTATCTTCCTGTTTATCAATTTGCAACGCTTCGTCACCCAGTTCTTCACGTAGCTGTTGTATAAGTGTTTTCACCATCTCTCTTACCGGCTCGCCAAACTGCCCCTGAAGCTGGTAAGCAATTTGGTCTTTCATGTTTTCGTAATTGTTGAAAAATAGTCGAAATTGCTGAAGCATCATTTTGTTAACCCCCGGCATATCACTTAATTCGTCCGACTGCTTTTCCATCAATAAATTAAACAGCCTGAAGAGTTCGTCTAAGTCTTGTTTGAATTGTTCATTTTCCATATCGCTACAAAACTACAAATTATTTATACTCAAAGTCAAGTAAAAAATACACTGTCGAATTAACAATAATTTTCATATGTTAATATATATATTTTTTACACTTTCTTTCAATAGCAAACAAAAGTATTTCAATGTTATATAAAAACGTTTATTAATTTTGTTAATTGTAATTAAAAAACAAAGTCATCGAAAATCGTGCCTTGATAAAAATATTTATATATTTGTAATGTTCATAGCAACAAACAAGAAAATTTAAATGCTTAAACAACGATTACAACAAAAACTCTTGCAGAAGCTTTCACCACAGCAAATTCTGCTTATGAAGTTGATTCAAATTCCGACGGTAGGTTTGGAACAGCGGATTAAACAGGAAATAGAGGAAAACCCTGCTCTTGAGGTAGATGCTTCTGACGAGAAGAATGACGACGAATTTGATTTGCAAAACGAAAATACCGATAATTCGGTCGACGAGGGCGAAAAGGACGAACCTTCTACAAATGACGATGAATTCGACTATGAAGACTATTATGATGACGATGAAATTCCCAACTACCGCTTGCAGGTAAACAACCGTAGTGCCGACGACGAGCAATATGACATTCCTTTTTCGGCAGGAACAACTTTTCATGAGTATTTGAAACAACAACTAGGGTTTAGGAAACTTGATGAAGACAAATACAATATCGGTTTGTATATTATAGGTAACATTGATGATTCGGGTTATCTGCAACGGACAACCGACTCAATGGTTGACGATTTAGCTTTTACACAAAACATTTTTACTACTAAAGAAAGTATTGTAGAGGTACTAAAGGTAATACAAGATTTCGATCCTCCCGGTGTTGGGGCCAGAAACCTGAAAGAATGCTTGCTGCTCCAACTCAACAAAAAACAAAAAGAAGAATCCACCGAAGCTATAGAACTCGCTATAGTAATCATCGGTCACTTTTTTATTGAGTTTACCAAAAAACATTACCAAAAAATTATTAAACGTAGCGATATTACCGAAACACAACTGAAACAAGCTATCGACGAAGTTTTAAAACTTAACCCAAAACCGGGAAATTCTCTTGGCGAAACAGCACGTACCAATCATTATATTATCCCCGACTTTACTATTATAAACAACGACGGCGAATTGGAATTGACGCTGAATTCGTGGAACAATTCCGAGCTATGTATAAACAACACTTACGCCAATATGATGAATAAGCTCGCTGTTCAAAAACGCAACAAAAGCCAAAAAGAAACATATTCGTTTATCAAAAACAAGGTTAACTCTGCCAAATGGTTTATAGAAGCCATCAGGCAAAGACAAAACACACTTTATTCAACTATGAAAGCTATTACTGAATACCAGAAAGAGTACTTTTTAACTGGCGATGAAACCAATTTGCGTCCTATGATTTTAAAGGATATCGCAGAAAAGGTAGGAATGGACATTTCTACTATTTCGCGTGTGGCCAATAGCAAATATGCACAAACACCTTTCGGAACTTTCCTGCTAAAAAGTTTCTTTAGCGAGTCGATGCAAAAAGATAGCGGCGAAGAGGTTTCAACTCGTGAAATCAAAAATGTTTTGAAAAAAATTATTGACCACGAAGACAGAAGAAAGCCTTATACCGATGAACAACTTACTTCTTTGCTTAAAGAAAAGGGTTATCCTATTGCTCGACGAACAGTTGCCAAATATCGCGAACAACTTGGTATTCCGGTTGCACGTCTTCGCAAAGAACTTTAATAACTTATTATGGAAAAACGTTTTGCCCGCATTTTATCAATAACTTTTCATCCTTTGTTGATGCCCACTTATGCGTTGCTGTTGATATTTAGTTTGCAAGCCTGGTTTTCTATGGAAATTCCTCCAAAAGCAAAGCTGATATTGTTAAGTTTCGTGTTTTTTATGACGTTTGCCCTTCCCTTTGCTTTAACATTTTTAATGCTGAAATTCAGAATAATCAATAGCTTTGAAATGCACACACGCAATGAACGAATTATTCCGTTGTTAATGATGGCTTTTTTGTTTTATATAACTTATTATTCAATAAAAGACAATGGGATTTATCTTTTCTTTCAATTGTTTATACTTGGTTCGTCGATACTTGTGCTTTTAAGTGCAGTTATCAATTATTTTACCAAAATCAGTATCCATATGGTTAGCATTGGTGGTTTATTAGGAACAATTATTGGACTCGAACTTGTTTTTCATGTTGATGTTCTTTCCATTCTTATAATTGTTGTTCTTGTTGCCGGATTGCTTGGTTATGCCCGTTTGCGACTGCAAGAACATAATCAAGGTCAAGTATATGGTGGCTTTTTGCTCGGTTCGTTTGTAATGCTTCTCTTATACGCTTTTATTTAAAAGTTGGAAGCAATAAGTTTTCCATACTAATTTAATCAGCATATAAAAGCAAATCTGCCGTTTAACGAACTGTATGGACAATAAATACAGCATAATAATGAAGACAGACAAACAACTTTCTTGGTAAACATAGATAATCATAGGAAAGATTGATACGTAATTTACTAGTATGAAGTACCGATAAAATTCAGTTTAAAAATTATTTACCTAATTATACATTTGGTGGTTGGATTTCGACCTCACTTTACGAATTGGATATTTCAGTCATATTGACCCACCAAATCGGTCATATTGACCCACCTTGGGATATTGGTTCGATGAACGTAAATACCTGACAAAATTACAGTTTTTTTCTTAAACTTTCACCTGTTAATTCTATTCTA
>QIKE01000069.1 GCA_003232915.1 Bacteroidota bacterium | reverse complement strand
TATTCATCTTTAGAATTTTAAAAAGTAAAAGTATAATTTTTTTCTTTTAAGGCAAATGATTATGTCTTTATTTGAAATAAATCCCAGTCGAGACCTACATTAAATTTTTCCCTGAATATTTGTAATGCAACATACGAAATAGTGATACTCATAGCGGTTTCTTTACCCTCAGGAGCTTGGGAAATGATTTTACCTTTTGGGTCGATCATTTGCGAATTACCGATATAACAATTACCTTGTCCATCATGGCCAATTCGGTTAACGCCAAGAATATATGCCTGATTTTCAATGGCTCTGGCAATTAGTAATTGTTTCCAAGGATATGAACGCATCACGGGCCAGTTTGCCACATAAATGGCTAAATCATATTCAAAAGTTTGATTTTCGTAGTGGTTTTTGCTCCACACCGGAAAACGTAGGTCGTAGCACACCATAGGCTTTATTTTCCAACCGTTAAGCTCGAAAACTACATGTTGGGTTCCTGCTTTTATTTTTTTGTTTTCACCGCCCATCGAAAAGACATGTCTTTTGTCGTAGCGTATAAAACTGCCATTGGGATGCATCAATATAAAAGTATTGGTGAAGTTGCCCGAATTGTTTAGTAATAGGCTACCACCGATAACCGTGTTATATTTTGCAGCCAATTGCTCAAGCCATTGCATTGTTGAGCCTTCGATAGTTTCGGCAAAATGGACAGGGCAGACTGGAAAGCCGGTAGTAAAAGTTTCGGGTAATACTACAAGTTGATGCCCGTCGAAATTTTCTTCGATTTGTTCACAAAAACGACTCCTGTTTTTTTCGGGATTTTCCCAAATAAGGTCCGACTGTAGATAGAGAATTTTTAAATCCGGCATAATATTTTAGCAGCTTTTTCAAGTGTTTCGTCCTGTTTGGCAAAGCAAAAACGAAGGATTTTATGATCATCGTTTTTGTGATAAAACGGTGATAAGGGGATGCTTGCAATGCTTTGTTCTTCAACAAGCCAGCGGGCAAAATCCATTTCGCTTTTGTCGGAAACGGCACTATAATCAAGGAGTTGAAAATAAGTTCCGTAAGTAGGGATAATTTTAAAGCGCGAAGTTTGCAAAGTATTAACAAAAAAGTTTCGTTTTTGTTGATAAAATGCCGGTAGGTCTTTATAATGCTGTCGATTTGCCATATAATCGGCAATTGCATATTGGACAGGAGTGTTAGAAGCAAAAACTACAAATTGATGTGTTTTACGATATTCTCTCATAAGCTTTTCGGGCGCAAGAATAAATCCTGTTTTCCAGCCCGTTGCATGAAATGTTTTGCCAAAAGATCCAACTATAAGGCTCCTTTCTCGCAATTTGGGAAAGCGGCAAGCACTTTGGTGTTCAAGATTATCGAAAATTAAATATTCGTAAACCTCATCACTTAAAACAACAATGTCGGTACCATTGGTTAGGCGTTCGAGTTGCTGCATATCTTCTTTGGTCCAAACACTACCGGTAGGATTTTGCGGACTATTGATAATGATCATTTTGGTGCGGTGGGTAATCATTCGGGGAACTTCTTCCCAGTTAGGAGTGAAGTTTGGAAAACGAAGTTGCGAATATTTAACCAAACCACCATTGATGGTAACAGCAGGAGCATAACTATCGTAGGCCGGCTCAAAAATTATTACTTCGTCGCCTTCCTTTACAAAAGCCGAAATGGCGGTATAAAGGGCTTGTGTAGCACCTGCCGCAATATTTATTTCGGTGTCGGTATTATAATTTACCCCGTAATTTTCTAAAAATATTTTTGAAATAGCCAAACGCAATTTTCCAACGCCAGACATGGGAGCATATTGGTTAAAACCTTTCAACATATAATGATGGACAAGATCAATAAGTTCATCGGAAATAGGAAAATCGGGAAAACCCTGCGAGAGATTTACAGCCTTATGTTTCGTAGCAAGCGCAGTCATAACTGCAAAAACGGAAGTTCCTGTATTAGGTAACTTCGTTGATATGATCCCGTCAAATGAATTCATAATGTTTGTTTAAGTCCGTTAATGTTTGATCTTTTTTTTACGATTGGCTTGTTCGTTAGCGTACATTCCAACAAATATTGACAAACATCAATGGAAAAAAGTCCGTTGAGGCGGCAAAAATAAGTGAAAAACAACAAGAAAGAAAAATTATAAAAAGAAATGTAAAAACAGTTATCATATGTTTTTTCTTGTAGTTTTATAGTTTTAATAAACGATTTGATAATTTATAGTTCCACCATCTGGGCCAATAGGTCGTCGAGTTTGAATTTTACGACACCCGAACGGGTGTCGGAAGCGGCATAAGGCATTACTAACCATCCATTATGCAAAATAGCGCCGCACGAATACACCACATTGGGTACATACCCGTTTCGTTCGCTTTCTTGGGGTGTTAAAATAGGGTCTTTTATCTCGGCAATTACTTTTGTCGGATCTTTTAAATCAAGTAAAATGGCTCCAATGGCATAAGTGCGTACAGCACCTACCCCGTGCGTTAGCAACAGCCAACCTTTGTCGGTTTTTATGGGAGAACCGCTGTTGCCTATTTGGATAAATTCCCATTCGTATTTGGGTTCGCGCAGCAATTTGGGTTCATCCCAGTAAGTCAAGCTATCGGAAAACATAATAAAAATGTTTTCATTATCGTTGCGCGAAATGTTGGCATACTTTCCGTCGATTTTTTCAGGAAACAGTGCCATTCCTTTGTTTTGCGATCCTGCCCCCATCATAGTACAGATTTTAAAACGGTAAAAATCTTTGGTTTCGAGTAATTGTGGTAAAATAGAAAAACCATTGTAAGCAGTATAAGTGGCATAATAGGTAATTTCATCTCTTTTGTCTCTAAAAGCAACAAAACGAGCATCTTCAATAGCACGTACGTCGGTAGTGGAGCGGGGAAAAATAACTCTCTCGGATAAATCTGATGACGCGTCGAATTCAATTTCATAATTCGAACGTACTAGCCAATACATTATATCAATAGCACGATCGTGTTTGGGTGTCATGGTCGTGTTTTCTTTAAACCGTGCAATACTTTCTTCCATCTCGTGAAGTGTGAATTTTTTGAGTAAATTGTTGAAGATATCTTTAACCAACTCGAATTGGCCGGTGTCTTTCAACTTTCTTTCAAAATCGTCTTTACTATATTCTACCGCATGTATAACTTTAGCAGAGTCAACAAGGTGGCTCATTTTATCCATTCTGATAGTCCCCGTTTTATCAAGCAATCCGCTACGAAACACTATTGACGACATATGGCCTTCGCCAACCGCCCTAAAACTGATAATTACCTTCAACTCATTTTCTTTAGAGCCATTTTGAAAAGGATGAAGTACCACTGATGGATTGAATAAGGCTGCTGATTCAATGGAATATTCAAGGGTAAAAAAAGCACCGATAAGTAGTTTGTCGTTTAAACTGAGATCGTTGTAAATAGTAATATCAAGTCGCCTATTGATTTCATCAAAGTTATCTTTGAAAATTCTTTTGACATTTTTATGGCGTTTATCGAAATTCTTAACAACCTGATTTAATGTCTTTTGCCGATTTTTACTATCTAATTTTAAAACTCTGTCGAAAATCTTGTAAATACGTATTTTATCAAGGCCGAAAAGTTTAGTGATCATCCTGCTTTCATCGGGCATAAACATTAAATCTTGCCGTATTGCCTTTGCTTTGCTGATTTTATAATCCATGAATTTTATGCTTAAAAAAATCTGCTAAAATTAGAAAAAATATGTTTCATCTGAAAAAAGAAAAAAATATATTTACAAAAACGTTCGCAGGTCGTCCTTTATTACTTTTGAAAAAGTTAAAAATTATTTAACCCCGGTTAGATTATTTCTTGGCTAATTTTACGGATAAAAACATTTTTTTCTATCTTTGGCGTTCAACAGCTTTAATACTATGATATTATTAACAAATACAGATAGGAAAAGGACTTTTCTGAATATCAAAGAGAGAGACAGGTTTTACTAATTTTATTTTTTCCTTTACGTTTTCTTTTCATTAAATAAATAATTAAATATTATGGAATTACCATTTGCAGAATCGTACAAAATGAAGGTTGTTGAATTAATACAACGCAGTGAGCGATGCGAGCGTGAAGAGTGGATTAGTATAGCCAAGTACAACCTTTTCAATTTGAGAAGCAGTCAAGTTTTTATCGACTTGCTTACCGATTCGGGTACCGGTGCTATGAGCGACAAACAGTGGTCGACGATGATGCTTGGCGACGAAAGTTATGCAGGAGCTTCTTCGTATTATAAACTTAAAGATGCTATTCGCGACATTACGGGTTTTAATTATTTTCTTCCCACACATCAGGGAAGAGCAGCCGAAAATGTATTGTTTTCGGCACTCATAAAAGCCGGTGACATTATTCCCGGCAATTCGCATTTCGACACTACCAAAGGACATATCGAATTTCGTAAAGCCCATGCCGTTGACTGTACTATCGACGAGGCTTTTCACATCGAACTCAATCACCCGTTTAAAGGTAATATTGACCTCGATAAACTCGAAAATGTTTTAAAAAAATATCCCCGCAAGCGTATCCCTCTCATAATCGTTACAATTACTTGTAATTCATCGGGGGGTCAACCTGTTTCTATGGACAATATGCATGCCGTAAAAATTCTTGCCGACCGATATGGCATTCCTGTGTATTTCGACTCGGCACGCTTTGCCGAAAACGCCTACTTTATCAAATTACGTGAAGAGAAATATCGCGACAAAAGTATCAGGGAAATTGTTCGTGAAATGTTTTCTTATTCCGACGGGATGACCATGAGCAGCAAAAAAGACGCTATTGTTAATATGGGAGGTTTTATCGGTTTCAAACACAAAGAACATTTCGAAAAATCCAGTACTTTTAATATATTGTTCGAGGGTTTTATCACTTATGGTGGTATGTCGGGACGCGATATGAATGCTTTGGCGCAAGGCCTTTACGAGGGTACCGATTTTCATTATCTCGAAACCCGTATCAACCAAGTGGCTTATCTTGGCAAACAATTGCGCGATTATGGTATTCCGGTGCAGTTTCCTTTTGGTGGTCATGCTATTTTTATTGATGCCAAACGTTTCTTGCCGCTTGTTCGTGAAGAGGAATATGTTGCTCAAACACTTGGTGTTGAGCTATATATTGAAGGTGGTGTACGTGGAGTGGAAATTGGTACTTTGCTTGCCGATCGCGACCCCGACACACGCAAAAACCGCTATCCCGAATTGGAACTACTGCGATTGGCCATTCCTCGCAGGGTTTACACCAACAATCATATTGATTATGTGGCAGCCGCCTTAATCAACGTTTTCGACCGTCGCAATAGTATAATCAAGGGATTGCATATTTTAAAAGAAGCTCCTATTTTAAGGCACTTTACGGTGGAACTTGAGAGAGTGTAGCTCTTGATCCTTCTTTAAGTTATTTTATTAAAATAAAATTCCAATAATTCATTTGCGGCTTCGTAAGAAGAAACCTGTTTTAACGCAATTTTTTTCCGGTATGATTCAAACATTTGTTTCATCTTATTGTTTTGAAAAAACCTGTCAACAAGTGCATTGCGGATGTTCTCTTCAAAAAGTAATATATCTTGCCGCTGTCTCGTTTTCTCAAAGTAACCGTTGCTTTTTGTCAGATGTAAAAAACTGTCGATTTCTTTTTTAATTTTATCAAGGCCGGTATGTTCGACGGTCGAGGCCGTTAACACTTTAGGATGCCAACCGTTTTTCAGCGAAGGGAAAATATGCAGTGCATTTTCGTATTCTCGTTTGGCGAGTTGTGTTTTGTTTATGTTGTCGCCATCGGCTTTGTTAATAACAATAAGGTCGGCCATTTCCATAATGCCTCGCTTTATACCTTGTAGCTCGTCGCCACCGCCGGCAAGCATTAACAATAGAAAAAAGTCGACCATGTGTGCTACTGTTGTTTCCGATTGTCCAACGCCCACGGTTTCTACAAAAATAGTATCGAAGCCTGCCGCTTCACATAAAATAATCGACTCGTGGGTTTCGCGTGCTACCCCCCCAAGCGTTCCTGCATTCGCTGAAGGACGGATAAATGCATTAGTCAGGGTACTAAGATGCTCCATTCGGGTTTTGTCGCCGAGAATACTCCCTTTGGAACGACGGCTACTCGGGTCAATAGCAAGTACGGCCACTTTTTTTCCTTCACGGATATAGTCTAAACCTAAGGCTTCGATAAAAGTACTTTTTCCTACTCCTGGTACACCGGTAATGCCAATACGCACCGATTTGCCCGAATAAGGAAGACAATGCCGTACAAGGTGTTTTGACGATTCTCTATCTTCGGGCAAAGTGCTTTCGATAAGGGTAATAGCCCGACTTAACATACTGCGATCGCCCGAAAGTATGCCTGCGAAATAGTCGCTAACATTGATTTTTTTCTTCTTGAATTTGCCAAGATGTTCATTCATTTTCGGGTTAACCGCCGATGGTTGTTCCACACCTTTGTTGACTTTTAAAGTATTCCGGTTATATTTTTTATTCTTTCCCATTGAATATAGCGATAAAGTACAAAGATATGGATTTTGAACTGTTTTGTTACAATTCAAAAAAGATTTACGATTTCCATATGCTAAAAATTAAAAAAGCGTAATTTCGCAGGCTCAAAATATAGCAAATTTCTCTCCGTAGCTCAGTTGGCAGAGCAGCTGACTCTTAATCAGCGGGTCGTAGGTTCGAACCCTACCGGGGAGACAAAAGAAAGGGATTAATTTACTGATTTGTAGGTTAATCCCCTTGTTGTTTGTTCAGCTTGCACCAACTTCTGCATACAGTCCCCCCGTTATTCGCTGATTTTTACCTGTTTTTTGTTTCCAGACGGTCAATGAAATGTAGTATTTTTGTTTCGTATTAGTGATTTGAGGTAAAAGTTCTAGGAAACGGCTTTATTGTTGCTTCCTTTTTTTATGTCCGGTTCAAATAAGCCGTGCAATTTGCAAAGAACCTCCTTATATTTTACTATATTGTCAGCAACAAACCCAAAGTTAGGATAGCTACGTAAAGTAAAAAGAACCATTAAAAACAATCTTTTTCCCTTTTATTTCGCTGTATGCTTTCAGATATCCAAAGGTTGCGATATATCCCCTTTGCACTTTGAAGGAAACAGTACGATTTGTTTTCGGTTAACCCTGTGGGAGGCTTTGTCAATAAATGATTGAATAAACCCTGACAAGGTAACCGGCTTGGCCTTGTACTTGTCAGTAAAACGGTATTTATCAATTATGGCATTTAAAAAATCTTTAGTGGGTGGTGATTCAAGTTCAAAAAATGCACTTTCAATACTTTCTTTAGATTGTCTTCCCATTTCTGTTTTAACCTTTTAATTTCCTTTGAATTGTCTCTAAACTTTGCTCTCTGACTTATGGTTTGGGCTTTACTAATAAAAATTATTTGGTAAACTTTCCCAACTTGTTTTTTTATTCTTATTTCAAACTCACTGCCGTTGGTTATCCTAACCTAAAATGCCGGTATTTTTATTGCGGTCTTTTTTGTTGGCCGGATAAAATATTTTACTGTAAACATTTCATTATTATTAAAAGTTCAAAGCAAAGATTACATTTTCCCGATATTTTCTAATTTTATGCAATATTATTTAATCTAATTGAATAGTAATATCTTAACAAAACCTTTGTAAAATACCGATATAAAATATGTTAGTATTGTTTTTATGGAAATATGGGAGTACCCTCTCATTCCGGCAAACCATCAACCGCAGAAAATTTGCACAGACATCTGCATATTTTTTGGTAATTTTACATTTTTTATACTTAAAAGGCTGTTTTTTAGTTATTCTTTTTTTTAATAAATGTTTGAAAATGCTTAGAAAATACAAGATTTATATTGAAAATATAAAAGCCGAAAAAATTTACCCATTTGGTACTACTCTTGAAGAAATTATTAAAGATAAAAAAATCGAAACACCATATCCTATTTTAGGCGCTATGGTCAACCATACGCTCAAGGAACTTAACTATATGATTTACAAACCTAAAACTGTAAACTTTATTGATTACAGGCATCCTGACGGCCGAAGAATGTATCTGCGTTCGCTGACAATGGTACTGTTTAAAGCCGCAGTGGATTTATATCCCCATTACAAGCTAAAAATTGAGCATACGGTTTCGGGTGGTATTTTTTGCGAACTCGAAGGGTTAATTACTACAGAAAATCAGGAGAAAGTTGTCGCAAAATTGCGCAATAGAATGCAGGAAATTATTAATGCCGATATTCCTTTTTTGCGTGATGAAATTCGCACCGAACAGGCGTTAAAGATTTTCGAAGAATTCGACCTCGACGATAAATGTGTACTGATGCGTACGCGGAAACAGTTTTATAGCTCGGTTTACAAGCTCAATGATGTGGTGAACTATTTTTACGGATATTTGGTTCCATCAACAGGTTATCTTAAAAAATTCGATTTGGTAAAATATTTTGAGGGGATGATGCTGGTTTTGCCTCAGGACGATAATCCTGACCAATTAAGCAAAATTATTGTTCATAACAAGTTATTTGAAGTTTTCAGAGAGTTTAAAGAATGGGTCGAAATTATTGGTGTTCCTAATGTGGGACAGTTGAACGAAATGACCCTTCAAGGAAAAATAGGCGACATTATAAAAATTTCGGAGGCTTTGCAAGAAAAAAAACTGGCTTCTATAGCCGATATGGTTAACCGTCGTAAAGAAGACGTTAGGGTAATATTTGTTTCAGGGCCCTCCTCTTCCGGAAAAACTACTTTTGCCAAACGTCTTTCCATTCAAATGAGCGTTATCGGTTTTAAACCCGTGGTTATTTCTATGGACAATTATTTTGTAAATCGCAAATTTACCCCCTGCGACGAAGACGGTAATTACAATTTTGAAAGCCCGCAAGCTCTTGACATCAAATTGTTTAATCAAAACCTGCTTGCTTTGTTCGACGGGAAGGAAATAGAGCTACCCAAATTTTCGTTTTCCGAAGGCAAGCGATATTACGATGGCTCCAAACTGAAAATGAAAAAAAACAGCATTATAATTGTAGAAGGTATTCACGCATTGAACCCTATTATTTCGGAAACAATTCCTGCCAAACGCAAATTTAAAGTCTATGTTTCGGCTTTAACTCCACTGAATATAGACTCGAACAATCGCATACCTACCACCGACAATCGCTTGATTCGTCGTATGGTTCGCGACAACTTATATCGCAATTACTCGGCCTTGGAAACTTTGCAACGCTGGCCAAGCGTACACAAAGGCGAAGAAAAATACATCTTTCCGTATCAAGAAGAAGCCGACGTAATGTTCAACACCGCCTTGCTTTTTGAGTTGGGCGTGCTGCGCCGGTGGGCCGAACCCCTTTTGCAGGAAGTACCCCCCGTTGTTCCCGAATATTCCGAAGCCAAGCGCTTGCTCAAATTCCTTTCTTATATTCTTCCTATTGCCGACAAGGAAATTCCCCCTACCTCCATACTACGTGAATTTCTCAAGGGTAGTAGTTTCGATTATTCGTAAATGCTTTGCGATAAATTGATAATTTGTACTATTTCTATCCGTTAAACAATATTTTCAGATAGTGTAATACGAAAAATCAAACCATTAATTCGATGTGGTTTTAAAGTCGGCTTGTACTTTGGCCAATGATAGTGCTTGCGTCATTGTGAGAAATACTTACGATATGTGCATTCGTTTTTCTTTTGGGCGGCTACCGTTTTCCCAACCCAAACCAACCCACATTCCCGCCCCAGCCTTACCCACACGCTATCGGGCTGTCCGCTTGTAGTCGCAGCTTGAAGTGCCGTGTGTCGCAAAAGCCGAAAAGGAGCTTCCTGCGGTCGCTCTTTCCGGCTTGCTCCACATCGGCACTTCAAGCTGTGAGCTACCGCTTCCATCCCTGCCGCAATTCTCGGCCTAACTCAAACCTTCAGCCCAAATCAACTCACGCATTTTTGTGAGAAGGTATTAGCTTGGGTGGCAACGACTGTATTTGCAGTTTGTATTTTGTTTTTAAGAAATTGCAAAAAGTATAATTCCTAACTATGCAAACGATTGCAAATCGTTTAGCCTTTTATATGCACCGTTGAGTTTTATCAGTTCGTTGTGTGTGCCGCGTTCTACAATTTTCCCTTGTTTCATCACTACAATTTCGTCGGCGTGTTTTATTGTAGAGAGACGATGGGCAATAATAACGGTGGTGCGTTCGCACATAATATTATACAAGGCTTCCTGAACGAGCTTTTCCGATTCGGTGTCGAGCGAAGAAGTGGCCTCGTCAAGGATAAGAATGGGTGGATTGGCTAAAACGGCACGTGCAATACTGATACGTTGACGCTGTCCTCCGGACATTTTCAATCCGCGGTCGCCAATGTTGGTTTGATAACCGTTTTCCATTTGAATAATAAAATCGTGGGCATTGGCAACCTTGGCAGCGGCAACAACAGCATCTTCCGAAACATCGGCGATCCCAAAAGCTATATTGCTGAAAATAGTGTCGTTAAACAAAATTGTATCTTGCGAAACAATGCCTATCAATTTACGTAAATGATCTATCCTATAGTCTCTTATGTCAATGCCATCAATAAACAACGCACCTTCGCTAACATCATAAAATCGAGGCAACAAGTCAACCAACGTCGATTTTCCGGCACCTGACTCACCCACAACGGCGATAATTTTTCCTTTGGGGATTTTCAGACTGATATTGTTCAAAACCAAGTCGTTTTCGTATTTGAAAGAAACCTGCCTATACTCAATTTCTTTGTTAAATGATTTAATTGCCAAGGCATTAGTTTTTTCTTCAATAAGTTCTTCGGCATCAAGTATTTCGAATATTCGCTCTGCCGATGCTATTCCCTTTTGTATGCTATAAAATCCCTGTGTAAAAGTTTTGGCAGGAGGAATAATTTGCGAAAATACCACAATATACGTGATAAAGTCGGCGGCTTGTATGCCAGGGCTATTGGAAAGCACCATTTGCCCTCCAAACCAAAGTAAAACAACTATAACAACAGAAGAAAGAAATTCGCTAAGAGGAGAAGCCAAATCACGACGGCGATAAATCCAAATGAGTATTTTAGCATAGTGTTCGTTAAATTGTTTGAAATTTTTGTCGGAATAGTTTATGGCGTTTAAAGCTTTTATAATCCGCAGGCCACTAATACTTTCTTCTATCGTTGCCAAAAGACCTCCGTAGCGCGACTGTCCTATCTTCGACTGTTTTCGCAAACTTTTGCCGATACGTCCGATAATCAATCCGGTAGCAGGTAGAATAAGCAGTACGAAAAAAGTAAGTTTCGGGCTTATACTAATCATAAAAGCAAGATAAACAATGATGGTTATCGGGTCGCGAACTATCATTTCGATATAATTCATAATAGAATATTCCACTTCTTGAACATCAGTTGTAACACGTGAAATTATATCGCCTTTTTTATGACTCGAAAAAAAAGAAATAGGTAAGATAAGCAGTTTGGAATAAATATCGTTGCGGATACCTTTCACTGCTCCTACACGTACATTAGCCATAAAATACATAGCAAAAAAGCGTGATAAATTTCTTAAAAGAAAAGAAGCGAGAATAATCACACAAATAAATACCAGTGCTTGAACCTTCCCATCACGTATAATTATTTGACTTATATGGTAGTTAAGGTATTCGAGCATACTCTTGGTATTCAGATGAACTTCAGGTTTTGCGGTAACCAACTTGTTGATACTGAACAGCAAGTTTAAAAAAGGGATGAGCAAAGCGAAAGAAAACAAAGAAAAAATAACGGTGAGGAAATTAAATAAAATGTTTAGTCCGGCATAACCCTTATAAGGTTTTACGTAAGCCAAAACACGATAAAATTTTTTCATAAATACCAAATATTTGAATTATAAAGGGGAAAATCCTGTATAATTTTCGGGTTTAATAGTTTTCAATTCGTTTTTGAGGTCATCCGAAATATCCAACGAATCGATAAACCGTACTATAGTTTCAGTGGTAATTTTTTCGTTGGTACGGGTAAGTGCTTTAAGTGCTTCGTAAGGATTGGGATAATTTTCGCGACGTAATATGGTTTGTATTGCCTCTGCTATAACAACTTGATTATCGGCAAGGTCGGCGGTAATTTTTTTGTTATTCAAAATCAATTTCGAGAGGCCTTTTTTTAACGATTCAATTGCTATAAGCATATGTGCCAATGGCACACCTATATTTCGGCTAACTGTAGAATCGGTAAGATCGCGTTGCAAACGTGATACCGGCAGTTTGGCTGCGAGGTGCTCAAACAAGGCATTGGCCACGCCAATATTTCCTTCGGCATTTTCAAAGTCAATGGGGTTTATCTTGTGTGGCATCGCCGACGAACCTATTTCCCCTTTTTTTATTTTTTGCTTGAAATAATCCATCGAAATATAAAGCCAAAAATCGCGGCTCATATCCAAAAGTATGTTGTTGATGCGTTTCAAGTTATCGAAATATGCGGCGAGATTATCGTAATGTTCAATTTGAGTGGTAGTTCGTTGCCGGATAAGATGAAAATGATTTTGTAAAAAATCGTTGGCAAAACTTTCCCAGTCTATCTGCGGATATGCAACAATGTGGGCATTCATATTGCCTGTAGCACCTCCGAATTTTCCCGAAAACGGTATCGTATTCAATAGATCGAACTGATTCTCAAGCCTTTCGACAAAAACATAAATTTCTTTTCCAAGTCGTGTTGGCGAAGCCGGCTGTCCGTGTGTATGTGCTAACATAGCAATGTCTTTCCATTGAATTGTTAGTCCCGACAATACGTCTTTTAATGATTCTAAAGCGGGGAAAACAATTTCTTCGTGAGCCTCTTTCATTGCTGTTGGTACGGCAGTATTGTTAATGTCTTGCGATGTGAGTCCGAAATGTATAAATTCTTTATATTTGCTAAGTTGCTGTTTGTCGAATTGATTTTTTATAAAATATTCCACTGCTTTAACATCGTGGTTTGTGGTTTTTTCTATTTCTTTGATGCTGCCGGCATCCTTGGTTGAAAAGTTATTATAAATTGTACGCAATTTTCCAAAAAGTGAAATATCGAATCTTTCCAGGCCTGATAGTGGAAGTTTGCATAAAGCAATAAAATACTCTATTTCAACACGTATCCTGTAGCGAAAAAAAGCGTATTCGGAAAAATATTCCGAAAGCTTTTCGGTCTTTTTATGATACCTGCCGTCAACAGGTGAAATAGCGGTAAGAGACGAAAAATCCATATGTAAAAAAATATTTTACAAAAGTAGGAAAATTGTCCTTCAATTCCATCCCGCTTCTTTATTTGTTTACTAGTTGACACAGTCTTCAATTGTAAAAAAATATAATTTTACACTAAATATTAATGGTGATGTTAAATTTTATCGGTAAAGCATTTTTTACGCTATTGATAGTTGTGATTTTTAGCTTGAAAATTTCAGCACAATCACCAGCTGGCGTAACAACAGAAGGGCAACCGCTCAGTTTTCCGTGGGCTGGTGGCATTAATTCCGTTCAATTCGGAGCTGTTGATTTAAATAACGACGGAATAAAAGATCTGGTTGTTTTCGATCGACAAGGAAACCGCTTGATGTGTTTTGTTAACAAAGGAACTCATAATAGCATAGACTATACTTATGTTCCGCGATACAGCCGGTTGTTTCCCCAATTGTTCGACTGGGCCGAATTTGTAGATTATAACCGTGATGGAAAAACCGATATTTTTACCTATTCGCCGGGCTGGGCCGGAATTATTGTGTATAAAAATATTTCGGCCGGAGAGTTGAAATTCAAACGCGTAGTTTATCCTTATCTAACTTCTTATCAAGGTGGAGGATATGTAAACATTTTTGTAACCTATGCCGATTATCCCGCCATTGTAGATATTGATGGCGACGGCGATCTTGATATTTTAAACTTTTGGGGACTCGGTTCTTTCGTTGAAATGCAAAAAAACCTATCAATGGAAAAATACGGTAATGCAGATTCGTTGGTTTACGAAAAAACAGAATACTGTTGGGGCCATTTTGCCGAAAGCGATGAATCAAATGCCCTGTTTCTTGATACTTGTGTGGGAAGCAATACGAACACTGCCATACGCAAAAACAGGCATACAGGTTCTACCTTTTTAATGATGGATTTTAACAATAATGGTGTGAAAGATTTGCTACTTGGCGATGTAGATTTTCCAGGATTATTTAAACTTACAAACGGCGGTACTCCCGAAAATGCACAAATAACCGCCTTCGACACACTGTTTCCCAATTATGATACAAGCGTTCGCTTGTTTTCGATGCCTGCCGCCGCTTATATTGATGTGAACAATGACGGAAAAAAAGACCTTTTGGTTTCACCTTTCGACCCTAGCCCGTTTGTGTCGGAAAATAAACATTCGGTCTGGCTTTATCTTAATAAAGGCAAAAATAATAACCCTCATTTCGAGCTTTTTACAAAGGATTTCTTGCAGTCGCAAATGATTGATGCCGGATCGGGTGCAAATGTTGTTTTTTGCGATTGGGATAAGGACGGACTAACAGATATTTTGCTTGGCAATTATGGTTTCTACCTTTATTCTTATTATCAAAACTACACATTGCATTCGGTATATCATGCACGTCTTTCGTGGTATAAAAATATAGGGACAGCTACTAAACCGGAATACCAACGTTGGGACAACAACCTCGGCGGACTTGATACCGAAAATCTATTGGGAATTTTTCCGGCAGTAGCCGACCTCGACAACGATGGCGATAACGATTTGCTCGTGGGAAATGCTAACGGAAAATTACTGTATGTAAGAAACGACGGTGATCATTTTACTATCGTCAACAGAAACTATTTTGGTATTGATGTGGGAGAATACAGTACACCTCAACTATTCGACCTTGATAACGACGGACTTGTTGACTTGATAATTGGTGAAAAAGGTGGCAATTTGAATTATTATCATAATGACGGAACAATTAATAATCCTGATTTTCGGTTCGTAACCGATAGTCTCGGAAAAGTTAATGTTACCGATAACAACATTTCGTACAACGGTTATAGTACCCCTTGTTTTTATCGAAAAAGTTCGGGTGAAACTGTGTTGGCAGTGGGATCGGAACAAGGCAATATATATTTTTTTACAAATATCGACGGCAATCTTAACGGACGTTTTACCGAAAATAACGAAAGCGGCCTAAATAATTTGCTTGATACAAGCAACGTGGACTATGACAGGGGTATGCGCACTTCCGTTAGCATTGGCGATGTAAATGGCGACGGTAAACCCGATATGATTGTAGGAAATTTTTCGGGCGGTATTGAATTTTTCAACGCTGTTCCCAAAGCGCTTCAAGAAGTGCCACCTTTTACATCAACCAAAATACAAAAGCTTATGTTTAAACCCGTTCCTGCATTTGGCTTTACTACGGTGATCTTTCCTTTCGAAATTCGCAACCCGCTCATAAGCCTTTATTCTATTGATGGAAAGAAAATAAATGAAACTTCTTTTTCGGGAAGTTATTCTTCTTTGAAATTGGATTTGCAACCGGTTAAATCAGGAATATATTTTGTTGAGGTTCAAGCTAATAAAGTTCTACTCTCAGGAAAACTTCTCATAAAGTAGAAGCAAACTTTTATATGTGTTGGCGTTTGAAACCCATAGAAAACCTGTCTGAATAAGTTCTTAACCGAAAATGTAAATCTCTTCGCTATGCTCGCTTTACATATTAGAGATTTGGGGCATATACAACGGTTTGGTATCAAGTAGGCAAAGGGAGTTTTACCCTAAGCCTCTCACAGAACCGTGCTTGAAAGTCTCCCCTCATACGGCTCTTCAAAAATGTTCTATATTGTGAGGCTCATCCTCCTAAAAGTTGACTAAATATAAAACAAATTAGCTAAGCCCTTCGCTCCGTTTCCATTACAGAAACGTCATCACTACTACGGCTTTGTCTGCCCCTGCATAGCACTTGGGTATTCTGCATTTGGAGTGATTCCATT
>QIKE01000117.1 GCA_003232915.1 Bacteroidota bacterium | reverse complement strand
TAATGGTTTTGACATTCCACGGGTTTAACCTGTGGAATAATGGTTTTGACATTCCACGGGTTTAACCTGTGGAATAATGGTTTTGACATTCACGGGTTTAACCCGTGACACAAAGAATGTCAGCACCGTTTTGGCGTAATTTTCGATTGTGGAGCCGAAAATTATGACAAAACATAAAACTAAATAGATCAGTAAGATACAAAATTATAAACATCTGAAATTTCGATTTTTTAAAAATGAAAATGTCCTGATTTATCCCGTGTGATGCATAAAAGTTTTTTTTGTAAAATCAAGAATATTTTGTGTAGTACCTCAAAATATTATCTTGCTTGTTTTTGACCGGCAGAACACCACTGTACGGAATTGCGCTATCTTTGCCAAAAGTTTTTTAAGACGTATGCAATTTACATTAATACAAAAAGATACAAAAAGTTCGGCAAGGGCAGCGGTAATAAAAACTGATCATAGTGAAATAGAAACTCCGGTTTTTATGCCGGTTGGTACTGTTGGTACGGTAAAGGGTATACATTTCAGAGATTTAAAAGAAGATGTTAAAACACAGATAATTCTTGGCAACACTTATCATCTTTATTTGCGACCTGGCGCTAGAATTATTGAACAGGCCGGCGGTTTACACAAATTCACGGGTTGGGACGGCACAATGCTTACCGACAGTGGCGGTTATCAAGTATATTCGTTGACGCACCGCAGGAAATTAAATGCCGAAGGGGTTTTGTTCCAATCTCATATCGACGGATCGCGCCATCATTTTACACCCGAAAACGTTATTGATACACAGCGTAGTATAGGAGCTGACATTATGATGGCTTTCGACGAATGCACACCCTATCCATGCGATTACGAATATGCTAAAAACTCACTTGATATTACACACCATTGGTTAGCTCGTTGTATGCAACATTATAGCGAAACAGAACCGATACACGGATATTCTCAATGCCTTTTCCCCATTGTACAAGGGAGTACTTTTAGCGATTTAAGAAAAAAATCGGCGGAGACAATTGCCTCGTACCAAGCCGGCGGTAATGCAATAGGCGGTTTGTCGGTTGGCGAACCTCACGAAATGATGTACGAAATAACGGATTTGGTATGTAATATACTGCCAAAAGATAAACCTCGTTATCTTATGGGCGTTGGGACACCCGAAAATATTTTGGAAAGCATTGCTCTAGGCATCGACATGTTCGACTGTGTGATGCCCACACGAAACGGAAGAAACGGGATGTTGTTTACAAAAAACGGTATTATTAATATAAAGAACAAAAAATGGGAAGACGATTTTAGTCCAGTTGACAACCAAGGCAATTCTTTTGTCGATAAGCAATATAGCCGGGCTTATTTGCGACATTTGTTTTCTGCGCACGAAATGCTTGGCGGTATGATTTGCAGTCTGCACAATTTAAGTTTTTATCGTTGGCTTGTAAGCGAAGCCCGCAAACATATCCTTACAGGCAACTTTATAGATTGGAAAAAGTTAATGGTTAAAAAAATTAGGCAGCGATTGTAGAATAAGTAACATTTTATTACAAGAAAACACTAAAATTGTCATCAATGAAAATCATCGATCGGTATATTATAAAAAAATTCCTTGGTACTTTTTTTTATGCTATCAGCCTGTTGATTGTTGTTGTTATTGTTTTTGATATTTCGGAAAATATGGATAGTTTTATCAAAAACCACGCTCCTTTAAGAGCTATTATTGTGGATTATTATCTTAACTTCATTCCCTATTTTATCAACTTGTTTATTTACCTGTTCACCTTCATCTCAGTAATTTTCTTTACTTCAAAAATGGCAAGCAATACCGAAATCATTGCCATTTTAAGCAGTGGCATAAGTTTCAAACGTATGCTTTACCCTTATATGTTTTCTTCTGTTTTACTCGCCGTATTATCTTTTTATCTTGGCAACTTTCTTATTCCGCACACCAACCACACGCGTAGGATTTTCAAAAATATGTATATGGAAAAACTTAAAAAGGAAGGCAAGCGGAATATGCACATTCAAATAAAACCCAACACTTTTGCTTATGTCGAATCGTACAATTACGAACGTAATACCGGCTTTCGTTTTTCATTGGAAAAATTCGATGGACAAAAATTAGTCTATAAATTAATGGCCGACCGGATCATTTGGGATACCGTTACAGACAAATGGAAACTTAAAAACTATTATATCAGAACTTTCTACGGTCAAAAAGAACATCTCATACAAGGTTTGTCGAAGGACACCACATTAAAACTAAAACCATCCGATCTCTATAAAATTAAGGAATATTTCGAAGAAATGAATCTCTTTGAACTCAACTATTTTATCCGTTCCGAAAAAGAAAAAGGTTCACTTGCTTACAAAAAATATGAAGTGGAGAAATACAAGCGAGTGGCCGGACCCGCTGCCATTATTATTCTTACACTTATCGGAGTGGCGTTGTCAAGCCGAAAAGTTCGGGGTGGTATCGGCATGCATTTGGGCATAGGCCTTTTACTTACCTTTTCTTACATTCTTTTTATGCAAATATCCACGGTTTTTTCCACTTATGGAGATCTTTCGCCTGCAATTGGTACGTGGATACCCAATATCATTTATTTGTTTATTGCCATTTATTTGCTAATTAAAGCTCCTAAATAAGTTACTGATATTTATAGCATCCGTTTCAATACTTTATTAATAAGGCTGTTATATGCCTATGATAGTAAACTAAGATCGTCGTTTTTATTCATATATTTATAGCAAATCATAAAAACGTATCGACTTTTTTTCTGACCAATACAAAATTGCTTTTCGTTTTGTGGGTACTATTTGAGAAAGACAATTTTGAACGTTTTCAACATAACGGTTTTCGGTAACATCAGGTAAATGTTTATAAAATAGAATACCCCCTCCTATCGGTATGTAACTTCTAAATTAATAGTAAAACATTTATGAGGTGCTTCCGAACTAAGCAAAATTTTTATAATAGATGTTAGAAATTTCAAGCGCGATGCCCAAAGATTTTGCGACTTGGGAACAGAAACATTTCTTAATCTAAAACTATTCTACCGAAATTAAATAGTTAACACATTGAATATTAAGGTATCAATATTTTTTAACTAAGTCACAGCAAAACGTTATATACTGAGTATCAATAATATAAGATTTTATTATAATAAATATTCGAATATTTATTAAATTCATTTTATCTTATCATGTTGAGTTTTAACATTATAAATAGGCTGAATAGTTGCCATTATTTTATTAATAGTTTATAAAGTTATGAATAGAAAAAAAGTATTTTTTTATATTGATGGTCATATAATAGTTTAGAACTGATATAAAGCTAATTTAAGAGAAAATAATTATTACTGACTATAAAAATGGAAAATCAACTGTAGAACTATATTCATTATCTAAACCAAGAGATAATAAAACTGCAAGAGAAATATGTCATCACATAGACAATAGTGCAACAAAATTGCCGACGTTACAAACCGGAAAATATTTTATAACTATGCGACGAAGAAAACAACGTTAGATAAGGAGTTCTGGGATTCAGTTGCTATGTCTTGTAGGAAACTTCAGAGTCTTTATTAAAAATGCTATATCAAAACCTCATTACCATTTGAATATCAAAATCTTGAAAAACCTTACCGAGGGCATCAAAATTGCCTGTAAATCCCAGCATCATACCTCCCCCACCCGAACCACACAATTTAAGGAAATAATCTCCTGTATTAAGGCCGTTTTTCCAAACTTCACGCAAATTATTAGGAATCATTGGCACCATTTCCTGATACGTAAATAAAGATAATTGACCGATTTTTCGCATTAAGTCTGGCATTCTACTTTTGATAAACATATCAATACAAAAGTTATTCAACGGAATCAAGTTGCTGTTTACCTTATCCGAAAACTCCTTTGATTTGTATTTTTCAACAAAATAGTTGACGAGTGGCTGAGTTTCTCCCTTTTGCCTACTGTCGATCAAAAACAATGCTCCCATACCCTTTTCATTAAAATCGGGGAGAATAATTTGTCTTAGCTTGTTATTTTTTTCAATTAAAACAGGGGTTTCGAGATAGCAAGTTAACGGATCGAAGCCCGAACTTTTACCATGAAAATAAGATTCCATCACCGAAAACTGACGGCGGAGCAAGTTCAAAGTTTTATTGTCTCGTTTAGTATAGGGAAAAATTTTGTCCACAGCATAATAATTGTAAACAGCTGCAACCAAAGCACCTGAACTTCCCAATCCGTAACCAAGTGGAATATTACTTTCGAAGCGAACGGCTTTGCTTTTTATATCATCTTCAAACTTATCAAAATAAATAGGCCAAATTAGTTTTGACACCACCTTTTGTTTTTTCAAATATTCGAGCAATCCGAGCAAATTAATATTAGAATCATAAGTGATATTGGAAGACGATTGTTGTGTTCCGAAAACAAAACGCCCGCTATATTTCCGGTAAGGAATACTCAACGCATAAGAGCCGAACATAAGAGCATACTCTCCAAAAAGCAATATTTTCGAGTAAAATATTTTCTGTTCGTCCGTCATAGCACTAACTTTGCAGGGCCTTTTCCTACCCTATCGTGAATATAATAGCCGTTTTCTAGCAAACCTCTCAACTCGCCACTAACGAAATCGTGTACTTCGGTTTCTACACTTTCGGGATAAAGTAAATGCACGTTAGGACCGGCATCAAGAGTAAAACCAACAGGTAGGCCCGTGTCTTTTCTAAAAATAAAAATTTTTTCGATAATACTTAGGGTTTCCGGTTTCATAAGTAAATAATAGGGTAGCGAGGTCATCATCATCGCATGCAAGCTAAGAGCCTCCAACTCAATTATTTTAATAAAACTATTGTTATCGCCATCTCTCATCGCTACAAGCAATTTTTTTAAATTAACGTTTGCCTGTCTGAATCGAGTTTTTGCAAAAGGATTATCATTCATCAATGCGTGTCCAGTACGGCTTGAAACTATTTTGCTTTCGGAATCTACTATTAAAATGGTGTCGCGATAATTAAAAAATCCGGGATAAATATTTTTGGTAAGGGCCATGCCATAATAGTCGGATGCTTCGGCTACCGTATTTGTTTTCCCCCAAATCACAAGTCCACCGAAAAGCGAGCGACAGGCACTCCCCGAACCAAGACGAGATACATAAGAAGCTTTTTTGAAAAAGACAGAATCGTCTTGTAACGTGTCGAAATACTGACGTTCTATAGCGCAAAGACATAATGCCAGCGCACTTATACCCGAAGCGGAAGACGCTATTCCTGCCGAATGAGGAAAAGTGTTTTTTGAACGGATAGTAAAATCAAGTTGACCGACAAACGGAAAAACCGGCAATAAAGTAGAAAACCATTTACGCGTTTTCTTAGCGAAATATTCATTTGTCTTTCCTTCAAGATAAAAAGTAAGCTGTCCTGTATTTTGCTTTGCCTGAGCATATTCCAAAACAGTTTCGGTAAGTGCTTCGCTCAAAGTAAAACTTATTGAAGGGTTACAGGGCAACTGAACAGCTCGTTTCCCCCAGTATTTTATCAAAGCAATGTTTGAAGGGCTTTGCCAAGCCTGATTTCCCGAAGGAATATCACCCTTAAAATATAAACCGGAATTAATGAATAACTTATCTTCGGATAATACCATTTGTTTTTGCAAAATTTGATGACTTTGTCCTGATTATTAACGGGGTAAAAATAATAAAAAGAAAAGTACCAACAAAAAAAAGCTGCTCAAACAAGCAGCTTTTTTTTGAAAAATAATTCAGCCTTAGTCTTTATAAAAGCCTTTTGTCTCGGCTTCTTTCATAGCATTGAAAATACCTTTTTTGTTGATAGTACGAATACCGGCAGCCGAAATACGCAATGTTACCCATTTATTGGTTTCGGGAACAAAAAATCGTTTTGTATGAAGATTCGGGTGAAATTTTCTTTTCGTTTTGATGTGAGAATGTGAAACATTGTTTCCCGTAATCACTTTTTTACCTGTTATCTGACAAATTCTTGACATCGTTCCATATTTTAATTCCATATTCAAAAAACGTATGCAAAAGACGGAATTATTTTTCAATTATTCAAACAAATTAGAAATTTTATTTTTAATGATATTTATATTATTAACGCAGCTTTCTGAAACAGCCTAACTTACTGATAATAAATAGTGCTGATTTTGCTTATATTTGATGTTCAACAAGAAACAAATTCTAAAAATCGATCTATGTAGCAGTTTTTATTCCACCACTATCAATAGTGGTGAAAAAAACGAACGATATTTTCTATAATAAACCGGTATCATCAACTATAAAGAATGTAGTCTGTGGTTTACCATGGTTCTCGTATATTTTTTTCATAAATCGCTTTGCGAAATTTAACAATGGAACTCGCAAATTTATTTTTTCACTGTGCAAAATATCGTAAAGACTATCTTTTTTCCCTTCATAAAACAACTTATAATAGGTGCTGAAAAGATTATGAATATTTCTATCCCCGGGAAAATGCATGAAAATAAGCATACGGCGCAACAAAACCGGCGAATAACCCTTTGATTTAAAGTTGAATATATTGCTTGTAAGAACCAATGGAGTAAACATCAAAAACCTCCACAATGTTTGAGAACGCCTTTGTGGGACTTTTAAAATAATCCGTAAGCTCAAATAAATTTTTACCATCTTTGATATGTAGCATATTTAATGTCTTTTGGACTTCGTAACTCCTACAAAGATAAGCTTTTAGCTTAATATATGCTACATTTTTTTTGTTTTTTTTTACTGATCTTTAACTATTTATGAGGTTGTTGGAATTTACTCGGAAACTTGAGCCATTAATTATAACCAATCCTCCTACCCTTCTCTCGGGTCAGTCTGAAAAGGTAGCCTATCCATTTTTTTCACTTCGAGCGAAGCATAGCCGAACTCCTCAACCACTTTGCCGAGTAACAGATAAACGCCGTGTCCACGAAATGGGTACCTCTGCAACGTATTGGGAAAATGAACAGTGTCGAACATCTCGCCCACATCGTCGACAAAAGTGGCAAAATGCATAAGTTTTTTCTTCACTGTTTTCACATATTTAATAGTAACCGACAATCCGAGCATCCGTAGTGTTTTTCCAACATTATCAGCCATATCTCCGGCCTTTATCTCACCTCGAAAACGAGTCTTTAGCATATCAAAATAGCTAATACTAACCGGAAAACCCAACAATTCTATTTCGTCGTAGGCATCTTCGAGTAAAGTATGTTCGAGTTGTGGCAGCTCAAAAGGTTTAGCATCGGCTTGAAACAACAACGGTCCTTCGGGAAGTTGTTTCTCATTTTTCCATAATAAATAAGCTTCCCAAAGCAAAACCGATTTACTTTTGCCCGTAAAACGCAAGGCACTCGTCTTTATTAGCAGTACCAATTGAGTCATATCAGGTTTCACGCGCCGGACAAAATCTTCCAAATCTCCAAACGCCCCACCTTGTTTTCGCACTTCTATTAGATGCAAAGCCGTTTTTTGTTCTAGTCCGGCAAGGTGAACAAAACCAATAAAAACGTCGCTGCCATTGATAGCGGTTTTATAATTACTACGGTTTATACAAGGCAGGTGCAGTTTTCCACCCTGTCGCCGCAATTCGTTAAAATAAACCCAACTGTGATAAAATCCTCCGAAATTATTGATTACAGCCACTTGAAATTCCAACGGAAAATAAGCCTTCAAATAAAGACTTTGAAAACTCTCCACAGCATAGCTTGCCGAATGGGCTTTCGAAAAACTGTAACCCGCAAAACTCTCTATTTGTCGCCACACTTCTAACGTAATCCCTTCGGCATAACCCCTTTGCCGGCAATTGTCGAAAAATTTATCTTTAATTCGCTGAAACTCCTGTTTGCCACGATATTTACCACTCATAGCCCGTCGCAACACATCGGCATCGGCAAGGTTTAGACCGGCAAAATGATGACACACCTTTAACACGTCTTCCTGATACACCATCACCCCAAAAGTTTCGTGCAGTTGCTCTTTCATCACTGGATGGATGTACTCAAAACTTTCGGGACTGTGAAAGCGGCGAATGTATTCGCGCATCATCCCCGAACGGGCTACTCCGGGACGGATAATTGAACTAACGGCCACAAGTGTCAGGTAATCGTCGCATTGCAGCTTCTTTAGCAACCCGCGCATAGCCGGACTTTCGATATAAAAACAACCGTTGGTTTCGGCACGCCGCAGTTGCGTTTTTACTTTTTCGTCGTGCTTAAACGATTCTATACTATGCACATCCACACTTATTCCGCGATTTTTACGCACCAGTTCGGCAGTTTCTTTAATATGGCTTATTCCCCGCTGGCTCAAAATGTCTAACTTTTCAAAACCAATCGACTCGGCCACATACATATCCCATTGTGTAGTAGGAAAACCTTTGGGAGGCATGTCGAGAGCAGTGTAACATGTAATGGGTTTCTCCGAAATTAAAATCCCTCCCGCATGGATACTGCGTTGGTTTGGAAAACCCGTTAACAATAACGCCAACGCGTGGATATGCCGGTGAAGATCCGACTTATTTATTTCGGCTTTGGGATTAGCCGTCAGCAAATCTATTTCGGCTTTTGGCAAACCATGAACTTTTCCCAACTCGCGGTAAATCGACTTGCCTTTAAAAGTTACTGAAGTCCCGAGCAAGGCAGTGTACCGACGGCCATACCGTTTAAAAATATAATCCTGCACCTCCTCACGTTCTTTCCACGAATAATCAATGTCGAAATCAGGTGGCGAACTACGTTTGGGATTTATAAAACGCTCGAAATACAAATTCAACTCAATGGGGTCGACATCGGTGATTCTCAAGCAATAAGCCACCACACTGTTAGCGCCGCTACCGCGTCCTACATGATAAAATCCACGCGACATACTATAACGGACAATATCCCATGTAATAAGAAAATAAGCCGAAAAATCCAACTTGTCGATAACAAGCAACTCCGAACGCAAACGCTCCTCAGCAACCTTATTTTTCAAACCATAACGATAACTCAAACCGTCGTAAGCCAGTTTTTCGAGCAACACACGATCGTCGTAACGGCTACCCGTAAAAGTTTGCTTATTTTTACTACTCTCGTAATCGAAATCAATAGAACAATCTTGTATCAAGCAACGGGTATTTTTCACAATCTGTGGATAATATTCGAAAACTTGCAACAATTTTTCCGGAGGCAAAAACAACTCGTCGGAAGCAGCAAACATCGAAGGTTGCAAACGACTCAGCAATAAGTTGTGGTCGATAGCACGCAAATTTTTGTGTAGATAATAACCCGTTTCGTCGGCAAAACTCACCGTTTGGCTTATCACCATTTTGCTCAACAGCCGTTTGTCGGTTATGCCAAACAACCTACGCACCTGCGAAGGCCTTACCCCCACAAACTCATTGTCTCTCAACCCGTAAGGTACATTTCCTCGAAAAGGATACACCACATACACCTGATCAAAATCGGGTGCCGATTCTTGCAATTGCCGCTCTTCGAGGTTCACTGCCGAGCAATATTCGTTCAATTCCCTAAAGCCATCGTTGCACCGTGCCAAACCCGTAAACAACAAGTCGTCGCCACGCCTGAACTCCATTCCTCCTATCGGTTTTATCCCCGCACCGGCACAAGTTTTCACAAAATCTATCATACCCGTAGAATTATTTATGTCGGTTAGTGCCAAACTCTCCACACCAAGTTGCGACGCCTTTTTTACTAAAGCCTCCACCGAAAACGTACCGTAACGAAGACTGTAATACGAATGTACATTCAAATACATACTATTATTTTTTTTATTTTTTCTTGGGCAGCGGCCGTGCTATCCGTTCTATCCCCTCTGCGCTTTGCCGTGTTTCGTAAAGCCGCAAAGGAGCTTCCTCCGGTCGCTCTTTCCGGCTTACTCCACATCGGCAAAGCCCAAAAGGGGGATGCCACTCCTATCACTGCTGCACCCACCCACAAGCCACAACGCCACGTCTTGTCCCACAGTAAAATAGCTCCTCCGACACATTTCACATAGCAGACCCTCATACATGCGCCCCCTCTCTCCTTCGTCGCATTACCCGCCCACCGCCCGCCGTACGGCATTTTTCCCGTAGCGCAAACGAATACCGTCCATAGCTTGATATAAATTTGCAAGTTCAGGATTTTCGTCGAAAAGATCTAATTGCTGACTACCTCCCACAAGCTTACTAAAACGAACACCGATAAGTCGTATAAGCATCCGCCTTTGATACAATCTATCGAAAAGTTCCAGTGCCACAGCAATCAAAAGATGGTCGAAAGCGGTGTAAGGCAGATGTTTTTGCACAGTATGAGTATCGAAATTCGAATAGCGAATTTTTACGGTAACGCAACCCGTTAGCTTGTGCTTTTTGCGCAGATCAAAGGCAATTTTTTCGGTCATTGCAATGAGGATGCTACGCAATTTTTCCACATCGGTAGTATCCTTGTCGAAAGTACGTTCGGTGCTAACAGACTTCCGTTCCGAATATTGCACAACAGGTGTAGGATCAATACCATTGGCCTTTTCCCAAACTGACAAACCGTTTTTGCCCATCAGTTGTAGCATCATTTCGGGCGGTATGCAACTCAGCGTTTTTATGTAGGCAACTCCCATTGAACGCAACAAACGGTAGCCTTTTTTCCCTATCATAGGTATTTTCCTGATGGAAAGCGGAAAAAGAAAAGGCTTTATCTTGTCGGGTAAAACACACAACTCACCGTTGGGTTTAGCCTCGCCCGTAGCAATTTTTGACACCGTTTTGTTGGTCGACAAACCAAAAGATATAGGAAGGCCAGTCTCTTTCATAATACGTTGCCGCAACTCGTGCGACCATTTCAAACTACCGAAAAACCTATCCATACCCGTAATGTCAAGATAATGCTCGTCGATAGAGGCCTTTTCGTAAACAGGTGCACTCTCGGCAATAATTTCGGTTACCAAGCTCGAATATTTAGCGTACAATTCCATATCGCCACGAACAAAAACGGCATCGCCACACAACTGCCTTGCCACCCTTACCGGCATAGCCGAATGCACCCCGAAACGTCTTGCCTCATAACTACAACTTGCTACCACTCCTCTGTCGGATAAACCGCCTACAATTACCGGCTTTCTTTTTAACGAAGAATTAACCAACCGCTCTACCGATACAAAAAACGTATCCAAATCAAAATGTACTATTGTTCTTGTTTCCATCGCTTTAATATATCAATTTGTGATTATTATCTAATCATTTTACCGACGACAATATAATCATTACAAAATACATAAGCAAGAAATATTTAAAGTAAAAAAAAAATTGAAGTTTCCGGAAATCCCTATCTCCACACACCTCAATAAATCGTGCTACGCAACGTTACTTCAATTTCTGCTTGACCACAACAACTCACAAATCCTCATTTATTCACTAACTAAAATAGCCCGTTAAGCAAGAATATTGCTGCGGCCATTTAACTATTATTTTTCATAAAAAACATTTGGTGGAATTACTTTTTTCATTAGCAAATCCGTGTATGACTACGCAAAATAGTGGTTTTGTTCTTCAATTGTTACCGAACGCAAAATAGTGTAAGCTAACGTTTGTGCTAATAATCTTTCGAATTATTGAATAGCACGAGCAACCGGGTAAATCATTTTCGGCAATAAAATTGAATTGTAAAGATTTTGTACGTTCATGCGTAGATGCTCAAACTGACGGGAGAGTCAATTTAACGAATAAATTCTCCAAAATCTCAGATTTGTTACTTTTGCTTACCAATTCAAGGCGGATGTTTAAAAAGATAGTCGGCACCACTGGAACACGAATATTGAATTCGTTGTTTACCGTGGTTATTTTATGGTTGTTCACCCATTATGTAGGCAGCAAGGGTTATGGTGCTGTTGCATTGATAGTGCTTGATATTACAGTAATTCAAATGTTTATCGATCCGATGGCCGGAAGTGCTTTGGTATATTTTTCATCACGTACTACCTCCTCAAAATTAGTGATACCTGCTTATTTTTGGGTTGTTATCGTGGTTGCTGTTGCCGCACTCGCACTTTCGGGAATTCATCAGATTGCTCCCGCTTTTTATAGCAATATCGTGCCCGGACCTTATGGGAAACAGATACTAATACTGGCACTGATTAACGGAATCATTCAAATAAATTATAATATGCTGATTGGCAAGGGAAAAATAAAAATCTACAACTTATTATTCACTACTCAAATCGGTATTGTTCTCATAGTATTTGCTTTTTTGGTAATTAACAATCCACAGCCAACAGCACAACAATACATCATTGCACTGTTTATGGGCTGGGGAATTAGTGCCATACTCGGCTTTGCGATGATAGTAAAAGAAATTAAAGAATGGGGAACTCGAAATTGGCAACAGACCAGCAGGCAGATATTGCATTTCGGTTTTATTAGCTTCACAGCCAATTTATTACATCTTGGGAACAAACGATTCAGTTTTTATTTAGTAACGGGTTTTGCAGGGCTTTCGTCGCTTGGTGTTTACAATGCCGGCTTACAACTTACCGAAGGGATACGCATTATCGGGCAAAGCATTTCGTTGGTACAATACTCGGTCATCTCCAATTCGCGCAACGAAACTTATGCTATAAAGATAAGCATACAGCTGATGAAAATTTCGGTAATTCTTACCTTTCTAGCTTTGCTTGTTTTGTTACTAATTCCCACCGAAGTTTACGGCTTGATTTTTAGCAGAGATTTTATTAAAATAAAAGAGGTGATAATTGCACTGTTTCCCGGGGTGTTGTCGCTATCGGCCAACACTGTTTTCAGTCATTATTTTTCGGGTAAAGGACATCCTGAAGTAAACTTACGTAGCAACATTGCCGGTTTTGTGGTTACCCTTATTTTTCTATTCTTGCTGATTCCGAAATACGGTATTACGGGGGCGGCTATTACCGCTTCGTTAAGTTATTTTACCTCGGTTGTCTATCAATATATTGTTTTCAAAAAACAAACCGGCACTAAAGTCAGCGAATGGTTAATACGAAGACGGGATTTTCACGATTTTTTCTTTTTATTTAAATCGTATTTGCATAAATAAAACAATAACGAATGACAAATACTTCGAAAAGCACGTCGTTAAAAGGTGTATTTTTCGCTTTGGCAGCTGCTTTGGCGGTAAGTAGTGTTTACATCTTTAGTAAAGCCGCATTAAATGAAATTCATATTGTCCAGTTCGGTTTTTATTGGTTTGGCTTGGGTATTATATGGAATTTGATTTATATATTCATTTTCGAAAAACAACGAAAACTTAAAACGGTGACAAAACGATCGTGGTGGATATTACTTTTGATAGCCACCCTCGAAACGTTAGCTACATTGCTGTTTTTTATGGCCATCAAAACGGTTGAAAATCCGGCAGCGGTATCTTTTCTTGCCAATATCAATCCCCTATTTGTTACCACTCTTGGCATTTTCCTTCTTCACGAACGATTTAACACGTACGAGTTTGTAGGAATGGTAATTACTTTGTCGGGTGCATTGATGATCTCGTACAGAGGCGACAGCAGTATGAGGCAATTTTTTATTTCGGGTACGGAATATGTTTGGCTATCGGGTATCATTTTCAGTTTTTCGAATATCATCGCCAAAAAAAATATTGATAAACTCGACCCATCATTTCTGGCAATGGCACGTATACTCATGTTATTCGGTCTGTCGTTAGCAGTTTTACTTTATATCGGACTTCCTTTTGCTATTCCGGTATCAGCATTTAAAAACGTAGCCATAGGTTCGGTTCTCGGACCTTTTCTAACAGCGCTACTTGGCTATATCTCAATGAAATATATTGAAGTTTCAAAAGCTTCAATTGTACGAAGCGTCCGTAGCTTGTTTGTACTCGCCGGAGCTTTTTTATATTTCGGTTTGTTTCCTACCAAAATTCAAATTGTCGGCGGATTGTTAACTATGGCCGGTGTGGTATTTATATCATTGGGGAAATTGAGAATGAATCACCATCACTGCTATAGTCTAATAAAAGATTAATAATATTTGGTAATACAATGTTTTTCATTTTCATTTTAGAAATCATCAAAGAGTAAAAAGCCGATATGAAAAATGAAGTTTGAGGATGGTACATACCAAATCAAAAAAACAAACCGAGCAATATAATTTCTCGTATAGCACTTCAAAATAGTATTTAGCCTATTGTTTTTCGTTTGCAAAAAACTCAACTATCTCAGTTTTATAGTATTAGCAAATGAAAAATGAAAAGATTTGTATTACAAAACACACCTTTTTATCCGAATATGTTTGTATTTTGCAATGATTTAGCATGTTATAGCTCGCCCTCATTACAAAACAAACGAGAACGAATGTGAACATAAAACACATACATAAACGATTGCTATTTCCTGTCTGTTAAATTAGCATACCGGTTAAATGCCCTGAAATATTTTTGCCATAATATGTCGGAAGATTTATATTGGTTATCGGCAAAGAAATAATCAACAAGAACCTCTCTTGTCCGGCATAATTCCCCAAGGCGGTGAATATTTTTTTTATCAGCAATGGTAAAATCCATTAGTTCAAGCGCTCTGAAAAAAGCCAATTGACTTCGTTCAGTTCTATCTTTGTTTTTCCATTTAATACATCTCTCCACCTCGGAACCTATATTAGCCATTTGTTTAGCAAAATTTTGTTCATCCCATTTGCCCTTAGACAAATTATTATGATAAAAGGTATTTTTCATTTAGCAGTGTATTTGGTTCGAGAGAACTTTATTAGTTACTTAACTATCAAATCGTTTACAATTTTCACTATTTTGGCTTGTATTCGTTCATCATCAACACCTCTACTCTTGTTTCCCCAGGATGGCCGCAGGTTTATCATCGAATCAAATTCAACGAAGTCGTCACCAACATCATCGGGATAAAGATTTATACCCCAAAGATTTTCTTGTTTAGAACCTTGCTCCAATAATACTTTTTCCTCGTCGGCATGTAATTCCGCATCCACAACCAATATTTCTTTCTCGACATCCACAACTACTTTAACCATATCACCAAACATTTTCTCTGCCATTGTATTCAGGTCGTCGATTGCAATTTTGTTTTCCTTATCAATTATTTTCACCATTTACATTTTGTTTTAATCGGTGGTAAAACATTTGTCATTTGACATACCACGTTGAAATGCTATTTTAGAAGATCTATCTTTTTTACAGTTCGAATATTTTTTGCATTATTTTTTTTATCAGCTGAACTTGTCGATTATTTTTAGCAATATCTTCCTTTCGTTCAATAGCTTTTCCCTTCCAGTGATCACGACTTATAATAAGTTCTTTAATGCGTTTTTTTAACTTCTTGTTTTCACGTCTCCTGTTAATGGCTATATCTTTCCAATCAATATTCAACATATATCATCGTTCCAAAAGTTTTATGATACAAATGTATATTAAATATTTTAGATCACATAAAAGGAACGCAAATATATTATTTAAATTTACAATTTAGTTCACTCCGGTATAAATCGTTGACACCCAATATATATCCATATAATGGTATTTATTGGTTTCGAGCTTTTGCCGAAATGTAAATTTCACAATTCTCCGCACGCCGTTTTTATTAAGTGAGATATAGGTCAAAAACGATAAGCCCATTTTTAACCTGTCGACAATACTATTTTCCGGTTACATTCCGCCTGTTTGGACACAATAATGCTATCAATCAATTAGAAAAAGTATTTCAAAGTGCATTATTCCTTATTAAAAAATTATTTTAAAGCTACGGGAATTACCAAAGGATCGGTTACCAATAAAATAAAACAGATATTCCACCCTCAATGTGCCACTTATTCCAGCATAGTTATACAATAAAATATAATTTCTATCAAATAATCTTAGAACAAAAAAACAACAATTATGGTTGCAAGAAAGTAGATAATATGTATTTTTTTTTAAATGATATAATTAATTGACATCTAATATATTACATTTTTAAAAACACAAAATCTTTATCTTCGTATCTAATTAACAAATTTAAAGCCCACTAATCCGTCAAATGCAAAAACAGATTTTTTATGCAAAAAAAGTAAGAAAAATGTTTTTTTTTACTTTGTTTCAATTTGTTAGCATGATGAATTCTTCTTGCCAAATAGGCTATATTTTTTATATGTTTCATATGTTTATAATTTTGTAATTAACTGCTTGCCTGTATTTTAGTTTTGTCACGATTTTTGCAGCCTGCGGGCAAAAATCCCGCC
>QIKE01000130.1 GCA_003232915.1 Bacteroidota bacterium | reverse complement strand
TGTTCATTCTCTATGGCAATACTCTTATGTACTTAACGTTTCGTTTTACTCAAGTTCAACATCTTAAATTCACACATTCAAAAATACTTCTTAAATCGTTATTCGGTGTTTGATATTCGATATTTAATTTTTTATGTTTATATATTATACATAATCAACTGTTTAAAATTTGTTTAACTGCTTATCTGCTTTAGTCAAGTAAAACGATGTATATGATTGAAAAATAGACATTTAAGTCAATTTTGAAATAATTAGTGCAAAATCGTCACAATATATTGATTTAGTGCATATTACTTTTACAAAAGACCTGTTTAGCATGAGCGAAGCAGATAAGCAGTTTTGTTTATGATACTACATTTTGTGTTATGTTAATCATTCCTTTGTGCGTTTAAAACCAATATAGGATGTTTCATCTAACTTTCTCCGGCTTATGCATCCGCTCACATCTTGTCCTCGTTTGTAACGAGTCGGGAATTATCTCTATAAAAAGAGGTGCAATACCTCCCATTTAAGCACTCTTGACCTCTTGTAATTCACTTTGACGTAAAAAAACAATTCCACGATAACCTAATATACCATTAACATTTGTTAACTACTTTTGTGAATATATGAAAAAACCAAAAAATTATATTTTATTTGGCAATCAATAATTTATAGGACATTGTACGGCCATTATTTACAAGTCGAACCAAATAAAGACCTCTTTTATTATTCGATAGGTCAATGTTTACACTTCCCGGGTGAAATGTTGATTTGAAAAAGTTTATTTCTTTACCTATTTCATCAAAAATCATAATGCTTACTTTATCTTGCTCGTACTCACCAAGATAAATAGTATATATTTTGTCGGGAGACGGATTGGGATATATGGCGGGTAGCACATTGATATAATCTTTTTTTTGCATAAATTTTGTACTATCGGCGTATTCTACCTCCAACTTCACTGTCCATTTTCCTTGTGAATTATACCTAACATCGGGTGGAATTTTATCGTTGGAAGTTTCGGGGTTTCCTCCTTCAAAAGTCCAGTGATAAGCAGTAATATTTCCGGCACATAAATTAAGAAAATGTGTTCTCCCTCCTGCCGGCAGATCAGTTAATGTGGCTGAAAAGTTTACGCTCACCTTACCGGCATAAGGATCGTAGCCTGACAAAACATCAGGTATTTTACTATTCGATGGATTTAGCCAATAGTCGAGTTGACCTGTTGAGTCGCTCCCCTGTGGGTGCCAAGAAATGCTAAAACGTCCGTAATAATCGGGGGAGGAAGACTTCTCGCAAGATGCTTCGCCGCCGGTAAGCGCTCCTATTATCAAACCATTGGAATTAAAAAGCGGCGAACCCGACGAACCACCTTCTGTAACGCCGTGTCCGTTTTCGGTTTTGGCCCACTGAACTTTCCAATAATAACCGGCGGTATTGCTTTCCGAACCATAATAACGTGTAGGAATAAGCGATGTGCTATAAGTGGAAATCATTTTAATATCGCCTTCTGGATGATGAATGGTTACTCCCGAATTGCTGATATTTCCACTTTTATCCCATCCGTTGAAATAAGGTGAATACGATTGTGGAATAGCTTTGTTTAGCAACAAAAGTTTAAAATCGGAACCTGACGAAGTAGAGTTGGGTGCCGAAGCAAGCAGTTTGGCTCCTGATAATGAATGTATTTCGGGCGGCGAAGAAGGCCTGCTACAATCGGGTGACTCAAAATTGAAATAAAACAACCAATTTGAATAATCGGCTTGTCCGGCATTTTCGCCACAATGATTGGCTGTTAAAAAATATTCTTTTCCGTCGTAATAGGCGTTGTTTATCAACGAACCCGTACACCAAAACAAACCCGAACCTTCCTTTACCAAAATGCGGGCAACCCCGTTTTTTTGCTGTCGAAAATTTCTGCTTTCAGAACAATTCACCGGTATTTCGCAAGGACCTGCGCCGCCAAAATCGCGTTCATTTTCCGGCTCAATCACACCAATTTCCACAATTTTAAAAGGTAAGACCTGCCTGCCCGATTGTCTGTCAAGCTCAAGCATCAGCTCATTATCTTCAACAATTTCTGTAGCAAGATAGGGTCCATCGTTATCGGCAGTGATGGCGCTTTGTGTTTTTTGTCCCCTTGGTGTATAAATAAAAAGTAAATCATCGGGCAAAAGTCTGAAACCGGTAAAATAAATATTTAATTGTCTGGCATTTTCCACTTTTATTTTCAGCCGCCAAATATTTTGTCCTTTGACGGTCTGCACCCAAAGGCCTTTATGCAATTGCTTCGGCCCGAATGGTATAGTACGACCGGCAAAAAGAGGTGCCGGATTAGCTCCTCTATTTTCAAAAGCCACTAACTTTTTAACTTTTAAAACAACTACAGGTATATTATTCGAAAGTTTCTCCGAAATAGCCAATGGAACGGCTTTAACTCTTATCTGTGCATTAGTTTGCACTACAAGAAAAAACATAAAAACAAATAGACCTACTATTTTTTTCATAAACAATTGTTCTTCAAATTTTACTAGCTTTTTCGTGCAGAGTTATTTTCCGATAAGTGTCAGCTTTTGAGTAGTTTCGATATTAGACTGTTTTATTTTAACAAAATATATACCGTCGGAATAGTTCATCAAGTTAATTTTTATCTGATTTTCATATTGTTTTATTTGTTGTTTCAAAACCAGCTTTCCATAAGCATTGGATACTTCCAAAAGCACAGGTTCGCCGCTATTTTCTTTAAGTTTTACAACAAAAATACCTTTACCAGGATTGGGATAAATATCAAAATATTTACCGGTTTTCGATTTTTGAATATCTACCCAATCTACATGAATATAGTTTTCAATGGTTTTAGTGTCTTGTCCTACTCCGTTTTCCACTGTCAAACTAACCGTAAACGATCCACCTTGAGTATATTTAATATTTTGTGGGTTTTGTTCATTTGACGTATCAGGTGTAGCTCCTTCGAACGACCAATACCAAGCTGTGGGCATTCCTGTTGACAAGTCGGTAAAATTCACCGAATCATCCTGCATAATATTTGTATTGTTGGCGTCGAAATCGGCTTGTGGCACTTCGTTAGTAACCGTGATATAATTTTCTTTAACAATAGAATCGGAACCACCAAGATTATAGGCTATGAGTTTAACGTTGTAAGTTCCCAATGTACTGTACCTGCTAATAGGGTTTTGAAGCGTAGAAGTTGCGGGATCACCGCCATCAAATGCCCAATACCATTGATTAGGTTCGCCACTGCTTAAGTCGGTATAATGTACTTTTGAATTGGGAGATATCACCGTATTGTCGGCAGTAAAATCGGCAACCGGTGGCTGCATAGGAAGCACGTGTATATAATTGGTTTTTAATTCTGTGTCGTTACCGTCGGCATTAGTAACATAAAGACTGACATCGAAAAATCCGGTATCGGAATATACCGAATAAGGATTTTGAATATTCGAACTGTCTGGGTCGCCACTTTCAAATACCCATTGCCATGAAAGAATGCCGGGGCCTGAAAGATCGGTAAAGAACACTGTATCGCTTTGTGTAATAGTGGTAGTATCGGCGGTAAAGTCGGCGATTGGTGGAATAATCTGCCACGAAACGCCAGGTAGTTTCTCAATGCCGGTGTTTCCCGGATCGAGCCAATCTTTCAAACGTGTTGATGGTGTATTTCCGTTTTGATCCCACGAATACCACATTTTACCATAAAAAGCAGGCGAAGGTGTAGTACATGAATTGGACGTGTAGCCACCTGTTAAAGAACCCATTATAAGCCCGTTGCTATCAAAAATAGGAGAGCCTGACGAACCGCCTTGCATAATCGAACGTCCGTGTACTGTTTGTGCCCAAATAACACGCCAATGGGTAGGTAAGCCGTTCCATGCGGTAGTGGATGTTAAAGGTGTGTCGTAAGTTGATATTTTTTTTATGTCGCCGGCAGGATGATGAATACTGACGCCGTTGCCTGCGTCTTCGTTAGAGTTTGTACGATTCCAACCGTTATAATAAACATCGTAAAAATTGGGAATAGTGTTGTTGAATTCTACAAGATAAAAGTCGGAGCCGCTATCTGCATGACTCGGGTCATGAGCTTTAAACTGGCAACCCGACATGGTGTTGTAGCCCGAAGCGGTTCCGTTACAAGTTGTGGCTTGATAATTAAAGTAAAAAATCCATTGATTCAAATCGCCGGTTGAAGCATTACCGCCACAATGAGAAGCGGTAAGAAAATAAGGTGTACGATCGTTGTCGGTATTGTTAATCAGCGAACCTGAGCACCAATAATAATTGCTACCAATTTTAATGGAAATTCTTGCTACGCCATTGATTTGATTTTCCCACGCATCTCCTTCCGAGCACGCCACATCAATCATGCACCACCACGCACTACGTGTTTCATGAAACATAAAATCAATATCACGATAGGCATACGCCAGCTCAGAAACATGAATACGAGCTTTTTCCGTAACTGATTTCGGTTGTAAGTACTCAAGGATAACTTTGTCGCCCTGAATAAATTGTGTAGAAAAAAGGTGCTTGGCAGGATTGTTAGTAGCGGTATAAGCTCCGATGACCTGATTCCTATTATCGTTATATAAAAATAATTTTCCACCTTCGGGAATGTAAAAATCATCGTAATAAACACCAAGAGCAAGAGCATTGGGAACCTCCAATCCAAGACGCCAAACTTTGTCACCATTGGGCAACACTGTCCATGTTCCGGCTTCTTTTATGCCTTTGTTAACATAAATAGAAACGCCCATTCTTCTCGGCCCTGGACCTCTGGTGGCATCTTCTATTAGGTCTTCGTTGTTGATGCTAACCATATCGGGCGACTGCAATTGCTGCCACTCAAATCCGTTGGGAATGTTATAACTGAAACTCGGAGGAGTCCCCCCTTGACTTATTTGTGCCGAAAGATTTAGCGCGCCTGCAAGCAACAGGCTGACAATGAGAATAATAACAGGAGTAATTTTTTTCATAATAAATAAATTAAATAATAATACTGAATTTGAGCAAAGTTAAGGATAATTATTTTATAATAATGCTATAGTAAACAAATCGGCTAAATATTATTTTGATGTGCCAAGAAAAATAATATATATCCAATCCTTATAGCAAACACATCTCCCCACAGCTTGTCTTCACTATATCTTCAAACAATAAATTGGTTAGTTTCACTCATTATGAGGCTATTGCTTTTCCAACGCATCGTAAAGTATTTCAATGGGATGCAATGCCGAACGTTGTGTACCGTCTTTTATTTGGTGGCGACACGAGGTGCCGGGGGCGGCAATCAGAGTTTCATTGCTGATGTTACGAATAGCTGGAAACAACACGAGTTCACCAACCTGCATCGACATTTCGTAATGTTCTTTTTCGAATCCGAAAGCACCTGCCATACCGCAGCAACCCGATGGAATTTCTTCAACGGTGAAGTTTTCGGGAAAACCAAGTACGAACAAGGTGGGAGCGGTGGAAGCAAGCGACTTTTGATGACAATGGCCGTGGAGTTTTATGTGTTTTGATTGGGTAGTAAATTGTTCTTGACGAATTTTTCCAGCTTTTATTTCCCGTTCTAAAAATTCGTCGATCATAAGCGAATTGGCAGCAAGTTTTTCGGCTGAACGTTGAAGGCTTTTGCTCGCAAGGTCGCGATACTCGTCTCTGAAAGTTAAAATTGCCGACGGTTCAATGCCTACCAAAGGTGTTTTATTGTCGATTTTATCTTTTAGAAGATAAATGTTTTTATTGGCAATTTTTTTTGCTTTTTTTATCAATCCTTTTGAGAGATAGGTACGGGAACTTTCAAAATGTTGCGGAATAACCACCTCGTAGCCAAGTTCGGTAAGTAACTTAATGGCTTTTATACCAATGTCGGTATCATTAAAACGCGTAAACTCGTCGTTGAACAAATAAACTTTTCCGTTACGAAACGTGCTGTTGTGTAACTTGCTTTTGTTTTTCGAAAACCACCGGTCGAGTGGTTGTGCTGAGAGCAGCGGGAATTTTCGTTGCTGTGCAAAACCTAAAATTTTTGCCATTATCTTTGAGATAACCCCGCTTTTTTGGAAAAAATTATAAATAGCCGGAACAAAACTGCCGAGATAGCTTATTTTAGAAATATTGGCTATAAGCAACGAGCGCAACGGCACGCCGTGTACTTGGTAATAATGTTGTAGAAATTCGGCTTTGAGTTTGGTAATGTCTACACTCGATGGGCATTCCGATTTGCATGCTTTGCACATCAGGCATAAGTCAAGTACTTGATAGATTTCTTTGTGGTCAAAAGGGTTTTTTTGATTGGGTTTGCTCAAAAGTTCGCGTAAAATATTAGCGCGGGCACGGGTACTTTTATTTTCGTCGTGTGTAGCCATATAGCTCGGACACATGGTGCCACCGATAATTTCGCTTTTACGGCAAAGACCGGTCCCGTTGCATTTTTCGGCACTACGTACAATGCCAAGGTCGGTAGAAAAATTAAAATAGGTTTTTATTTCAGGCGTTTTTTGCCCTGACATATATCGTAAATGAGTGTTCATTGATGGCGTACCGGTAATTTTTCCATGATTGAAAACGCGGTTCGGATCCCAAACATTTTTTATCTGTTTAAAGACCTCGTAAATGTATTTACCTACCATCAATGGGATAAACTCGCCACGCAGTCTGCCATCGCCGTGTTCACCACTTAGCGAGCCGTGATATTTTTTCACCAACTTTGCCGATTCAAGACCAATTTGATAAAACAGCTTTACATCATCGGGATTTTTCAAGTTGAGCACCGGACGCAGATGCAGTTCACCGGTGGCAATGTGCGCATAATACACACACTTTTTATGGTATTTTTTCAGAATTTGATCGAATTCGGAAATATAATCAGGCAAAAGGTCGGGACGAACGGCTGTGTCTTCTATCACCGCAACAGGCTTGGCATCGCCAGGCATATTGTTGATGATACCGAGACCGGCTTTACGCAAATCCCAAACTTTTTTCATATTGCTGCCTGTGATAAGTGGAAAATGATAACCATATCCCGATGCCCGCATTGACTGTTCCAAAGCACGAACTTTTTCGAGAAGTACTTCTTCGCTGTTTTCCGCAAATTCGACAATGAGTATGGCACCAGGATCGCCTTCGACGAAAAAGCGGTTTTTGCGTTGTCCTATGTTTTTTCGAGTTAAATCAAGCAGAATTTTGTCGGTTAGCTCAATGGAGCGGGGGCCATGTTGCAAGGCGACAAGGTTAGCCTTCAATGCTTCTTCCACTGTGTGTAAATGAACCGGTATTAATGCTTTATACTTGGGAGGCAAAGGTACGAGATGAAGTTTTATTTCGGTTGTAAAAGCTAAAGTGCCTTCCGAACCGGCAAGTAGTTTTGAAAAGTTGAAAGGTCTTGTAGAGTTTCCGAATATTTGACAATCCATAAGTTCGTCAAGTGCGTAGCCCGTATTGCGGCGGCGGATTGCTTTGTCAGGAAACTGTTCTTCGATTTCGCGATGTATGGCACGATCGGACAACAGCTTTTGTATGTACCGATAAATATCGCCTTCGAGGTTTGTCAGTTGGCATTTTTTCAAAAAATCGGATTTGTTGAGTGCGCCGAACAATACTTCGGAGCCATCACTCAATAAGGTTTTTACTTCAAGAGTGTGGTCGCGGGTGCTACCGTAAACCAACGAATGAGCACCACAGGAATTGTTGCCCAACATTCCGGCTATCATACAACGGTTGGAAGTAGATGTTTCGGGCGCAAAAAACAAACCGGTAAACTCTAAAAATTTGTTTAATTCATCTAACACTACCCCTGGCTGTACTTTTACCCAATGTTCGGCTTTGTTGACTTCCGCTATTTTATTAAAATGTTTGGAAATATCTACTACTAAACCGTTTCCAACCACTTGTCCGGCAAGTGAAGTACCCGCGGCTCGGGGTATCAGTGATATTTGATTTTCGCCGGCAAAAAGAATTAGTTTTCTAATGTCGCTATCGTTTTTGGGATAAGTTACAGCTATTGGGATTTCGCGATAGGCAGAAGCATCGGTGGCATACATAAGTCTGATGGCATCACCGGTAAAAATCTCTCCCTCAAAATCTTTTTGCAATAATGATAACTTTTCAAATATTGATGAAGATTTTTTCACTTGACAATAATTTTTTAATACAAAACTTCCAAAAGCACTTTCGTAAACGCATTAGAATTTAAATGCTTGGTAAGGCTTTGTGGCTCGTGCATACAACCTATCAACCGTCGCTCAACTTGTGTAAGCCGTTTACCTTCGATTTCGAGACAAAGTTCAGAAATAATTCCTTTGCTTACGTTGATATCGGCGCACATTTTGCCATAAGCAGTATCCGCTTCCTTTTTGAAACGATAATTGGGCGAATAACCGAAAATCCATTCTTTACTGTTGTATTTCGTTTTGGCAAGCGTCGCTATTTGTCTCTTTTCCTTATCGGAAAATTCCCTAATGGTTTTTATGTTGTAATAATGGAGCAGAAAGACTTCCAAAGAGTGCCTGAATTCGTTTAAACTCATTTTTCTTTGGAGAAAACCGGCAATGTTTCCCACTTTTGCTCTAATCGATCGGATGGATTTGTCGTTAATTTTGGCATCAGACAAACTGATAGCTTTTTCGAGTCGCTCAAGATTGGTGTCGAAAAGAAGGGTTCCATGATGAAGAATACGGGTTTTGAAAACATGCGCCGAATTCCCCGAAAACTTTTTTCCTTTTACTGTAAGGTTGTTTTTTCCTTCAAAAGTCGCAACAAGGCCTTGCAGTTTCATAAAAACAATTAAAGGATAGGTGAACTTTTTGAAATTGATGAGTTTGCTTTGGTCTTTTCCAGTGGTAATTAGCGAGTAATTCAGATTTCCCCGATCGTGATAAACCGTTCCTCCCCCGGAAATTCGACGCAAAACAGGAATGCTTTCGTTTAAAGTAAAACGTAAGTTTACTTCAAGCATTATGTTTTGATGTTTGCCTATTACTACCGATTCACTACTTTGCCAAAGCATTAGCACGTCGTCGGCAATATTTTTCAGTACAAACTCTTCGGCGGCAATGTTAAAAAAAGGATCGGTTTCGTTACGGCGGATAAAAATCATAAAATTTGGAAATAAAAACGATTAGATTGCAAAAATACAAAAAACAACAAGATTATGGAAAAATACAAAAAATGGCCTTCCAAGTGAAATGCACGCTTGACATATGAAGACTGAGGCACGAAAATATTTCTTTAAGGAAAAGAGTTAGTTAACATGGGAAAGATAGTACGACGGTCAATGGAACGATATGGCGCTGGAGCTAAAGAGAGAGGTATAGGCCGTGTGGGGTGATTGAAATGGCAGCTCGCAGTATTAAAAACCTATATGCTTTTGCAGTAGAAACATAATGCATTGTGCTTCTACTGCAAAGGCATATAGCCTGAAATGATTTTGGGATGAGAACTAAAACGGAAAGCCCGTCAGACCACCATGAAAATTAACAAAACTTGATTCCATTATTATATTAACACTCACGAGCAATATATAAACGTACTATTCATTGTTTTTTGGAAAAATATTTTTTGGGAATATTAAAAAATAGTCTATTTTTGCACTCCCAAAATTTAAGGACGATGACAAAGAGAACGTTTCAACCATCAGTAAGAAAAAGAAAGAACAAACACGGTTTCCGCGAGCGGATGTCAACGGTAAACGGCCGTAAAGTTCTTAAAAGAAGAAGGGCAAAAGGAAGAAAAAAATTATCTGTTTCCGACGAACGGAAATAGTTTCGGCAAAACGCTTTGTTTTTCCTATTTAGCTTAAGATATGTGGGAGGTGTGGTTTCATACCTTCTTTATGTATTTTTTGAAACATATTGCACCACATTGAATGATTTAATAACTTTTTGTTGTTAAAGTTAATTTCTTTTCTTTGTTAATTTAAAAAAACGATAAATTCGCAGGGTTAAAATTTTATCAGTGAGCGGTTTTTTCATATTCATATTTATTTTTGTACTGTTGTATTACGGTTCTAAATTATTCTTCCGTTATGGTTTGCCTTGGCTAATTATGCATTTTGTTAGAAAACAGCAAGATAAGTTTAATAATGGCTTTGGTCAAGAGGAACCTTTCGGAGAAAAAGAGGAAGGTGAGATGAGGGTAAAAACGCAACAGGAAAGTAAGGGAAAGACTGATGACAAAGATTTTGGCGAGTACGTTGACTTTGAGGAAATTGACGAATCAGAATAAATTTTTTTCTTATGAGTAAAAAATCATACATTAAATTCATTCCTTATCTTGTTGCTATTGTTGTATTTCTCGGTATAACATTTGTATATTTCTCACCTTTATTAGAGGGGAAAAAATTGCAACAGCACGACATTGCTATGTTTAAAGGAATGTCGAAAGAAATAAAAGACTTCAGAGAAAAAACAGGTGAAGAACCTTTGTGGACCAATTCGATGTTCGGTGGCATGCCGGCTTGGCAAATTTCGGTACAATACCATAATGATTTGATAAAATACCTTGATAAGGCACTTCAATTAGGACTTCCTTCGCCGGCCAATTTAGTGTTTTTGTATTTTATTGGATTTTTTGTGTTGATGCTGGTAATGAAAGTTGACCCTTGGTTGGCTATTGTAGGTTCGATTGCGTTTGCGCTTTCGTCCTACTTTTTTATTATACTTGGGGCGGGGCATACTTCCAAAGCACATGCCATTGCTTATATGGCACCGGTTCTTGCCGGTATTATCCTGACGTTTAGGGGAAAATATCTGAAAGGCAGTTTGCTTACGGCTCTCGCGTTAGCACTTGAAATAAAAGCCGGTCATTTACAAATCACTTATTACTTACTTATATTGGTAGTTGTGTATGGTATTTATCAACTTATTCGTAATATTCAGGAAAAGCGGATGAGGCATTTTTTGAAAGCTACCGGCATACTGCTTTTAGCTGCTTTGCTTGCTATTTGCACATATATAACAAATCTTTGGGGAACTTACGAATATGGAAAATATACTATGCGTGGCAAACCCGAACTCACCATAGAAAAATCAAATAAGTCTAGTGGCCTTGATAAAGATTATATAACAGCTTGGAGTTATGGCATTGGCGAAACATGGTCGCTGATGATTCCCGATGTAAAAGGAGGTGCTTCGGGTTATCTTAACTCAAACAAAAAAGCTATGAGAAAAGCCAATCGTGATTTTCGCCGTATTATCGGGCAACAAAATTCCTATTGGGGCGATCAACCCGGAACATCGGGGCCAGTGTATGTAGGATCTATTTTGGTGTTTTTGTTTGTTCTTGGCATGTTTATTTTGGAAGATAAGTTGAAATGGGCACTACTGGCTGCCACCGTTTTAGCTATTATGCTCTCGTGGGGGAAGAATTTTATGGATTTTACCAACTTTTTTATTGACTATGTTCCTGGCTATAACAAATTTCGAGCGGTGTCGATGATACTGGTTATTGTGGAGTTAACTATTCCGCTTGTGGCAATTTTGGTGTTGAATAAAATATTTAAACAACCTGATATTCTAATAAAAAAGAAAAAAGCCTTTTATGTTTCACTTGGACTCACAGGCGGCTTTGCACTGCTATTTTTGATGTTTCCCGATGTGTTTTTTAGTTTTTTCAGTCAATACGAATTGCAACGGTTCGCACAGTTTAAACAAAGCAACAATCCAGCACAAGTAGCTGCTTTTATGAGTAGTTTGGCGGAGGTACGCATTGCTATTTTCCGTTCCGACGCTTTGCGTAGCCTTGTTTTTATTTTGCTTGCAGCTACATTACTTTGGTTTTATAGTAAAGGAAAAGTAAAGAAATATTATTTAATTGGCGGAATGGCTTTATTGATTTTGATTGACCTTTATCCGGTTGATAGGAGATATTTGAATAACGATAATTTTGAATCGGCTCGCAAGGCGAACGTACCTTTCCGCAAAACCATTGCCGACGACTATATTTTCAGAGATAAAACACCCGATTTCAGAGTGCTGGATATCACAAAAAATGTGTTTAACGATGCCAGTACTTCCTATTTTCACGAATCTATTGGCGGTTATCACGGTGCTAAATTGCAACGCTATCAGGATTTAATCGACGAATATTTGCATATGGAAATTGCCAACATAAAACAAGCTTTCGCCAAACAACCAACGCCGGAACTTGTCGATTCCATTTTACGCAAACAACAGGTTTTGAATATGTTGAATACAAAATATATTATCTACAACCCCAAAGCCGAGCCTATTTTAAATCGCTTTGCTTATGGCAATGCTTGGTTTGTTAACGATGACAAATTGGTGAACAATGCCGATGGCGAAATTGCAGCGTTGAGAACAACCGATTTGCAAGCAGTTGCAGTAGTGGATAAACGTTTTGCAAAACAACTGCTGGGCAAGAAGTTTCCCATTGATGCATCCGCCAAAATAACGCTTAAAAGTTATGCACCCAACCGCTTGATATACGATTATTCGACAAAGGCAGAGCAATTGGTGGTGTTTTCCGAAATTTATTACAACAAAGGTTGGGACGCTTTTATAGACGGGAAAAAAGTACCTTACTTTCGTGCCGATTACGTTTTGCGTGCTTTGGTTGTTCCGCCCGGAAAACACAAAATCAAATTTAAATTTGAACCTAAGATTTGGAATATAGGAGAGAAAATTTCGTTGGCGACTTCCCTACTATTGATTTTACTGCTTGCGGGATGGATAGGCATAGAAGTTAAAAAGTCAATTGGCAGCAAAGCTTCACAAGTATAAACTATTGATGAAGAAAGTATTAATAATCACCTATTATTGGCCCCCAAGCGGGGGAGCAGGGGTACAAAGATGGGTGAAGTTCTCAAAGTATTTGCAAAATTTCGGTTATCTGCCAATAGTCATTACGGTGGATGCCAACGATGCCTCCTATCCAATTACCGACTACACTCTTGATAAAGAGATAAATAATGTAAATGTGATTCGTACAAAAACTTTCGAGCCTTTTACTATTTATAAAAAACTGTTAGGTAAAAAAGAAATACCTTTTGCCGGATTTGCCAACGAAACAAAGCCGGGAAATATGGAAATGTTTTCACGTTTTGTGCGCGGTAATTTTTTTATTCCCGATGCGCGAAAAGGTTGGAACAAGTATGTTTTGCCGGTGGCTCGCAAATTAATAAAAGAGCACAATATCAAGTATTTGGTTACAACAAGCCCTCCGCATTCTACACAATTGATAGGTTTGAAATTGAAAAAGGAATATAAGCTAAACTGGATAGCCGATTTACGCGATCCTTGGACAGATGTTTATTATTATAAATTAATGTATCATACTCGTTTTGCCACTTCAATAGACAAACGATTGGAAAAAAGTGTTTTGTCGAATGCAGATCATGTTGTGGTTGTTAGCAATTCGATTAAAGAATTGTTTCGGAAAAAACTTACCGGCAATTCCGGAAATAAAATTCATATTATCCCTAACGGTTTCGATGAAGTTGATTTCGAGGGGATAAAAAAGAGAAAAAATAGTACCTTAACAATAATTTACACAGGTACTATTGCCGATAATTATAACCTTGATAATTTTTTGAAGGCCGTTGACAAATCGAATTTGGAAAACTTGACATTGCGTTTTATCGGTAAAGTTTCGGAGTATTATAAAAAAGTAATCGACCACCTAAACATAAAAACACAAACCGAATTTATAGCCCATGTAACACATCAAGAGGCAATAAACTATATGGTTTCGGCCGATTTGTTACTCCTTGTCATCCCCGATGTTCCATACAATAGCGGTATTTTAACCGGAAAACTTTTTGAATATCTTGCTACGGGAAATACCATTATCGGAATTGGACCGATAACCGGCGATGCTTCCAAAATTATTAATGATTGTGCAGCTGGAAAAATGTTCGATTATAATGATTTGGATTCCATAGTAGAATTTTTGAAAGCAGCTTATACTCAATGGAATAATGTCGCTACTCTTAGCAGGAAAAACCGATGTAACGAATTTTCACGTAAATATCTGACATCTAAAATAGTGGAATTATTTAAAGAAAACTTAACGAGGCTTAATTTATAGTTTATACTTGCACAAATTTAAAAAATTGCCCTATGAAATATTTTCCAACTTTCTTTTTTTAGCATTTCTTTTTAATTGATGTCAAACATGGTTGAAGACATGCTTGCCAATAAAGAACAAGGTAATGGATTTTTGTTACACTTGACAAATGACAATATGAACAAGTTATACAGAAGTTTGGTTTTTGCATCTTCCGATAATACAGGTAAAAACTTATAGCCTAAACTTGAATTTTACACAAAAATACTTCCTGAAAAACAAAGTTTGGAAGGCAAAATACTTTATTCGAGTAATGAAAATCTATCGTTTATCAGGATACAGCTTGATGCATATCCAAAACGAGTTTAAACTCTAAAACTTATCATATAAAAAGGTACACTGATAAAAAAACCTATTAAACGCTAACTGTCAATATCCTTTTCACAAAGTTAGTTATATCGTATTCTTCATCGTTGAAAACTTTATATAATTCTTTCATCATCAAATTTTTGGTTTTAATATGTTTTTTCTGGGCAATTTCTTCCATAAAGATGTTTGTAGCAATTTTTCCTTCAAGTACAACTTTTTCGGAGATGTAATCGGTAAAAAATCCTTTGCCGATAAGCAAGCCAAGTGTACGGTTTCGGCTCATATCGTTTAAGGCGGTCAGGCTGAAATCGCCGTAACCACAATAGTTGAAAATAGTTTTTTCTTTTCCTCCGAACTTACTCAAAATATATCGCATTTCGTTGATGGCTTTGGTGATTACCAACGAGCGCAGGTTTGGGCTATCATAATGTGCATCTACAATGCCGATGATGATGGCGTAAATATTTTTCAAAATACTCGACAACTCCACTCCGATAACGTCGGTGGAAAAATCAAGAAAAATGGTGGTATTAGCAAATAAGTCTATGAAAAAATCAAAGTATTTTTCATTTTTTGCAGCGAGGGTTAATCCTGTTGGAACATCATTGATTATTTCGCGTGCAAATGAAGGGCCTTTTAAACTCAAAATAGGGTTGGACACCTCTTTTTGGAGACATTGCGGTATGGTTTTATGTCCATGTCCGAAACCTTTGGCAAGATTTACAAAAAGTGTATCTGGGTGAAAATACTGTTTGTTTTCAATTACATACTTTACAACAATATGGGAAGGGATACCGAAAAAAACCAAGTCGGCCGAACGTAAAGTGTTTCTGTCGTTAGTGGCAAGCAGATTAGGGTTTAATTTAATGGTAGGAAAATATTTATGATTGATATGATAAGTATTGATCGAATAAATCACCTCTTGCTCAATGGATATCATTTCTACTCTACTACCTGGTTTATTACTTAAAACATTACCAATAGCTGTTGAAATAGCCCCACTTCCGATAAAACAAATCTTCATTCTCTCCTTTTCTCTTTAAAAAGCGCTGCAAAAATAACAAATATTTGGAGAAACACTTGATTGTGTGGTTAACAAATATTAAAACGGGAGGTTTTGATAAGCTCTTCAAATTCCGTTAATATTTGACAACTGCAAGGTGTTTGCCTGTTTTTAAGTTTATGTCGTCGGAGATTTTTAATAGTAAATCAAAACTGTAAAAATAACAGTGATTAAGAGCTTTATTATTGTTATTATTATTTCGACAATAATATAACTTTGTTATGGGATAGAAGCAACACCGAACCATGAAACCAAACCGGATAATAACAATAATAAGGCGTTTGTCGGTAAAAGGCTGAAACCAATAGCTAACGTAAAGAAACAGGAATTTGGTAAAATTCTAAATAATTTTGAAAATCAGTGATGCCAAAACTGCACCCACAATACCGTATTCCGGTATGAAAATCAAAGTTGTGCAAAGAACCAATGTCGTAAAAAAAGTAAAACAATTTGGATATCGGTTTTTCCTTTGTACTTGCAAGTGAAAACCAAATCCAAGAAATATTCTTTCAGTTCTTCGTCAATGTATGAGTCTTTTAAAGGAGTTAACGTTTCCAAAGCAAGATTCCTTACCAATTCCCGCTAAAGGTTGCCTTTCAAAAAAGCAATTGCTTCGGCCTTTTTTGAAAAAACCTCTTTGAAATACTTGTCGTGTGTGTTTATGATTTCCACTTGGTTAATGTTTAAAAATCAAACAAAAGTAATAATTTTTAATACAAAATCAAAACGTTGCTACATTTACCGCTGAAATTTTACGTTCTTTGAATTTGTAGTTAAATAGTTAGCGTACCAGCCTTGCACGCTTCTTCTCGCCCGACAACTTTGACAATCCCCCGACTACTCTCAAAACTTCAACCGCTCTATCTATGCGCTAAATAATCCGTTGAAGTTTGTTTATCCTGCTGGTAATAACCCATTAATTATTGGAGCACTAATTGCGAGTGCAATATCAGGCACAATAAACGTGTAAATGCATAAAATATAGTTAACCGCTTTTAATTAAAAAACTCAAGTTTCGGAGCAAATTCCAGTAACCTCATAAGTAGTTAAAGGTCAGCCAAAAAAAAAAATGTAGCATATTTTAAGCTAAAAGCTTATCTTTGTTGGAGTTGCAAAGTCCAAAAGACGTTAAATATGCTACATAGAGTTGGCTGATTTTTTGAAAAACATAATTATAATATTGATTATTCAAATAGATACTTCCAAACTAGCCAATAGATCCAGATTAAAAAATGCAGGTTTTTTTTTCCATTCGTTCAAAAACCTTTGTACTAATATTGAACTACTTTTTTCAAAATGAATACATTTTAACATTTCGTACCTGACGGCAC
>QIKE01000064.1 GCA_003232915.1 Bacteroidota bacterium | reverse complement strand
TAAATACATCAATCCATCCAACTACAGCAAAACTGATAAAATAAGTTCCTTACGCATTATGAAATTTGTAATTTCTACTCATAACAACAAAAGTAATAAAATTACTCCTTTGTTGATATATAAACCATACGATACAAACTTGCGGTAGCGGGTTATTACCACAAGTTACAAACTTGCGGTAGAGGGGTTTCATAATCTTTTGCATACCGTATTTTCTTCTATAGAAATGTATAAATTTGTTCCATTTAAGTATAAATATCCGAAAACATAAAATTATAAATGATATATTGCAAACGATTTGCGTACAAGCCCGTAAGTAAAACACTTGACGATTTTCCTGAAATTAACTAATGCTGTAAATTAGAAAATGTACTTGTGGCTTTTATATAAACAGAAGTCGACGATGAACAATATATGAAACGAGTTGAAAATAAGGTTGCTTAAAAACCTGAAATGCAGTGAAAAAAATAATACCAATAACGTTATACTGCATTCCTTTGTCCACCTTTCAGAAAGTAAAGTTACCCAGTAATTTACAATAATACTTTTCGACCTTGTGGAAACATGCTTGAAAAATGTAAGCTATCATTACCAACAAACGCCTTTTGGCTATTTCCTTGATATCGTTGTGAAAGCACATAGAATTTCACAAGCAAGAATTGTTAAATCGTTTTAAATCAATAATAGACACTGATAGTTTTGTTTGAGAGGTTGGTTTACGTTTATTTACATTGATAAATGCTTTTTTTTGAGACGTCTATATTCATAGTAAATTAGTGTTTAAAAAATAATACGATATGGGATTAAAAAATAATTATTATTTTTAACTCCTCAAAAGGTCGCATTAATTAGTTGAATTAAAGGCATATTGTATTTTAGCGAAGGACAAGAAGTACAACAACTCATCTTCCATTAGGACAAGGATATTAGGTTGCAGAAATCAATGGATATTGATAGAAGCAAGACGATACGTATGCATGGTGGTCAATGTTTTGAGGGTTGGCTTTGCGGCAGGGATTGGAGTGGCAGCCCGCAGCACAAAAACCGATTGAGGCTTGCGGAGGCAGGGCTGACGGTAGGAAGCCCCTGCAAACGCAATAGCCGAAACGGTTTTGGGGCGAGGACTATAACGGAAAGCCCGTCCGTCCGCCATAAAAATAGTAATTTTATTATGCTATCATCTTGCATTGTGTTTTAACAACAAATTAAAAAACAATTATTATATCGTCGTAATTCGGGTTAATTTTTCTACATAAATCAATATTTTTTTAAGTTTGCCGTTGATGAATACTTCAAAAATATACCATACCATTTTGATAACCGGTGCATGCGGATTTCTCGGGCGAACACTTGTTGAAAGGTTACTTAGACAGACGCAGGCACACTTGATTTTGGTTTGTAGAGTGGGGAATTTGTTTGAACGTTTTCCAAAAGACAGCCGTTTGAATTTCGACACCGCCAACTTGCAACAGCCTGAAGCCTTTGCACAACTTTTAGAAAAACACAAACCCGATGTGGTTTTTCATCTTGCAGCAATTGCTCGCCTTTCCGAGGGCGAAAAAGATCCTGACAAAACTGCGGACATCAATCTTATAGGTACAATAAGGCTAATAAACCTGTGTAAAAAATTTGGAACGAAGCGATTTATTTTTACATCTTCGGACCTTGCCGGTGATGCAGTTTCTACCGTTGGAATAACTAAATACCTGATTGAACGGTTAATCATCAACAATACAAGCAAGGCTTTCAGTATGGTGGGCATCCGTATTGTGAACCTAATTAATCACCCTTATTCGGTATATTTTACTTTTTTGAATCAACTTGACGAAGAAGAGCCGCTTACCGTAACTCATCCCGATATGAGTCGTCGATTCATTAATAGTGATATGGCTGCCGATTATCTTATTTGGCTTATGCAAAATGGTAAAAACAGCGAAATGTACGTCATCGACGAGCCGCCAAGGAAAATTGTTGATCTTGCGCGGGAAATGATCATCCTTTCGAAAAGTAAATGCACTATACGTTTTATCGGAGCCAAACCAGGCGAAAAATTGGCCGAAGCCGATTATAATAATTTGTTTATTCGTAGAATCGGATACTACAATTTGGCCGTGTTCGATGCACAAAACTATCGCCACGATAATGTTTCGAAAATTATTGACAAGTTGAATATTGCCGAATTAACAAAAGAAATGTTAAATGTATTTTTTATGTTACAAACGAAAGTATAAAGCCATTAACTTTGCAGTAGAATTTATAGCGATGAAAAAATCTTTCAATCTGATCAAACTATTATTTGTCATAGTCTTTGTAGTGTTAATGCAATTGACTGTTCGAAGTGCGGGTATATTAATTCCTATGGATAATAGCCAAACCAACCATCTCAAGGCTTATGGAATAGCTTACTGGGTGTTGAGCAAGAACGTAGAAATCAGCTGGTTGCTCAACTATAGAGGAGGCAGCTACCTATTACCTTACAGCGAAGCCATCGAAAACCAATGTACTATTCGGAATGTCAGTTACGAGATTTTGAGCGACGCACAGGTTTCGGCTATACGGCAGCAGATAGCTCGTCCCGACGTAAATATGGATGAAGTAAAACTGCAAAAAGCTCCGCGTATAGCCGTTTATTCACCAAAAAACAAGCAGCCTTGGGACGATGCCGTAACACTTGCTCTTACATATGCCGAAATTCCGTACGATGTGATTTACGACGACGACGTAATTGCCGGCATCTTACCCACCTACGATTGGCTACACCTTCACCATGAAGATTTTACGGGACAATATGGAAAATTTTGGGCACATTACAGGAATTTTCCTTGGTACAAAAAAAATGTACGCACGTCCGAAGAAACCGCACATCGTTTGGGTTTTAAAAAAGTTTCGCAGTTGAAACTTGCTGTAGTAAAAAAAATCCGGAACTTTGTACTCGGAGGAGGCTACCTCTTTGCTATGTGCTCGGCTACCGACAGCTTTGATGTAGCTTTGGCAGCCGACGGTGTGGACATTTGCGATGTAATGTTCGACGGAGATCCTATGGATCCCAATGCACAAGCCAAACTTAACTACGACAATTGTCTCGCCTTTAAAAATTTTCATATCGTTACCAATCCTGCCGAATACGAAATTTCCGACATCGACGATACTTACACACGCCCGCGAACGATTAACAAGAGTAACGATTACTTTAGTCTTTTCGACTTTTCGGCAAAATGGGATCCTATTCCCACCATGCTTTGTCAAGACCAAACACGTATTATTCACGGGTTTATGGGACAAACCACCGCATTTAACGAAAAATATATTAAAGCGAATGTGATTATTATGGGTGAAAACAAATCGGCACACGAAGCCAAATATATTCACGGAGAACTGGGAAAAGGATTTTGGACTTTCTATGGCGGCCACGATCCCGAAGACTATCGACACCTTGTGGGCGACCCGCCAACCGACTTGAATCTACACCCCAATTCACCAGGTTATCGCTTGATACTGAATAATGTACTGTTTCCTGCAGCCAAAAGGAAAAAACGGAAAACCTGATTCAACGAACCAAATAGTCGTCGCATAACATGTGGCAAAGGAAAAGACGTATGTCCCTGCGTCTCTCCATTTCGTTCCTTCGTTCTCACGTTCCTTCGTTCTCACGTTCCTTCTTCTCACGTTCCTTCGTTCTCACGTTCCTTCGTTCTCACGTTCCTTCGTTCTCACGTTCCTTCGTTCTCACGTTCCTTCGTTCTCACGTTCTTTCATTCCTTCCAAACCTCAAAACTTAATAACCTGTTTTTACCGCCCTATTATCGTTTTATTTGCTTGACGAACAATTTAGGATGACAAAAATCGCAGGTATGGTTGTTGTGGTATCCGGTTTGATTTTATCAGAATATAATAATTATAGTAATACATTTAAAAAGGGTAAGATATGATAAAAAATGTTTTGGTACTCGGAGCAGGTTTGGTAGGCAGACCCATTGCCCTTGATTTGGCAAAAAGTGGAGAATTTCGAGTGAGTACGGCCGACACTAACGCTGACAGCCTTGACAAGTTTGCGACAACAAACATTCGAGCAATCATCTTCGACATTTCACAAAAGGAAAAATTACTTCAACTTTTAAAAGGATTCGACTTGGTTGTAAATGCAGTGCCTGGATTTATGGGTTACGAAACACTTAAGACATGTATTTTGGCCGGTAAAAATACAGCTGACATTGCCTTCTATCCGGAAGATGTTCTTGAGCTTCACAAGTTGGCAAAAGAAAAAAAGGTAACTATAATTTCCGATATCGGTGTTGCACCAGGTATGAGTAATTTGCTTACTGCTTGGGCAGTATCGCAACTTACCGAAACCGATTCGGTTAAGATTTATGTAGGCGGTTTGCCTAAAATCAGGCAACTGCCGTGGGAATATAAAGCCGTATTTTCGCCTTCTGATGTCATCGAAGAATACACACGTCCGGCACGTATAATAGAAAACTGGAAAACTGTTGTTAAAAAGCCACTTACGGAAATAGAATTGCTCAATTTTGAAAAAGTGGGAACTTTGGAAGCTTTCAACAGCGACGGTTTACGCAGTCTTTTGCATACCGTCAAAGCCCGTTATATGGTAGAAAAAACTTTACGTTATCCGGGTTATGCTGCAAAAATAAAATTGTTAATACAAAACGGATTTTTAGAGAAAGAAAAACGAAATGTTAAAGGGCAATGGATTTCACCTCTTGCAATCACCGAAAATCTATTGTTTGAACAATGGAAACTTTCCGAAGGCGAAGCAGATATTACCGTAATGAAAATTGTTGTCGAAGGTTGGAAACAAGACTGCAAATACCGTTATACTTTCGATCTTTATGACGAATACGATGTCGGTACAGGGATTCACAGTATGGCTCGCACTACCGGTTTCACAGCAGCTATGGCACTTAGGTTGCTTGCTGCCCAATTGTTGAACGAAACCGGTGTTTACGTCCCCGAATTCCTTGGAGGAGAAGAAAAATTTGTTCGTTTTTTTCTTGACGGACTTGCCCAAAAAGGAATCGTATATAGGCAAAAAACAGAACGGATCAATTGATTGTGACGGTAAGAACTAAATAATATTTTACTGCCTTACAATTAATTATCCCTTATTTAGCACCCGGAAGACAATTTTCTTTTTTATAATGCTTAATCAGAAAACCATATGTTCGAGGCAGACTAAGTTTTGAAAATATAAGAGTTTATTAGAGTAAATTATTAGTATTATATAAAAGCGAATATAACAAAAAAAATGACGTTTTATAGCAACACAATAACCGAAAAGGTTTTTGAGGCGAGTAATACAACGGAAAGTTCATCAGTCCAAAAAAAAATATTATTAGCTTCGCTTTTTGAAATTATCAGTAAGCACAAAATGGATTAATGCTATTTTTGCAATTCGATAAATATGAAAAATGAAAATAGAAAAAGGCAAATCGGCCGTCGTTGTTTATATGCTTTATACAGCCGGCGACAACAAAATGATTGAAAGTGTGAGTGAAAAACGGCCTGTTAGTTTCAGTTTTGGAAGTGGACAACTAATTGATGGTTTTGAAGAAAATTTGATTGGTTTGAATGCCGGTGATAGTTTCGATTTTGTTGTTGAAACTGAAAAAGCTTATGGCACTTCCGATCCGTATGCCATTTTTGATATTTCCAAAGATACTTTTAAAACGGATGGAAAACTTGAATCGGGTTTACTCAAAATTGGAAAAACATTTCCGATGCACGATAGTAACGGCAACCTGCATATCGGCCGCATTGTGGCAATACATGCCGAAACCGTTACCATAGACTTTAATCATCCGTTGGTAGGAAAAGAATTACGGTTTAAGGGAAAGATTATAGAAGTAAAGGAATAGATTTTTAATTGTTTTATCAGTGTTTTCGATGTTCACGTAAAGAAATGAATTTTTATTAACATCAATAAATTAAAATATGAAATACAGAATCGGTTTTTTGTTTTCACTCGTTTTGACAATGCTATTTTTTGTTTCGTGCAATAACGGCGGAAAAAGCAAAAGTAATTCCGCCACGGCGATTCGGGAAGTAACAACACCTCCAAAAGCTTTTGTTAAGGCTCAATATATTTCGCTGACCGACAGCATAAGAAGTACACTAAAAAAACGAGCCAATGAAATTATTTTTTCAACCAAACGAATACTCGTCACAAGGTTGCAAAAATATGTAAAGAAGGATGGTGCCGAAGCCGCAGTTGGTTTTTGCAAAAAAGAAGCAATGAAAATAACAGATTCTTTGTCGCAGTCTTTTGGTGTTACCATTAGAAGACTGGCTAAAAAATACCGTAACCCCGAAAACGAAACTCATGGTACCGAAACAAGGCTTTATAAACAATATATTCTTAATTGGCTAGCGGGTCAACCTCTAAAGGCGGTTATTCTTCCCGATTCTCTTGGTCATCCGGTTTTTTATAGTCCTATCAAAGTTAAGCATTTTTGTTTGATTTGCCATGGCGAACCGGGAAAAACAATGAATGCGGGACTAGCCGAAAAAATAAAAAAATATTATCCTAACGACAAGGCTACCGGTTTTAAAGTGGGAGAACTTCGCGGTATGTGGGCCATTACTTTTCCTCAATACATTTTGAAACTAAAATAAATGGGATTGAAATGCCTACATTGTGGTGAAAGTTGTGGCAAAAACCCTGTGATGTGGGACGACGAGCCTTTTTGTTGTTATGGTTGCAAAACGGTTTATCAAATTCTTAACGAAAAAAAACTCGAAAAGTATTACGATATACAGCGTATGCCGGGTATAAAACTCGAAAAAGTTGATGTTGGCAACAAATATGCTTATCTCGACAATGAAGATGTTAAGTTGAAGCTACTTGATTTTTTGGATGGCGGAATCGGTAAAGTAAGTTTATATGTTCCCGTAATTCATTGTGCATCATGTATTTGGTTACTCGAAAACCTCCATACGTTAAATGCCGGCATCATAAGTTCGTCAGTAAATTTCCCAAAAAAATTAGTTAGTGTTACTTTCAAAGAAAATGAGGTTTCGTTGCGACAGTTGGTGGAACTGATGGCTTCTATCCATTATATTCCGGAAATCAACCTTAACCATCTTGATAAAAAAGATTCGGGAAAAAGTGAGCGCGATTTATTGTTGAAAATAGGTATTGCTGGTTTTAGTTTGTTGAATGTTATGCTTTACAATTTTCCGGAATATCTTCCGGGGAGTAACCAATTATCAGAGACATTCGTCAAATTTTTCGGGTGGATGAGTTTTATTCTCGTACTTCCTGTAGTTTTTTATTGTGCCAACGACTATTATCTTTCTGCGTTTAAGGGTTTGCGTCATAAGGTTATAAACATTGACGTTCCGATTACGCTCGGGATTTTCACACTATTTTTTCAAAGTACTTACGATATCATTGCCGGTAGCGGCATCGGTTATTTGGATTCATTAGTTGGATTGGTATTTTTTTTGTTAGTGGGAAAATGGTATCAAAGCAAAACTTATCGGGCGCTTTCGTTCGAGCGTGATTATAAGTCTTATTTTCCGGTTGCCGTTACCACTCTCGACGACGAAGGAGGCGAGCATAGCCTGTCCATTGCCGATATAAAAGAAGGAGATACGATTTTAATCAGGAATGAGGAGTTGGTTCCTGCTGATGCTATATTGCTTAAGGGTTCGGCAAACATCGACTACTCTTTTGTAACCGGCGAGGCAATTCCGGTGGAAAAAAAGCAAGGTGAATTGCTTTTTGCAGGCGGAAGACAAATGGGTAGAAACATAATATTAAAAGTTTCTAAAAGTGTGAAACAAAGCTATTTAACACAACTTTGGAATCAAGATAGGCATCAAAAAGAAACCGTATCGAACCTTAACAATGTTATTAATAGTGTAAGCAAATACTTCACTATCGTTGTGTTAATTGTTGCGGCTTCGGCAGCTATTTACTGGCAATTTAACAATCCTTTGCTCACTATTTTTGCTTTTACTTCGGTGCTGATAATAGCATGTCCTTGCGCTCTTGCCCTTACTGTTCCGTTTACTTTTGGCGGAACGATGCGTGAATTCGGAAGAAAAGGTTTTTATCTGAAAAATGCTGAAGTAATAGAATATCTACACAAAATCGACACGGTTATTTTTGATAAAACAGGAACCATTACCCTAAGCCATACTATGAAAGCTGAATTTAAGGGTGAACTTTTGAGCGACGAACAATTGTCGATGATTAAATCGCTCGTGGCTAATTCGGCTCATCCTTTGAGTATTGCCATAAAAAATAGCATTTCGCAACCGGCAGTTTATGAAGTTGAAAATTTCAAGGAAATTCCATCTTTGGGTATTAGTGGAATCGTTCGGGGTAGCCGAATTAATATCGGGTCGAAAATATTTGTTATGGGAACCTGTGCTATTCCCGACAAAGAGTATTCAACCAATGTGTATGTGTTTGCGAAAAATAAGGTTTTGGGATATTTCAAAATCGAAAATGTTTACCGTCAAGGGCTTGAAGAAGTTATACGAGATTTGAAAAAGTATCATTATGAGATTTTTCTTTTGTCGGGCGACAATGATGCTGAAAAAAGTACTCTAGCGAAAATTTTCGGTAATGATACTCGCTTACTTTTCAAACAAAGTCCGACCGATAAAAGGGATTTTGTTAGAAAACTTAAAGAAAGCGGAAAAACAGTACTTATGATTGGCGACGGTTTGAACGATGCCGGCGCTTTGATGGAAAGTAATGTAGGTTTAACCATTGCCGACGACATATATAGTTTTTCACCTGCCTGCGACGGGATTATCGAAGCAGGTCGTTTTGGTAACCTTACCAAATTTATCCGAATTACTCATACAAGTATTAATATTGTTAAAATCAGTTTCCTTATATCGTTTTTTTATAATGTAGTAGGTATTGGTTTTGCCGTGCAGGGAAACCTATCACCGCTTGTTGCCGCTATTTTAATGCCCATCAGTTCTATTAGTGTGGTGGCTTTTGCTGGATTTAGCGTAAAAACTTTTTCAAAAAAAAAAATTGATTAAAATAAAGATAGACAGTAATTTAACAAGATTATCACGTTGTAATGAATTATAAATTATATGGTGTCATAGGTTTATTTCAAAATTTGTTTATTTTTGACGCAAGTTAACTATTAGGAACTTAAATACTTAATTAATGTCTGTCATTTTTTTTCTTGTAATAGTCGGAATTATAGTAGCCGGGGGGTTTCTTGTAGCTTTTGTTTGGTCTGTAAAAAGCGGACAATACGATGACACATACTCACCGGCAGTACGAATGCTGTTTGATGACACAAAGATAGTTTCATCTACCGAACAAGAAGGTGAGAAACCTGAAAAGGATAATAAAAAAAAACCGGAAAAATAATTATTTATAACTCAAATTAACATTGCTTATGGAATTAGAAAAGTTTACTTATGACAATAAGTTGGCCAAATATTTTATATATGCCACCATAACGTGGGGGATTATTGCTTTGCTTGTAGGTTTAACAGCTGCGTTTGAATTGATATTTCCGAGTTTAAATGGCGGAATACCATGGTTTACTTTTAGTCGTATCAGACCTGTGCACACCAACGGTGCAATTTTTGCTTTTGTGGGCAATGCTATTTTTACAGCGGTTTATTATTCTACGCCCCGTTTATTGAAAACGCCAATGTTTAGCAAAACATTGGGAGCTATACATTTTTGGGGATGGCAGTTAATTATTGTAGCAGCAGTGTTTACGTTGCCTCTCGGTTACACACAATCGAAAGAATATGCCGAACTCATTTGGCCCATCGACATTGCCGTGGTTGTAGTATGGGTTATTTTTGGCATCAACTTCTTCGGGACTATTTTAAACCGAAGGATAAAACACATCTACGTATCTATTTGGTTTTATATAGCCACTTGGGTTACGGTAGCGGTACTTTACATTGTCAACAATTTGCAACTTCCCACTTCTTTTCTTCATAGTTATCCGATATATGCAGGAATTCAGGATGCATTGGTTCAATGGTGGTACGGACATAATGCGGTTGCCTTCTTTTTAACTACTCCGTTTCTCGGTTTGATGTATTATTTTATTCCTAAAGCCGCTAATCGTCCTATTTATTCCTATAAATTATCAATTATACATTTTTGGGCACTTATTTTTATTTACATTTGGGCAGGGCCTCATCATTTGCTCTATTCATCGTTACCCGACTGGGTTCAGGCACTTGGTATCGTTTTCTCAATTATGTTGCTTGCACCTTCTTGGGGAGGAATGCTTAACGGATTGCTAACATTGAGAGGCGCATGGGATAAAGTGCGTGAAGATCCGACATTAAAAATGTTTGTTGTTGGTGTTACCGCTTATGGTATGGCAACTTTCGAAGGTCCGTTGCTTTCGTTGAAAACCGTAAATGCTTTGAGCCACTTCACCGATTGGACTATCGCACATGTGCACATCGGCACTTTGGGTTGGAACGGTATGTTAACTTTCGGTATGATTTATTGGTTGACGCCCCGTTTGTTCAACACCAAATTGTATTCTAAAGCATTAGCAAACACCCATTTTTGGTTAGCTACATTGGGTATGTTATTTTTTTCAATCCCACTTTATTTTGCAGGATTTACACAAAGTTTAATGTGGAAACAGTTTACGCAGGAAGGTTATCTCGCTTATCCTAATTTTCTTGAAACCGTTACGCAAATAATGCCTATGTATTATCTTCGTGCTTTCGGTGGCTCCTTATATTATACGGGCGTCATACTTTTTGCAGTAAACATCTGGAAGACGGTAAGAGTTGGAAAATTCGTACGTTACGAAGAGTTCTCAGCACCTGCTTTGGAAAAAGTACCGGTGATAGAAGAGAAAATAGCTTGGGGTTGGCATCGCAAGCTCGAAGGTAACGTTGCTAAATTTACCATTTTTGCTTTAATTGCTGTGCTTATCGGAGGTCTGGTTGAGATAGTGCCGATGTATCTTGTTAAATCGAATGTTGAAACCATTTCAGCCGTTAAACCTTATACACCACTCGAACTCGAAGGGCGCGACATATACGTTCGCGAAGGTTGTTATTTGTGTCATTCGCAAATGATTCGTCCTTTTCGTTCGGAGGTAGAACGTTACGGAGAATATTCAAAAGCCGGCGAATCGGTTTACGACCATCCTTTCCAGTTCGGATCGAAACGTACCGGACCTGATTTGGCACGCGAAGGAGTAAGCTCTCTACCCAATTACAAACCCGATTCGTGGCATTACAATCATATGCTCGACCCACAAAAAATGAATGCAGAATCAATAATGCCTCCCTATCCATGGATTATCAATAATAACCTTGATGTTTCTCATACCGCATCCAAAATTAATGTGATGATTAAACTTGGAGTACCATATCCCAAAGATTATGCAAGTAAAGCCGTTAAAGACCTTAATACTCAAGCACATAAAATAGGCGAAAACTTACGCAGCGCTGGTATTAAGGTGGACGACAACAAAGAAATTATTGCTTTAATTGCTTACTTGCAACGACTCGGTACTGATATTTACAAAGATAGAGAGTTAAATAATAACGACTAAAATTCGTAATAATGAAAATTGTTATCAACACACTTAACCAAATTTCGGGAGTGGAGGTTTTTCCTATTATTTCACTGATCATCTTCTTTACATTTTTCCTTCTTGTAGGATACCTGGCTTTTAGTGCTCCTAAATCGTATATCGACGAGATGAGCCATTTGCCTTTGGAGGACGACAACAATTTTTCTTCTGACAATGATAATTTGAAACATTAAACTCGAACAAAAATGACAACGGAAAACAAAAATATTCGGAATCACCAAGATGGCTACGAAATAGATACCCTGACAAATGACCGTTTAATTAAAGGACACGATTATGATGGTATAAGAGAGTTGGATAACGACTTACCCTCCTGGTGGAAATGGTTGTTTTATCTCAGTATCGTTTTCGCAATTATTTATTCTGTCAGGTTATTTGTTTTTAAGTCTCCCGATCTAATTCAAGCTGACGAATACAACAATGAAATGGCTGATTTCAAGAAAAATAAATCAAAGATTAATGCAAATCAAGCGGCGTCTTTTGAGGTGAAACTTCTTACCGGCGACGCTTCGTTAACCAAAGGACAAGATACATGGACAAAAATTTGTGCAGCTTGCCATTTGGCTGATGGCGGTGGGTTGGTAGGTCCAAATATGACTGATAACTACTGGATAAACGGAAATACGGTTCAAGACCTCTATAATGTTGTAACCAATGGAGTTATCCAAAAAGGTATGCTTTCGTATAAAGATCAACTATCTAATGAAAAGCGTTTGCAAGTGGTGAGTTACATTTTGGTAAAGCTGCATGGAACAACACCGGCAAACCCCAAAGCTCCACAGGGTAAGAAATATGAATAATCTAATAGTTGTTATGTCTGTAAGTTTGAGAAAGCCGAATAAATATTCGGCTTTCTCTATTTTGTAAAATGATAAGTTATTTAACGGCATATTTGAAGTATTAATCAATAGAAATGTCTCAAAAGAAAAAACAACAAGTTTACTTTCGTGATAAACTAACAACAGTTGACGAACTGGGTAAAAGAGTATGGCTATATCCAAAAAAACCCAAAGGTGATTTTTTTAATAAACGAAAAATAGCGGCTTTTTTTTTACTAATAATATTTTATATCGGACCTTTTGTTAGTGTCCACGGTGAACCCATAATGTTGTTCAATATTTTAGAACGAAAATTTATCATTTTCGGTGTTGCTTTTTGGCCGCAAGATTTTTCTTTTATTGTGCTTATTTTTATTACAATGATTATTTTCATTGTATTGTTTACCGTGGTTTTCGGCAGATTATTTTGTGGGTGGGTGTGTCCACAAACTATTTTTATGGAATTTGTCTTCCGCCGTATAGAATATCTTATTGAGGGTAATGCCGCAGCTCAGCGACGGTTGAATAAACAAGAGTGGGACTTTGATAAAATTTGGAAAAAGGCGATAAAACATTTAGTTTTTTATTCTATAGCTTTTCTTACCGCCAATACGTTTCTTGCTTATATTATTAGCATCAACCAATTGTTAATCTACATTAAAGAAGGGCCGTCGGCTCATTTGGAAGGATTTATCGGCTTGTTGATTTTTTCGGGAATCTTTTATTTCATTTTTGCTTTTTTCCGCGAGCAAGTTTGTACCATAGCCTGTCCGTACGGGCGTTTGCAAGGAGTTTTGATCGATACCAAAACACTTATTGTTGCTTATGATTATAAAAGAGGCGAACCACGCGGACCATTTTCCAAAAACAGAAACAAAAGCCTCGGCGATTGTGTGGACTGTTATGCCTGTGTTGTCGTTTGCCCTACCGGTATCGACATACGAAACGGTACACAACTCGAATGTATAAATTGTACGGCGTGCATAGACGCCTGCAATGCCACAATGGAAAAAGTAAAAAAACCCAAAGGACTAATTCGTTTCGATTCGGAAGAAGGTATTGAAAAAGGAAAACACCATTTGTTTAATCCGCGTTCCGTTGCTTATGCTATAGTGCTCACTCTAATGCTCGTGTTTGTCGGACTTCTGTTTGTTATGCGTGGTGATTACGAAGCTACAATTTTACGCGCAAACGGAACTATGTATCAGGAATATGGAAAAGACAGTATTAGTAATATTTACAATTATAATATTGTGAACAAATCAAGAAAATCTGTTGAAATAAATTTGAAACTAGAATCGCCTAATGGAAGAATCAAGTATATTGGCAGCAAACTAATCGTGCCGGTGGGCAAAATTGGAAATGGCACGTTTATGGTCGTAGTTCCGAAAAATGAATTGAATAGTTCTAAGACATACATCGACATCGGTTTCTATAGCAATGGTAAAAAAGTGGAGAATTACCACAGTACTTTTGTAGGCCCCAATAGTTTGGATAAACGTTAGGCGCTTATGGACATTTTACTAGTATGTTTTCGGGACGAAAATTTAATAACGACATAAAAATTTATGGAATATGAAAATAAAATGGAACTGGGGAACTGGAATTACGCTATATATCCTTATTTTTCTGATTTTTATTGCTTGGAGAGTATATAAAACAACCCAAAATCCTATTATGCTCGTCGAAAAAGATTATTATCCCAAAGGTATGGCTTATCAGGATAGAATAGATGAAATGAAGAATGCGACACGATTTGAAGCGCAGTTTTATTTTATGAATGAGGACAGTCAATTAGTCGTGCAATTACCTTTCATTAAGCCTGATACAAGTAATCTTTATTTTTTTCGACCTTCTGATAATAATTGCGATTTTCAAATGCCTATATCACCCGACAGTACTTTTAAAATGTATATTCCTTTCTACAAATTAACCAAAGGAAAATATTTAATAAAATTGTATTGGGAAGAAAGCGGTAAAGCTTATTATATCGAAAAAATTTATAATTATAAATAATTTTCCATGTATTATTATACTGCACTGATGATTGGGCTAATTGGTAGCCTGCACTGCATTGGAATGTGCGGCCCTATTGCTATTACTCTGCCTCTTGGACATAAAAGCCGGTGGCGCCGGACGTTTGGCATACTTACTTACAATGCAGGCAGAATTTTCACTTATGGAATACTCGGGGCTTTATTCGGGCTGCTTGGACAGGGTATAGAAATGGTAGGTTTGCAACAATGGGCATCCATACTAATCGGCGTAATTATGATACTATCGGTAATTTTTCCAGCTTTGTTTAGAGGTAAAATAAAATTTGAAAGATTTTTATTCGGTTTTACTGGAAAACAGATAAGTATATTTCGCAAGCTTTTTGCCATCAGCACGCTACAATCATTATTTCTTATTGGTTTGTTAAACGGATTACTACCTTGCGGTTTGGTATATGTTGCGGTTGCAGGAGCTTTGGATACCAACAATATTTTCAACGGCATCGTATTTATGCTTATTTTCGGTTTCGGTACTCTGCCTGTAATGCTAACCATCCCGTTGATCGGAAACATTATTGGTACAGGTATTCGAAAACGCTTTAAGTATTTACTTTTGACAATAGTTGTTATTTTGGGGGTTTTGTTTATTCTACGAGGTTTGGCGCTCGGTATTCCATATCTTAGTCCTCAGCAAAATATGTTGAAACCACACAAAAAAATAATTATGCGTAACAATAAAGATCAAGAAATGGAAAATACAATGATATTAAGAAATTAATTTTTGTTTTCTATATAAATATAGTAGGAATAGATAATATTATTTACTTTTGCCAAATAATTTAAAACATAAAATAAATGAAAAAACTTAGTTTGATTATCTTTTTGGGCGGATTGATGTTTGTTGCCGGAAAATCGTTTGGCCTTTTATCGCATAATGTTGTAAAAGCCGATACGAATGCTGTAGTTTATACTTCTAGCAACGACCCTGCCGATGCCACGTACCCTAAAGGCGCTAAAATTTATAAAGAAAAATGCGCCGCTTGTCATCAGCTTACGGGAATGGGAGTTGTAGGAGCATTTCCTCCGCTCAAAGGTTCCGACTACTTAAAAGCGAACAAAAAGAAGGCATTAATCAGGGTGCTTAACGGTTCAAATCACGAAATTACTGTTAACGGAGCGAACTACAGTATCCCAATGCCGTATCAAGTTGATAACCATGAAGATGCTGTAGCCGTTGTCAATTATGTGTTAAACGCTTGGGGCAATGATTATGGTACCGTTACTCTCGAAGAAGCTAAAGATGTGAAAATAGTAAGGTAGTTATTAAAAAGATTTTTTTCACATGCAAAACTTGCAAATGGATAGTAATATCAATTTGCAAGTTTTTTTTTATTAGGTTTGGCCGTTTAGACCGTCAACTCATGTCTTCGATTTATCGTAAATTAGTTGTTTATTTTTTGCTACTCAATTTATTTGCCATTGGGTCGGTAGGTGTTTATTCATATTATAAAGAAAAAACGGCTTTACTTACTCGAACTTTCGATCAGCTTGTCTCTGTTCGTTTGGAGAAAAAAAATAGAATTCTCACCTTTTTTAAGCAACGGACTAACGATATGGAAAATATTTGCCGTTTGCCGGAAATTCAGAAAATGTTGTCGAGAATTAATTCGCCGGATTCTGATTCTTATCAAATAAAAGATAAAAAAATTTTCAAACGATATCATAAATATTTAATTGATTATTTGGATGATGCCGAATGTTATAAACGTCTTATTTTTTTTAGCGCTTCAACAAAAGCTTATGCCATAGATGTTAAAGCATCGGATAATAAATACTATGCGCTAAATATATTGAAAATAAGAGCATTACAAAAGTTGCATTCGGAAACCGGAACTTCTCGAAAAACGTTTGTGAAAGAATGGACTATGAATTTAGCTTTGAACAGGCCCGAATTGTTAATAGGGAAAAACATTTTTGATGCCAACGGGCTTTTTTCCGGAATAGTGATTCTAATTGTTCGTCCTTCGGCTATCAATGCCATTATGTTTGAAAATAATCCGAATAATGGTTTAGGAAAAACGGGTGAAGTGTATCTTGTAGGGTATGATTCGTTGATGCGTAGCACTTCGCGATTTTTAGAAAATTCGGTCTATAAAATCAAAGTTAGGACCAAAGGCGTTTATCGGGCACTTAAGGGTTTTACCGGCCGATCACAATTTAAAGATTACCGGAATATCCCTGTTTTAAGCTCATATAGTCCTCTGGTATTTTCTAATCTTCGATGGGTTATTCTGGCCGAAATTGATACTAAAGAAGCCATGATACCAATTTATTCTATTCGCGACAATATTATATATCTAAGTTTGCTCATTGCTTTGATTGCAGCGTCCATCATTGCTTTTTTTTCCAAAAAGTTTTCCAATCCTATAAAAAAGTTGAAAACGGAAACCACAAGAATTGCTTCCGGTGAATACGGAAATATACTTAAAGTTGAAACAAAAGATGAAATTGGGGAGCTGACGAACTATTTTAATAAGATGTCGGTTAAATTAAAGGTTCAAGCAAACAAGTTAGAAGAAGAGAAAAAAAAACGTCTCCGTTCGGTGATTGATGCCGAAGAAGAAGAACGTCAACGACTCTCGCGTGAATTACACGACGGCCTCGGTCAAATGTTGCTGGCTGGCAAAATGAAACTCGAAAGTGCACTAAATGCAAAAGAGGAAACGCTGAGAATCATTATAAAAGAAGCTATGCAAATATTTTCGAGTACAGCTAAAGAAATTCGGAACATCTCTAACAATTTGATGCCTTCGGTACTTAAAGAGTTCGGTTTGCAAACTGCACTTCAAAATCTTTGCAAAGAGGTAATGGATACTTATCCTATAAAAATACACTTGCTCATAAATTTAAAACGAGAACACTATCCTCGCAATATCGAAATTTATTTATTTCGAATTACTCAAGAAGCCATAAACAATACACTAAAGCATGCCGACGCCAATTATATCCACCTTAGCCTTGAAGAAATTGATTCAAACCTGTTTTTTACTTTGCTTGATGACGGTAATGGCTTTTTATTGAATGATCAAAATTTTTTAAAAGGCAACGGACTCGGTAATATGAAAGAAAGAGTAAATTTGCTCAATGGAAATTTAGAATTGACTTCTTCACAGCTGCGTGGAACAAAAATAGATATAATAATACCTTTGGAATGAATAAAATACGGGTGATGCTTGCCGACGACCATCAACTTTTCAGAGAAGGGCTTCATGCTTTACTTCATTATGCCAATGATATGGATGTTGTGGCAGTAGTGAAAAATGGTGATGAATTGTTGGAAACCATTGAACAGATACAGCCCGATGTTGTTCTTTCTGACATTAGTATGCCCGGTAAAACAGGAATTGAAGCCTGTGCCGTAATTACCAATCAATTTCCTGAAATAAAGGTTATTATGCTGTCAATGTATAACAGTGAAGCCTATTTTATTAATAGCATCAAGTCGGGAGCAAAAGGTTTTTTATCTAAAGAAATTTCACACAATGAACTTTTAACAGCTGTGAGGACAGTTTATGCAGGAGGCGAATATTTCGACAAAGAAATAAGCAATACTATTCTGAAAGAATATGCCATGCATATTGGGAAACCCCGTACAACTTCTTCGCGAGAGTCGATACTTACTCATCGCGAAAAAGAAATTATTAAACTCGTTGCCGAAAGTAACTCAAATACCGAAATTGCTGAAAAACTTATGATTAGCGTACGTACCGTAAATGCTCATAAAAACAATATTATGAAAAAACTGCATTTAAAAAGTAATGTCGATATTGTGAAATATGCTATTATTAATAAAATAATAAAACTCTGAAATTCACTTGGCATTGTTAAGAGATTCTATATAAATACTCATTCCATTTTTTCATTAACAGTTTTGCAGAGTAAACAACTTTTGTATAATATTTTGATTGTTTTCTTAATCTTGTTAAAAAATGACGAAAAAAATATTGTGTCAAGCAACAGTAAATGTTTTAGTTGTTGTTTGTATGTGATTTTTCTTGAGAACAAAATTTTCGTTAGGTTTCCAATAATCAGTGCATACTTTGTCCTCGACCTTATCCTTTATCTTTTCCCAAAGTTTTTCTCCTGTTTTGGTACCACAAGTATCAATCTCACAGTTGATGAATTTTTTTCCATTTCTATCAACAGCAATCCAGATTCAAACAAAGTTTTTCCCCTCCTGCATATGTATGCATCTCTTCAATTTCAACAACCTCAATCTTTTCAAAACTTCCTATCCCATCTAAATTTTCTCCAAAAGCCATAATACAATTGAAAATTGATACATGGCTTGCTTTTAAATACTCCCTCTAACGAAAATTCCAACGCCTTCAAATTTTAAGATTAGTGCGTTTTGATTGAGTTCCTCCGGTTTACTAACTTTATCTACTGTAAAACTATATTGGCAGTCTTTATATAAATATCGTTGGCAATTCTTAACTATACCTTTTGTTGCAATTGCACTTTTAATCTATTAAATTAAAATGGGGTATCCTTTCATCTACCGTAGTCTTATTCATAAATAAGATAATCAGCGAATTACGAAAATATTGCACGCTTTTAATATTTATATATACACTTGTTTGCGTATTTAACGGTAGACGATTACATTCCTCATATAAATTAAAACATAAACTATCAAGAAATTTAAGCGAAGAAGATGAAAACAATGTTAACAACAAGGAAATAAAAAAAGCTTGCTGCAATACAACAAGCTTTTTTGGCGTAGCGAGACCGAGAATTGAACTCGGGACCTCCGGGTTATGAATCCGACGCTCTAACCAACTGAGCTACCTCGCCTCCTTTTAGAGTTTGCAAAATTAAAAAATTAGGATATTAAATAGGCATTTCTTCAAAATAATGGCTAAATTTTATTTTTATTTCTACTTTAGAAAATTAACTCATTCATTTTTTTTGGGGGATCTACTACCATTTTAGTGGAAACCGTTATATGTAGGTGATGTAAATGCCAGATATTCAAAATATTTATATGGATTATTAAGAAAAACATAGCCTTATCTCCAAATATATCTGATATTTAATACTACCTTATATCAGCAACTAAGATATTAACAAAGCAGGTCAAATAACTGTGTAAAAATAATTTACACAGCATTTGACCGTATAATTTTAGCACTTATTTTTTGACATAAAACAAACTAAGGATAAAATTATGAGCATAAAAGTACAAAAATTAGTTAGCGACGTCAGTCCTTTTTCAGGAATTTCTTTTGTGAATAAGATGTTTGACAGTTCAGGTCTTAGTAATTTGATAGACAATGAATTAGGAATTAGGGGCAAGTTGGTTGGCTATAGTTACAGCGACAATATCAAGAATTTGGCTTGTGTATTTTTGTCCGGTGGGAGCTATATTGAAGATATCAACACTAATCTTGGCGAGCATTTGTCCTCCATACCCGGCAACAATGTCCCAAGCGCAGACACGGTTTTGCGGGCGTTAACCCAACTTGCAAATCTGAACCCAAAAGCAAAAAATTCAAGGAAAAATTTAATTTGTAATGCGTTGTAATACAGGGTTATAAAATTTTACGTAGAAATTTATAAGCACTCCAAATAACCATATTATATTGAGTATAAGATAGATGAAAACTCAAATTTCATTTGGTAGTGCCCCATTTGTGTTTTTCGTATTGAAATTTTACTTATTTTAACGTTTCTAAATAATGACTAATATTATTTATAAGACGAATTGAAAAAAGCAACAAAAATTCCGATAAAGTATATACATATTATCGGTTGGTTCATACCTACAAAGTGGGGAAAAAAATACAGCAACAAAATCTGCTAAATCTCGGGAAATCGGAGTTATATCCGGTAAACGATGATCATCCTGTTACGCGTTATCGTTTATATAAGGTGGCAGAACAGATGTACAAATACAAAGAGGATATAGAGAGTCAACTGTATTCAATTGTTTATAGCTTATTTAAAGGAAGAAATAAGATTGTGATTTATGATTTGACCAATAT
>QIKE01000092.1 GCA_003232915.1 Bacteroidota bacterium | reverse complement strand
CCTGTTTGTCCGTTGTATTTCATTTCTATACTGAAAGGCATAACCACATCGCCCACAGGTTTAAAATCGCTGTAATAAGTATCGGATTCCACTTCTTCGCCTCTTATTTTGGTATTTGTATTAGTTTTGAGCACCACAAAATTTTCTGCATCAATAAAGTAAGTGGTTATATCGCCGTCTTTTTCCGTAAGTTTTATTTTGTAAACTTCTGTACCTTCCATATCTTTCTTGCCGAGCAACACTACTTTGTTACCTTTTTCTTTGTATTGATACAGCGGGCCTTCTATGTCGGTTTGCTTTTTCATCTGTTTCAACTGTTGTCCGGTAAGATCTTTGGTTTCGGTGCTTCCTGTCCATGGTGCAATCATCCAGCCGCTGCCACTGTTGTAAACCTGAATCATCTTTTGCCCCTGTATGGATACTTCAAGGCGGTATTTATCTGGTCTCTTTAGATAGACAGTAAACGGCGTTTCCATACCTTGCCTCATTGATTTGCCTTTCATCTCAATGGTCTTCTTTTTTATTAAATGTTTCAAACCTGCAGTTGCGTAATACTTGTTTAGTATTTGATTAAGTGATAAATCTTGTGAAATAGCGCTAATACTAAAAATTAAACAAAAAATAATTACAGTAATTCGTTTCATGTGTTTTTGCTTTTTAATGATGAATGTGAATAAATTTGGTTTCGTACTCACAATAATTGTGCGTAAATATACAACTATTTGGAATTCAATAACGCTAATTTTTGATAATGTTGTAAAATGTACACTGAATGTTCAATATCGAACACTGTTGAAAAAAAATGTTTCTTCCACTTTACTTATTACGCTATTTTTGCAGTTATGCTTTTCATTGATACTCATACACATCTTTATGTTGAAGAATTTTGTAACGATAGTTATGAAGTTGTAAACCGTGCTATCGAAAAAGGCATACACTATATGCTTTTCCCTAATATTGACAGTACAACAGTTGAAGATATGATGGCTTTACACTTAGAGTTTCCTGATAATTGCTTGCCTATGATGGGATTGCATCCTACTTCGGTAACAGAAAATTTTGAAGAAGAATTGCAAAAAGTAGCCAACAGTTTACAAATGGGATATTATTGCGGCGTGGGTGAAATAGGCCTCGACTTGTATTGGGATAAACAATTCAAGGAACAGCAAAAGGAGGCTTTCGGGTTTCAATTGCGCCTTGCAAAAAAGTTTAAACTACCGGTTTCCATTCATATACGAAACGCTTTCGATTTAGCACTTTCTATTGTCAAAGAAGAGCTGACTGATGATTTGTCAGGTGTTTTTCATTGTTTTACAGGCGATTATCATCAGGCAAAACAAATTATGGACGTAGGTTTTAAAATTGGTATCGGAGGGATAATTACCTTTAAAAACTCGGGATTGTATGATACAGTAAAAAAAATTCCTTTAAATGAACTCGTTCTCGAAACCGATGCGCCTTACCTTACACCCGTTCCTTTTCGTGGAAAGCGTAACGAGAGTGCTTATCTTACTTACGTGGCCGAAATAATTGCCAAAAGTAAAGGTTTAAACATAGATGAGGTTGCCCGGACAACTAGCCGAACAGCTTCCCTTATGTACAATTTAAAAAGATAGAACGCAGATGTTTATGGATGATGAAACAATTATCTTGATTATTTATACAAGAGGAACCATCTAAGTAATTATAAATGTTGGCTCTATTCTAAAAAGGGATAGATAACCACTTATAGAACTTAACCATAGGTGATTATGACGGTTTCCGTTTAAATGATCCATACATAAATTTAAACAAAAACATAGCTAAATGCATTCAAGACGCCATGATTTTCATCATAATAGTAACCATCTATTCTATCTTAGAATCAAGCTAAAGTAATCAATTAAACTCATAAAATCCTGATAATTTTGGTTTTAATATTTCCGGCAAATTAATGATATTATATAAACATAAAATTAGGATATGTCAATAATTGATTTTAAAATTCCGTAATTTTGCAAAAAAACAAACCGATGCAACGCAAAGCTGATTTTCTAATTATTGGTTCTGGAAGTGCAGGCCTAATTTTTGCTTTGAAAGTGGCTGCATATGGAAAAGTAATTGTTTTATCAAAGAGCAGCATGGACAATACGGCTACTTCTTATGCGCAAGGAGGAATAGCTGCTGTAATGTATTCGCCCGATAATTACGAAAAACATATTTCCGACACCATTCAAGCCGGTGCCGGTATCAACGACGAAAAAATCGTTAGAATCACCATCATCGAATCTACCGAAAGGATAAAAGAACTTATTGCTTGGGGTACGCAATTCGACAAAGAAAAGTCGGGAAAGTATGCCCTTGCCCGTGAAGGAGGGCATTCGGAATTCCGTATTTTACACCATAAAGACAATACGGGTTACGAAATACAACGAGCACTAAGTCAAAAAGTTAAAGAACATCCCGACATCGAAATTCTTGAAAATTATTTTGCTATTGATTTGATTACGCAACATCATCTTAACGAAATGGTTACAAGGCATCGCAGCGATATTATCTGTTATGGGGTTTACGCAATGAATCGCACAACGAGTGAAATAGAAACCATACTTGCACGCACCACTATGCTTGCTACGGGCGGTATGGGCAATGTTTATCAAACCACTACCAATCCGTTATTTTCCACAGGCGACGGTCTTGCTATGGCATATCGAGCTAAAACACATCTTGAGAACCTTGAATTCGTACAATTTCATCCCACTTCGTTGTATAACCCAGGTGAAAAACCGTCGTTTTTAATCAGTGAAGCTTTGCGCGGAGCAGGTGCTATGCTCAAAACAAAGAAAGATGAGATATTTATGCACAAATACCACAAAATGGGTTCACTGGCTCCACGCGATATTGTGGCACGTGCTATCGACAAAGAACTAAAACTTTCGGGCGATGACTATGTTTTTCTGGATGCACGCCATATTAATAAAATCGAAATCCTAAATCATTTTCCCACCATTTATGCCAAATGCCTAAGTATCGGCATCGACATTACTAAAGAAATGATACCGGTGGTTCCTGCCGCTCATTATTCGTGTGGTGGCATCAAAACCAACGAGTTTGCGCAAACCGGAATTTGTAATTTGTATGCAGCCGGCGAAGTGGCATCAACAGGTCTTCACGGCGCTAACCGCCTTGCTTCCAACTCTTTGCTCGAAGCAGCCGTATTTTCACATCGTGCAGCCCAACACGCTATAAAAAGCTTGAAAAACTACAATTTTCACAGTAGTGTACCCAATTGGGATGCTTCGGGAAGGGTTTTAAACGAAGAAATGATTTTGATAACACAATCGAAAAAAGAATTGCAATCAATAATGAGCAATTATGTGGGAATCGTCCGTTCCGATCTAAGATTGAAACGAGCTCTCGACAGACTGGAAATTCTTTATAAAGAAACCGAAGACCTTTACGACAAGTCCATTCTTTCGCAAGATATTTGCGAACTGCGAAATATGATAAATGTGGGCTACCTCGTAATAAAAATGGCGATGAACCGCAAAGAAAGTATCGGACTGCATTATACCATTGATTATCCGGAAGAAAAAACGAAAGGGCGAGGAAACAAGGATGTGAAGATGCGAAGAGATAAGGTTTTGAAAGAAAAATGAATATAAAAAACAGAAAATTATGGCATTGATTAAATCGGTTAAAGGAGTATTGCCAAAGTGGGGGAAAAATTGTTTTATTGCCGAAAACGCAACACTAACTGGTGATATAATTATAGGAAACGATTGTAGTATTTGGTTTAACGCAGTGGTACGTGGCGACGTTAACAGAATACGCATCGGCAATAATGTAAATATTCAAGACGGCGTAATTATCCACTGTACATACCAAAAAGCGGCAGTGGAAATTGGCAATAATGTGTCAATTGCACACGGCTCCATTGTTCACGGTTGTACTATTCGCAATAATGTACTTATCGGTATGGGAGCTATTATAATGGATGGTGTAGTTATCGAAAGTAACTCGTTGATAGCAGCCGGAGCTGTGGTTTTAAGAAATACGCATGTGCATTCTCGAAGTGTTTTCGCCGGAGTGCCTGCCAAGAAAATCAAAGAAATGGAAAAATCGCTACTCGAAGGGGAAGTACATCGTATTTCTAACAATTACAATATGTACGCAAACTGGTACGAGTGATTTATACCATATCGTAAGCAAGAAAACCATCAGTTTTTTTTATAATCATTCTTCAGAAAACAGTAAGTTCGAACTCTGTGAAGTTTTGAGTATAATGGGATTGCAAACGTAAATGACTAATTCCCAAAGCGAACATAAAGAAAAAAATGATGTTTTCCAGCAAACACTATTTAATTCCGAGTTTGGCTTTTACTTTGGGAAGAATGTTGTCGCCATTTTCGTAATAAAGAACCACACCTTGTGCAATGTCTAGAATGTACGAATAATGGTTTTCTTTACCCACCGCGGTAATAGCGTCTTTTACTTTTTGAATAACCGGGTTAAACAATTCTTTTTGTTTGTTTTGCAAATCTTGATCAGCCGAACCCTGAAATTGCTGAATACGTGTTTGCAAATCATTAATTTCTTTTTCTTTGGTTTGCCTGATCAAATCTGACATGGTTCCCATGTTATTTTGATAAGCTTGAACCTTGGTTTGGTATTCCTGCATCATGGTTTTTAATTGCTTCTGCAGATTAGCTGAATAAACTTTTAGTTCTTTTTGCAACGAATCGGTAACAGGCATAATGGAAAGCACTTCGTTAGAATCAATATATCCGATTTTTAAACTGCTTTGTGCAAAGCTGAAACCGCTCATAAAAACACTTAACGCTAACAATAATAGTCCTTTTTTAATTGTATTCATTTTTTGTAATAATATAATGATTAATAATCGGTTAATCAATTTAAGGGCGCAAATATATGAATTTATTTTGATAAACTTCATAAAAATACTTAAAAAGGTGAGATAATATTTTGACGTGAAAGATTGAGCTAAAGGCTGAGTGGGCGAGTGGACGAAAGAGTGAAAGAGTGAGATGCTACGGGTGGAGTTATATCAATGTAGTAAGAATATAAGAGTTTTTCGTTTTGTTATATGACAGTATTGTGTTCGGGTTTTTTCCAATTCATTTAAATCAGATAATAACATTGTATTTTCTGAGATTAATACCCATTTCGGCGATACCAATACCTTTGATGCCTCCCCATTCGACGGAGGCTTCTGCTTGCCTTATGTGGTAAACTCCGTCCATAGTAAACGGAAAAAAAGTTTTCATATCAATGTTTATTGGAATGGCCGCACTATTTTCGGTTTCTTTAATGTTGAATGAAAGATGTCCAGGCAAAGGCTCTATAAGTTTCAAACTGCCGAACGAAGGTGTGAAGGCAATGTTATGGTACTCTCTCCGGTTCCATAAAAATCCCGCTTTCAGGTTTTTGATAAAATCGTAATCTACTATGCTGATATTGAAAAATCTACCATCGTTGAGCATGCCGATAAGCCAGAGATTTCGTCCCCAGTCAATCCAGTTGCGGTTGCCATAGCTGTGGTCGCGAAATCCTCTTAATTGCACGTCGTATTTTTTTCTTTTCCAAGTAATAGTACCGATAATGTTGCCGGCCTGTTCGTAATGAACCTTGAGTATTTCTCTGATTTTTTTGAAAAAGCGTGGATTCCATTTTTTTGTGGCAAGTTGAAAAGCCACTTGCTCGTAAGATGTACCCACATTATCGAAATCGGCGATGGGGGTAATTGAATGCCATTTGAGTTTCATTTCAATCTGGTAGTGCTTGTTTCCCTGATAAACAAGGCCTTGGTATTCTATTTCCCAAAGTTCACCCGGTTCAATATTGCAATATTTTAATTCTCCCTGCTTAAAATTTTCGCCTTCTTTTAATTCAAGATTTTCAAACCCCCAAACTCCTTCGCCCGGAATAGAAATTTTCAGCCAATTTTCGTTGTGTTTGCCGTTGCGAAATGCCATCCGGCTAACAAATGAAAAACCGTCTTTGTTTAAACCTGCAAAATAAATACTGTCGTTGTAATTGGAGTGATATTTATTAAAATGTCTTTTTTCCAGTTCGTCAATAGCATTTTCTCTACTCTTGTGGCTTCTGACCATTCGCAAAGCAATAAATCTTTTTAAAAAGCTTTTCATATGCTTATAATATTGTAATATACTGTTAATACGTTGTTTATGTTTTGTCACGATTTTCGACTTCGCCATCGAAAATCACGCCAAAACGGTTCTGACGTTTTTTTGTACCACAGATTAAACCCGTGGAATGGCAAAGCCATTATTCCACAGGTTTAAAACCTGTGGCTATTAATATTACACTCCTTCGGAGCTTTTTTAATAATTCTCTTGTGTGTCAAACCTGTTTGTCATGGATGTTTCATCTTATTTTTGTTGTTTGTAGCAAAAGCCATAAAAACGTTCCCTCCTTTTGCGTAGTTGTTTAGTATGCAATTTTAAATTTGTGTGCAAGATGGCTATTTTTTTATGATTTTCAAAAGATTTTATCGTATTTTTGAAAAATAAGTTCAGATTTTCTGTTATGTATAAAAAAGGTAAAAATTTTTCGGTAAAAAAACGAATGAGAAGTTTTGTTTATGCATTTCATGGCTTATGTTTTGCCATAAAAAGCCAGCATAATTTATTGATTCATTTGTCAATGGTTTTTCTTGTAGTTGTGGTAGGTATGTTTTTCACGCTTTCGCAAAACGAATGGATCGTTGTTACTTTATCTATCGGACTGGTAATAAGTACCGAAATTATTAATACTGCTATTGAAGAGTTGGTTGATATGATACATCCGAATAAGCACCCCAATGCAGGTCGTATAAAGGATTTAGCTGCTGGTGCAGTTCTTGTCAGTGCAATTGCAGCGGCTGTTGCCGGACTTATTATCTTTGTACCTAAAATAATAATATGGATAGGAAATTAATCATTGACAGCGGCTCAACCAAAACCCACTGGGCATTACTCGACGATGGTAAACTTATTAATGAATTTTTTACTGAAGGTTTTAATCCAAATTATGTTTCCAGAAGTACTATCAGTAAAATACTATCCAATATTTTACACAATGATTTGGAGCAAGATACGATCGAGGAAATTCATTTTTACGGTTCCGGATGTTCGTCTGTTGCCAATTGTGCTATGGTGAAAAGTGTATTTTGGGAACTGTTTAGTGCAGCCAAAATTTTTATTAATCACGATCTTTATGGTGCTGCCTTAGCTTTGTTGCGACATTCCGAAGGTATTGCCTGTATTCTCGGTACTGGTTCCAATTCGTGTTTGTGGGATGGTAGCAAAATTGTTGACAATGTACCTTCACTTGGCTACATACTTGGTGACGAAGGTAGTGGAACTTATATCGGGAAGTTGTTGCTTAAAGAAATTCTTTCAGAGAGAGTCGGTAAAGAACTTACCGAAGCATTTTATGATTATGTACAGATGGATTTTACACAGATTTTGCACAAAATTTATAAGGAATATAATGCAAATCAATGGATTGCAAGTTTGGCAAAATTTGCACAAATATATTCCGATAATGCTTTTATCAACAAAATTTTGTATATGAATTTTCAAGATTTCGTTCGAAAACAGTTAGCGCACTACAAAGGAATTCAGAAACTTCCGGTTGCTTTTACAGGTTCGGTGGCTTTTTACTTTAGCAATATCTTACAAGAAGTGATGGATAGTAATGGCATAAAAGTTTTGCACATAATGAAAGTACCTATGGAAGGGTTGATAGCCTACCATTTGAAAACTTTTGTATAGAAATGTTTTTCCTCCGGTTAACTGATAATACTTTTATAGCAAATGTGATAAATAAGCATATTTATTTGGAAGAAAATTCTTATTATTTTATTTTCTTGGTATCACCTTCAACGCTTTTATATTTGAGGCACTCACGTTGCAAGTATCAAAGGTTTTATTATTTTTGAAAAAATTTAAAGGCAAACAAATTGTTTATCGACATTCGGATATTAGATGTACTTGACATTTTTTTGGTGGCAGTGTTGCTTTATACCTTTTATAAATTATTAAAAGGAACAGCAGCGGTTAATATTTTACTCGGTATTATAGCGGTTTTTATTTTGTGGAAAATAACTTATGCCTTGAAAATGGAATTGTTGTCCGACATCCTTGGTGCTTTTTTCAATGTCGGTATTATCGCTTTGATTATTATTTTTCAACCGGAAATAAGACAGTTTCTTCTTGAATTGGGGCGACCTGGTTTTTTAAGTAAATACGGTATAAAATTCAATTTTTTACAAAAATATTTTAAATATAAAATCGAAACCAACATCGATCCTATTGTAAATGCTTGCCGCCATATGAGCGAAATAAAACAAGGTGCATTAATCGTTATCACACGTGGAAACGAACTCAATCAATATGTCAACACAGGCGAAACTATCAATGCCGACATTAATAGTCAGTTGATTGAAAACATTTTTTTTATCAATTCTCCTTTGCACGACGGCGCTATGATTATCACCAAAAACCGCGTTAAAGCAGCAGGCTGTATTTTGCCGGTTTCCAAAAAGAAGATGAGCCATCATGCCGGACTGCGTCATAGGGCAGCCATAGGCATAACAGAAATTTCCAATGCGCTTGCCATTGTTGTTTCGGAAGAAACAGGCCGTATTTCGTTTAGCGTAAGAGGCGAAATGCGTTACGGAATTCAACTCACCACACTGCAACAAAAACTGGTTCAAGAACTGGGACTTGACACACCCAACAATGCAAAAAAATAGGCCATTTTTGGAACTCATTAAATCTGCAAGTAAATACAAAGTTACGCTATCTCAGGAATTCTTAGAATAAAATCTTGCATTTTATAATTATTCAGCCGAAATGACATAGCTAACACATTGAAGATTACAGTATCAATATTTTTTAACTAAATCATAACAAAACGTTACCTACAGTATATCAATGAAATAAGATTTTATTATGAAAAATAGTTGAATATTTGATAAATCCATTTTATCGTATAATATTGAAACTTAGTATTATAAACCGGTTGGACAGTTGTAAAATAATTACTCATTACTGCTTGTAAAATATTTTTACATAGCAGTTTCATCTTTTTTGTTAATGACTTTTTGTGGATTTAATCTTGATGAATATCAATTAACGAATCACAATTGAAGAGGTAAATAAAAGTTTCGAGATACTAATATCGTTAATAGGGTTAATTCAAAAAAAATTGAAGATACGTACATACCTGGTGTTGGACAAATCAAAGCCTCCTTCTGAGAAGAAGGATAATTTATTGTTAAACACACACACATTATTATATTTCGATAGTTCCCCTGAACACTATTTCGGCAGGGCCGTGCAGGTAGATGTGTGTAAACATTTCTTTTACTTTTTTAAAATCGACCGTAAAATCGCCACCGGGTGTATGGAGTGAAAAATCTTTTTTTCCTGTTTCGAGATAAGCGGCAATGGCTGTTGCGATAATGCCGGTACCACACGAAAACGTTTCGTTTTCGACACCGCGTTCGTAGGTTCTGACAAAAAGTCGGTTGCCGTTGAATTCTGCAAAATTAACATTAGTGCCGTTTGGTGCAAAACGTTTGCTGTTTCTGATGTTGCCGCCTTTGCCAATCACATCCAAACCGGCAACATTTTCAACAAACTCGACGTAATGCGGAGAGCCGGTATTGAGAAAATAATACTTGTCTTCTTTTTCCACCTTTTCAACATTGCTCATTTCCAATGAAATATAATATTTTTTTTGTGAAATAATTTCTTTTTCAATTGTTGCGTTGTGAAGCCCGTCGTATGCTTCGAAAATCATGGTTTTAGTGGTGTATTTTCGTGAAAAAGCAAAAGCCGCAATACAGCGTCCGCCATTACCACACATACTCGCGGGCTTTCCGTCGGCATTATAGTAAAGCATTTCAAAATTGCTATTATTTGATTTTCCGATACGCATTAAACCATCGGCACCAATACCAAAATGGCGATTGCAAAGCCCCACAATTTGTTCTTCGCTTATATTCTGCCGGCCTCCCCATTCGTCAATAATGATAAAATCGTTTCCGTTACCCTGACATTTCCAAAAATTAAATTTCATCTTTTAAAGATTGTTAAAATAACAAAACCTGTTTAAAACGGTTTGATTATTGATAATCCTCAAAGTTAAAAAAGGTTCTATTGTTTTCATTAACAAACATTAACAAAGGATGCAAAATTAGAAAGATAATCGAACGTTGAGACAACAAACATTAAATATTAGATTAAAAGTTTTAAAAATCATGATAGTATGAAAAATTTTGTTAAAAGTTTTCTTGGGGGCCTCATAGGTGCTGGTTTGGTATTGGTTGTCATGTTTTATTTTATTAAACCGCAAATTAGCGCAACTCCTCAACATATCGAAAGAGATCAAAATAGGCTTCCCGTAATACAGGCGAGTTATGTACCGCCACAAAACACCGATTTTACAGCTGCTGCTGCAAAGTCGGTAAATGCAGTAGTGCATATTAAAACCGAAATGGGAGTAAAAACTGAAGTTTACAACAATTTCTTCGGGCCTTTCAGCGATTATTTCTATCCACATCACCAAAGTGCTATAATCGCTTTCGGTTCGGGTGTAGTGATTTCGCCCGACGGATATATTGTTACTAACAACCACGTAGTGGAAGGTGCCGACAAAATTACTGTTACTTTCAACGACAAGCGTGAATTGGAAGGTAAAATCATAGGTACATCACCTTCGACAGACCTTGCACTAATAAAAGTAGAAGCCAAAGATTTGCCCTATCTTACTTATGGCAATTCCGATAACTTGAAGGTAGGCGAATGGGTACTTGCCGTAGGAAATCCTTTTAATCTTACTTCCACTGTAACGGCAGGTATTGTAAGTGCCAAAGCCAGGAATATTAACATCCTCGGTGCCAAATCGTCCATTGAGTCATTTATTCAAACCGATGCAGTAATAAATAGGGGAAACAGTGGTGGTGCGTTGGTTGATACAAGAGGAGAGTTGGTTGGCATTAACGCTGCCATTGCCTCGCATACAGGAGTTTACGAAGGCTATTCCTTCGCAATTCCTGTTAATATAGTAAAAAAAGTGGTAGACGACCTGATGAAATATGGCGAAATTCAAAGAGCTTATCTTGGTATTCAAATTCGTGATATTGACGCTGAATTTGCAAAAGATGAAGGTCTGTCCCAAGTCAATGGTGTATATGTGGCCGGTGTAATTGATGGCAGTGGTGCCTATAAGGCCGGCATTAAAAAGGGTGATGTAATATTGGATATTAATACTACCCCCATTAATTCTATTTCGGAACTGATGGGAACTATCGGCCAATACAATCCTGGCGATAAAGTAAAAGTGGTAATCCGTCGCGACAAGAAGAAAAAAACTTATTCGGTTATACTGAAAAATCAAAATGGAACGACAACCATTGTGAAGGTTGGAGATGTCTTTTACAATAGTGATTTAAATGTGTCGCTACGTAAAGCAAAATCTGATGAATTGTCGAATGTAAACATCAACAACGGACTTACGGTGGTTGAAGTAAGAGATGGAATATTGAAAAGGGGTGGCATCGTAAAGGGTTTTATCATTACAGAAGTAAATGGTGTTCAGCTAAATTCAAAAGATGACTTAGATAGCGCACTTGACAAATCAAGTCATAATGTTGTTCATTTGAAAGGGATTTATCCAAACGGTATGCGGGTGTCGTATGAATTTATGAAATAATCTTTTGTAGTCCGGAATATTTTTGAATAAATTGCGTTTCTTTTTTTGAAACCATAATAAAAACAAATCGTAACATAAGGTATGAGACAGCTAAAGATAACAAAATCAATAACTAATAGAAATACTGCTTCGCTTGATAAATACTTGCAGGAGATAGGAAAAGAAGCGCTTATCACTGCGGAACAAGAAGTGGAATTGGCAAGAAGAATAAAAACCGGCGATAAAGAAGCGCTTGAAAAAATGACCAAAGCTAATTTACGTTTTGTTGTATCGGTGGCCAAGCAATACCAAAATCAGGGTTTAAGTCTTCCCGATTTGATAAATGAAGGAAATGTGGGTTTGATAAAAGCGGCAAAACGATTCGACGAAACAAGAGGCTTTAAATTTATTTCTTACGCTGTTTGGTGGATCAGGCAAGCTATTCTTCAGGCTATGGCCGAGCAATCACGTATTGTTAGATTACCTCTGAATCAAGTGGGTTCGCTCAACAAAATTAAAAAAGTGTCGTCGAAACTGGAGCAAAGGTACGAACGTCCGCCCTCGTCAGGTGAAATTGCCAGCGAAATGGAGGTAACAAAAGAGAAAATTGATTCGGCCATGAAAGTTTCCACTAAATATGTTTCGATGGATGCTCCGCTTATTTCGGATGAAGATACCAAGTTTATTGATATTTTCGTACCGAGTAATATGGGAAATACCGATGACAACCTGATGCACGAATCACTTGGAAAAGAAATTCAGCGATCATTGGCTACATTGAGCGAAAAAGAACGCGATGTTATTAACTTATACTACGGCATAGGAATGAACCATGGCCTTACACTCGAAGAAATAGGTGCTAAATTTGAATTGACTCGTGAACGTGTAAGACAAATTAAGGAAAAGGCTATCAGAAGGTTACGACATACGTCACGTAGCCGCTTGCTAAAAGCTTATCTCGGGCAGTAAGCTGTTAAACAGTGCTTGCCCTAAAACATCAATTTCTTTGTTACACTCGCTTTAAAGACTAATTATTTACTCTAGTAATTATTAGTCTTTAAAGGAGGCAAAGACTCTAACTTGACATTTTCTAACGACATTATTAGAAAATAGTTTTCCAACAGACACTATGTAGAATTTTTATAAAAAAGGCAGTTGTTTTAATTACAATCGCCTTCTTTTTTATATTTGCCCGACAGCTTTTTTATTTTACAGATTTATTTCAAATTAATGGACAATGACACAAACAAAAGACATGAACGGGAAGTATCTTACTTCTCTTAATGATTGGTCGTATCAAGAAAAACTTGCCAACGAATTTATCAGTATCGTTTACAAACTTTTCTACGACAAATCTATCGAACTGGTTTTATTCCGAAACCAATTGATCGACAGGAGTGCAAGTGTAATTTTATACCGTCATTCCTATGCCGAAAACATTATCGACAAGCCTTTGCGTATAAAAGTTTCTCTGAAGTTGGCAAAGGCTATTCTGCATTGCAATATTGGCCACGCACGCATCGACATAGGGCGTTTGAACCGTGAATGGACGGAAGAGAAAAACAATTTTGTTGATGAAGAAGATTTTATTAATATTAAATTAAAAGATCTACAAGTTACCGAAAACAAACCCTGTGAACCCCGCGATGTTATCTTGTACGGTTTTGGCCGTATCGGACGTTTGCTTGTTCGACAGTTGATTATTCAAGGAAACGGAACCCAACTAAGAGTACGTGCAATTGTTACCCGTGGCAACGATGATGTTCAGATTATTAAAAGGGCATCACTTTTTCGCCACGATTCGGTTCATGGGCCTTTTCGTGGTGTGGCTATAGAAAATCTCAAAGACAAAACTATTTACATCAACGGGCATAAAGTTCTTATGCTTGCCACGGATAGTCCCGAAAATATCGACTATACCGAATACGGTATCAAAAATGCAATATTGATTGACAATACCGGTGTTTTTCGCGATAGAAAAGGTCTAAGTCGACACCTAAAAGCTAAAGGAGTTGAAAAAGTGCTACTTACTGCACCAGGAAAAGACGACGATATCCCTAACATAGTTTACGGTGTAAATGAAAAAACAGTAGATATAAAAAATGAACGTATTTTCTCCGCTGCTTCCTGTACTACTAACGCAGCTACGCCCGTATTGCATATCATCGAAGAAACTTACGGTATAGAAAAAGGGCATCTCGAAACTGTACACTCTTTTACCAACGATCAAAATTTGTTGGACAATTATCATAAAAAATACCGCAGGGGTCGTTCGGCTCCAATCAATCTTGTAATTACCGAAACAGGTGCCGCAAGTGCTATCGCCAAAGCTATACCGAGTCTTAAAGGTAAACTTACAGGCAATGCTATCCGTGTGCCAACGCCTAACGTGTCGCTTGTGATTATGGCGCTGAATTTGAAAAAAGAAGTTACTGTTGAGGATGTTAACGGCTTGATGCTAAAAGCTTCGCTTGAAGGTGAGTTGGTTCAGCAAATAAAATACTCCACTTCTAATGACGCGGTTTCGTCAGACTTTATCGGCGAACCGGCTTCTGCTATTGTAGATAGCCCGGCCACAAAAATTTCGGCCGATAAAAAAACAGTTGTGCTGTATGTTTGGTACGACAACGAGTTCGCTTACGCCATTCAGGTAATACGCGTTGCTAAATTGATTGCCGGCGTATTGCGCCCCACATATTATTAAAATTGTTAATTTCAATTTGCCGGTGTAACAATTCAGTCGCTAATACTGGCATTTGGGCTATAAGCATCATTGACTGCATTACCCGAGCATTTCATCTGTGTATAATTTTGTAATTAACAGCTTGTATGCATTTTAGTTTTGTCACGATTTTTGCTGCCTGCGGGCAAAAATCCCGCCAAAACCGGTACTCGTTTTTTCATTCCCACGACTTGAAAGTCGGGTTTACTAATATAACGCCCCTCCGGGGCTTTTATAATAATTCTTCTGTGTGTTCCGCCCCAAGCGGATCATGGATGTTTCAGATGTTTATAATTTTGTATATTATTGATTATCTCTGTTTTGTTTTGGCGGGATGTTTGTACCACAGGTTAAACCCATGGAATGGCAAAACCATTATTCCACAGGTTAAACCCATGGAATGGAAACCATTATTCCACAGGTTAAACCCATGGAATGGAAACCATTATTCCACAGGTTAAACCCGTGGAATGGAAACCATTATTCCACAGGTTAAACCCATGGAATGGAAACCATTATTCCACAGGTTAAACCCGTGGAATGGCAAAACCATTATTCCACAGGTTAAACCCGTGGAATGGCATATCCATTATTCCACAGGTTAAACCCATGGAATGGCAAAACCATTATTCCACAGGTTAAACCCGTGGAATGGCAAATCCATTATTCCACAGGTTAAAACCTGTGGCTATTAATATTAAGCTCCTTCATAGCTTTTTTAATCATTCCTTTGTGGGTTTTAAATCAATCATGGATGTTTCATCAGGTATTTTTTACCATCTTTAACTGACCCATTATACCCTTTTTGACCTCCACTTTCCCGTCTGTTTTTTGTTGTAAACTTTGATTCCGTCTATGCCAGTTTTCATCCTTTATTATAGGTATTGAACTATTACTGCTATTTTTAGGATGATTATATCTTACTAATTCTTTAGTAAGCATATCCTCTCGTTTACTAAGATTTTCGACTTGTGAAATAAGTCCCCGGATTTGAGTAGACTATGTATTGATTATCAATATCAATTGCTCTTTTGATAAACCTTTGAATGATATTTTTTTTCAACTACTCATTAACAACAAAATTATTGAAAATTTCAGTCTTACAAACACGCCATCCTAATAAGTTGTTACTAATTAAAAGTTTATAACTTGTTGCTGTAAAGTTGGAAGAGTTGGACATTTTCTTTGTACGTTTTGCGGCTGAATAGTTACGACAAAATAAGTAAAACCTGTGATAAAACAAGTGTTAAAAACCCAACAAGTTAACAAAAATTCTTAACTTTGCAGACAAACTCATCATTAAATTTTAATTTAGTAATAATGGCATCAAACAATTTTACCACACGCCATATAGGCCTTGATAAACAAGACGTTGACCTTATGTTGAAACGAATGGGACTTGATTCGGTTGATGAATTAATTGACCAAACTATTCCATCTGATATACGTTTGCCACACGAACTGAATCTTGAAGATGGGATGGATGAATACGATTATTTGCATCACATCCGCAAAGTAGCCGCCGACAACAAAGTTTTTAGATCTTTTATCGGTTTGGGTTATTACAATACTATTGTACCATCGGTAATTTTGCGAAATGTTTTTGAAAATCCTGGTTGGTACACATCTTACACACCTTATCAAGCTGAAATTTCACAAGGCAGGCTCGAAGCTTTGTTAAATTTCCAGACTATGATTGCCGATTTAACGGGTCTGCCTTTAGCCAATTCTTCTTTACTTGATGAAGGTACAGCTGCAGCCGAAGCCATGTTGATGTTTTATCATGCGAGGTCTCGTGCTAAAGTCAGAACCGGTGCCAATGTATTTTTAGTGTCAAAAGATTTATTTCCGCAAACCATCGAAGTACTGAAAACACGGGCTGGCAGCTATCGTATCGAATTACGTATTGATGACCATATTAATTTTACACCTACCGGCGATGTGTTTGGCTGTATGGTTCAGTATCCCGATCAGAAAGGCGAAATAAACGATTACAACAGAATGACTGCTAAGATGAAAAAGCAAGGTGTTCCGGTTGCTGTTGCCGCTGATTTGATGAGTTTGGTTTTGCTTTCTCCCCCTGGCGAATGGGGTGCAGACGTAGTTTTCGGCAATTCTCAACGTTTTGGAGTTCCTATGGGATATGGTGGTCCTCACGCTGCCTTTTTTGCCACTACCGGAGATTTTAAAAGGCAGATGCCAGGACGTATCATCGGCATATCGAAAGATGCACTTGGAAACACCGCTTTACGTATGGCGTTGCAAACTCGCGAACAACATATCAAACGGGAAAAAGCCACTTCAAACATTTGCACCGCACAAGCCTTATTGGCCATAATGGCCGGATTTTACGGCGTTTATCACGGTAAAGAAGGCCTTACGGAAATTGCAAAAAATATTCATAAACAAACGGTTATACTTGCGGAAAAGTTAAAGAAATCGGGTTTTGAAATTCTTAATCATTACTTTTTCGATACTCTTACCATAAAATTACCTTCAACGCTCAATGCCAACATCATCCGCAACAAAGCCACCGAACAACAGATTAATTTTCGATATTTCGATAATACACACATCGGCATTAGTCTCGACACAACTACCGTCGATAAAGACGTGAGCCAAATTGTTACGCTTTTCAACGAAGCGGCAGGCAATGCCTCGTTTTCTCCTGAAGTGAATATCCGGAATACGACAACAGTTTATTTTCCTAAATATTTGGTTCGTACATCTACTTTTATGGAGCAGCAGGTATTTAAAAAATACCATTCCGAAACACAAATGATGCGCTACCTTAAAAAGCTCGAAAACAAAGACCTTGCCCTAAACCGGTCGATGATACCTTTGGGAAGTTGCACAATGAAACTAAACGCCGTTTCGGAAATGATGCCGGTAAGCTGGCCCGAATTTACCGATATTCATCCTTTTGTACCCAAAGAACAAGCCAAAGGGTATCAAGAGATTATTAACGAAATGGAACGTATATTTTGTGAGATTACCGGCTTCTCGGCTATGTCGTTTATGCCCAATTCGGGGGCTGCCGGCGAATATACGGGACTAATGGTTATTCGTGCCTATTTGCACAGCATTGGTCAACAACAGCGCAATATTTGTCTGATTCCGGCGTCGGCGCACGGTACCAATCCTGCGAGTTCCGTGATGGCCGGTTTCGAAGTTGTGGTTGTGAAAACCGATGAATACGGAAATATCGACATCAAAGATGTGCAATCGAAAGCGGAAAAATACCAAGATCGTCTCGGCGCTTTAATGATTACCTACCCTTCGACTCATGGTATTTTTGAAGAAGGTATTCGCAAAGTCATCGAAATTATTCATACTTATCGCGGACAAGTGTATATGGACGGCGCCAATATGAATGCACAAGTTGGCTATACCAATCCTGGTTTTATAGGTGCCGACGTTTGCCATTTGAACCTACACAAAACCTTTGGTATTCCTCACGGTGGCGGTGGACCTGGCGTCGGCCCCATCGGTGTTGCCAAACACCTGAAATATTTTCTTCCGAAACATATTTTTGTTGATACAGGAGGTGAAAAGGGAATTACAGCTGTTTCGTCAGCTCCTTACGGCAGTGCTCTTGTGCTTCTCATTTCGTACGGTTATTTAAAAATGCTCGGTAAAACAGGTCTTAAAGAAGCAACCAAAATGGCTATTTTCAGCGCCAACTACCTTACACATCAACTAAAAGATAGCTATCCAATTTTATATTGTGGTAAAAACGGAAGAATAGGCCACGAGATGATACTCGACTGTAATGCTTTTGCGAGAACTGCCGGTATAGCCGTTATCGACATTGCCAAAAGATTGATGGATTACGGTTTTCATGCTCCAACAGTTGCTTTTCCGGTACATGGTACGCTTATGGTAGAACCCACCGAAAGCGAACCTCTCGAAGAACTCGACCGTTTTGTGGAAGCTATGAAAGCCATCCGTAATGAAATTGCCGAAATAGAAAACGGCCAGGCTACACGCAATAACAACGTAATTTACAATGCTCCCCATACAGCAGAAATGCTTATGATTACTGATTATAAGTTACCTTACAGTCGCGAAAAAGCTGCTTTTCCGTTAAATTGGATACGCTTCGACAAATACTTTACTCCGGTAACCAAAATCGACGATGCTTTTGGCGATCGTAATCTCTGTGTTTGTTTGCCAACTGAAAAATATAGCAAAACCGGAGTAGAAATAAAAAAGATGTAATTTCAAACAGTTTCTTCAGAATTCGTTTTTCTGACAAAAGAAACCAGTTTTTTACTAGTCAGCTGTTTGAAACATTAAAGTAAAAAGATCGTAATACTTGATTTGCAAAATTATATCTTATTTCGGCGCTTCCAAGTTTCGTTTATACACTCTTTTTGAAACAAGTATGCTAAACTCGTAGAGACCCCAGAGCGGAATTACAACCATTATTTGACTAAACATATCGGGAGGAGTGATGATAGCGGCCAAAATCAAAAGAATAACAAACATATATTTACGATTTTTCTTTAAAAAACCGGGTGTAATTACACCGATACGGGTAAGAAAATAAACTAAAATGGGTAGTTCGAAAACAATGCCGACGGCAAATGTTAGCGACACCACCGTTGAGATATAAGAAGAAAGCGAAATTTGATTTTGCACATCCGAGCTTACCGAATAGGTGCCCAGAAAATTTACTGTAAGCGGAACTATAAGGAAATAGCTAAACAACACGCCGGTTAAAAAGAGCAGTGTGCTAATAACGACACCTCCACGAGAATGTTTTTTTTCTTTTTCATGCATAGCAGGCTGTACAAATCGCCAAATTTCCCACAACACATACGGAAAAGCAAGTAGAAAACCGGTTGCAATGGAAATATACATATGGGTTAAAAATTGTCCCGACATTTTAATATTAATAATTTTAAGATGCATATCGCTAACACACAAGCTGCTAACAGATAAAAAATGTCCGAGTTTGCACAGCATCCGGTATGTTATAAAATTGGAACTACTCGGGGCTAATATTACATAATCGAACACAATTTTACGGTTGAGAAAAGCAATAGAAGCTAACAACACCACAGCAATAAGCGATCTGATGATATGCATCCTCAACTCGTCGAGATGATCCCAAAAACTCATTACCTTTTCCTTTTCCTCAGACTTGTTTTTGCTTGTATTTTGTTCGGTAACCATAACGAGGCCAAAAGTAAAAAAAAACCTCAACCGTAAGCTGAGGTTTTTATGATTAAAAAATACGAGACTCGTATCAGGTAAACACAATTTGTGTTCCGAGGCCGCCACACATAGCATAAAGGTCGCCAACGGTGATGATGTCTTTTACGGTTTTGTGAAAATCCTCTTTTTTAAGTTTAAACATATCGGCTGCGAGTTTGCATGCATAAATTTCGCCGCCACCGGCTTCGATAAGTTCAAGAAATTCTTCCACCGGCGGAATATCAAGTTTTTCCATTCCGGCTTTCATCATTTTTGAAACACCGGCTTCTACTCCCGGCAAAACACCAAGTAGTGTGGGAAAAGGTAAACCGCCTGGCATACGCATGGCAGGATTTCCCACAGTTGCCGTATGCAAGTGGTTCATAGTCTTTTTTGTGATGGCATCAAGACCAAAAAAGGTAAAAAACATTTTTGTTTCAATACCTTCCATCACAGCGCCATTGCCCATTACCAAAGCAGCATATACATCCTCAAGTGTACCTTTGGAGCAAATCATCATGATTTTTTTCAAAGGATAATCATTTTGCTTATCCATATCTTTAAGTTTTAGTTATTAAATACAGGATACCGGCTTAGGTACCCCCGAAATTTTGGTTGCTTTTTTTAAAGGTGCACCAGGAAATAACTGATAAAAGGTTTTGGCATCCACGACTCCCGACTTACCTATACCTCGAATTGTTAATCCTTCGCCCGATAGAACTTTAGTACGAATATAGTCAATTACCTCCATATGTTTGCCGGTAAGTTCAATACCCTCTTCTTTGGCAATTTCCCTTGCCATTTCTTTAGTCCATTGCGATGCATCGGTAAGATAACCTTCTTCGTTTACATCCACATTTACACCTGCTATTGTTCTTGTTGCCATATTATAAATTTTTAAATGGTTAATATTAAAATGTTTCATCTGTTATTTATTGATATTTTCCGATTGTGAGGCAATATTTTTCAGGAAAGTTATCATAAAACCCAAACCTTTTCGTAGTTCGGGAGAGTTCATAACCCGCATAGCTTTCCACAAAGAATAAGCCGGTATATCATTTACATCGAGACTTTTATAAACTACCACTCCATTGTTGATAGCACTAAGCATTTCGGGTTGTGTGAGGTTTTTCACAGTTTCCAAAATAATTACGATGTTATCGGCGAGCAGACGTACATCTTCTAGCTCAAAATGGGTAACGATATTGTCTATAATTTTCCCCGATTCCTTAATAAAATCGATATAACCTTTTTGCTCTAACCGGTTCATTGCCTTAATGCCGTCAAGACCTGCCTGATGAAGAATAGGTGAAATATCTTTTATTAGGTCGTAAAAGCTCTCAAGCATATCGAACATTTCGTTGAGGGTTTCAATATTTCTGATAATTTTCAATACCAATACTTTAACCGCTTCACCGTCTATTTCCACACCTGCATTGTCGAGTTCGGTAACTGCCGCTCCAAAAAGGTCTTTGCCGATAATGTTCATATCGGCCGACAGGTCGGTAATATTTTGTCTTACTTCGCGTTGTGCCATCACCTCCTCAAGTATAATGTCGAGCTTTTGATTTATGGCATCAATCTGTTCTTGCATCTTATTGTTTTCCATAGCTTTAAGTTTTAGTTTATTAAGATTAGCTTAAAGCTTTTTACCGGCCATTTGCATTTCAGAGTCGATAGGCATTTCTTTGCCTTTAAGCAAAATATGCCAATAAATCCAGCGAAACAACATTTTGCCATAATGGTTCATTCGGCTTATTTTCAGTAACCCGAAAGGGCCTATACCAGGGAAAGGGAATGAACCTGGCAAAGGTTCGGTATCGTAATTAAAATCAATGAGTGTTCCTTTGCCGAAACCGGTTTCGATATAACAATTGGCATGACCGTCGAAACTAGCGGTAAAGGGTCTTTTTTCGATAGCACATATCAGGTTTTCGACCAGAATTTCAGCAGCAAAATGAGCTACCGAACCGGCTTTGGATGTGGGCAGGTTAGCAGCGTCGCCAATAATGAAAATGTTTTCGTGGTCGCGCGATCGTAAAGTGTGTTTATCGGTAGGCACAAAGTTCATATCGTCGCCCAAACCGCTACGTTCTATCATTTTGTCGCCAAGGTTGGTAGGAATACTTACAAGACAATCGAAATTTATTTCGCTACCACCGAAATCAATGATTTTTTTAGCATCGTTGTCCACTTCGGCAATATTGAAATCGGGAATGATGTTGATATTTTTGTCATTTAATAATTCGCCCAACATTTTTGTGGCTCTCGGTTTGGTGAATGCACCGGACAAAGGGGTAACAAAAGTGATGTCCACCTTGTTGCGCATTCCCCTCTCGGTGAAAAAAGCATCGGCATAAAAAACAAACTCAAGTGGTGCTACCGGACATTTATAAGGAAGTTCGGCAATATTTACTACTAATTTGCCACCTTGCCATGTTTTGAAAAAGCCGGCCAAAGCAACAGCCCCTTCAATGGTGTAGAAATCAAAAATTTCTTTGTACCATAATTTATCTTTTAATCCCGGTGTTTCTTCAGGCGCCGTACGTGTACCCGTTGCGATAATTAAAAAATCGTAACTCAATACAACACCCTCAGCAAGTAATACTTTGCTTTCGGTAGCCTCAATTTTTTCTATTTTTGAATAAATCACATTTACACCGATGGGAAAAAAATCATTTTTCGGTTTTACAACATCATTTCGTTGATAAATCCCGAAAGGAATAAATAAAAATCCCGGCTGATAATAATGTGTTTTAAAACGGTCCACAATAGTGATGTCCCATTCGTCGCGCGCAAGTATTTTTCGCATCCTGTTGGCCATCATAGTTCCCGCTGTTCCAGCGCCAAGTATCAATAATTTTTTCATAAATTTAATAATTTTTTGTTGTAACAATTTCTTTACAAAGTTATATTGATATATTTAAGTATTTGCATTTTAAAGTATGATATAAATCACCTATCTTTGCAATTCCAATAATTTAGAATGAAAATAAAAAATGATATAATAAGCTGTAAAACTTGCGTTTATCGTACTTTGCTTTTCGGATGCCTTGATGATATAGAGTATAAGATGATAAATAATGCCCGAAGAGAAGTGTTGTTTCATAAGGGAGAAAAGATAAAAAGTGAATTCGAAAAAATCAATTCGTTTCTTTATCTTAGAAGAGGATTGGTAAAATTGTACAAAACCGACCATACGGGAAAAGACCATATCTTAAGTATTAACAAACCCGGCGATTTTATTAATCTGTTATGTATTTTTACAAACGAAACTTACAACTACAGCATTTCTACCCTTGAAGAAACCCTTGCATGTGAAGTGGACATTAATGTGCTGGAACATTTGATAAAAGCCAATGGCGATTTTGCTATTAGTATTGTTCATCGAATGGGGCATATTGCCGGTGAAATTATTGAAAGTCGTTTCGAGCAGTCGCAACAACAAATAAAAGGCCGGATAGCAAGCATTTTGCTATTTTTTGCCGATCAGGTTTATCACCGTAAAACCTTTGAATTACCCATTACACGTAGAGAATTCGGCGAACTGATTTCTATGACTACCGAAAATACTATCCGCACACTTTCTGATTTCAACAACGACGGAATTATCGCTACAAAAGGAAAAACAATTAACATTCTTGATTATGATTTTTTATGGAAAATAAAAGTCAACGGATAACGCATAATTGAACATAAACTAATAAGCATAATTTAACCAATTTAATAAATCTTAAATAATCGAATACTATGGATATATGTTTTGGAAATTTGCATATCTATCCTATAATAAATAAGTATGGAGATTTATATCAACTTGAAAAATCACGTCCTTTGGGTGTGGTAAAGTTCTTCGGGCAATACTTTTCTGTTTGTGGAGATAAATTGAATGAGAAATATTAATTAACGAACAACGTTTTAAGGGATAAATAAAAACTTCGAGATTCTAAAAATTGTTAACCGGCGTTCAGCATTCAAAAAAGTGAAAAATGCCCAAAAACCTCATATACAGGCAAACCGAAGCCTCCACCTTCCAAGAGGGAGGATTAGTTATTTTTATTACTTTATTTGAAATAGTTCAAAATTTTGTACCTTTGTAATAATAATTTCTGGATTTTAATCAGAAATAAATTACTTAAAAGCCGGAAAATAATTTCAACTTAAATGCGTTTTTATATTATTAATTCATCAAATAATCATTTTTCATCTTACAAAAAACAATAAATCATGTTAAAAAAACTTCTCATTTTCCCTGTAATTTTTATGCTTGCATTGTTTTCGTTGCAGGCCCAGAATTTACAACAGGTTTTACAACGAGACTCCAGTGTGCGGTTCGGTAAACTCCAAAACGGACTGACATATTACATTCGTTACAATTCCGAACCGAGAGATCGTGTTGAACTAAGGTTGGCTATTGATGCAGGTTCAATATGTGAGGACAACAACCAGCAAGGGCTGGCACATCTACTTGAACATATGAGCTTTAATGGCACTAAACATTTTGAGAAATCGAAGCTCATAGACTTTTTGGAAAAAACAGGTGTAAAATTCGGCGCACATCTAAACGCTTTCACGAGCTTCGACGAAACAGTGTATATGCTGCAAATACCTTCAGACCGTGAAAGTCTTGTCGACAGTGGTTTATTAGTGCTCGAAGACTGGGCACACAACGTTACTCTCGACAGTTCCGAAATTGATAAAGAACGTGGCGTGGTAAAAGAAGAGTGGCGCTTAGGCCTTGGTGCTCAAGAGCGAATGAGGAACAAATACATTCCCATCATCCTGAAAAATTCTAAATATGCACAACGCCTTCCTATCGGGAAAATGGCCATTATAGACAGCGCCCATTACAATACCCTCAGGCGTTTTTACAAAGATTGGTACCGTCCCGATTTGATGGCCGTTGTTGTGGTTGGCGATATCAATGTTGACAAAATGGAACAATTGATAAAAAAAGATTTCTCGGCCATTCCTAATCCGGCCAACGAAAGAAAAAGAGAAATTTTCGGTATTCCTAACAACAATAAGCCTTTGATTGCCATCGAAACCGACAACGAAACCACATATAATATGGTAAACATTTTTTACAAGCACCCACGCAAAGTTGAAAAAACCGTTGGCGATTACCGGCAATACATTATCTATAAAATTTTTACGGATATGCTTAACGCACGTCTCAATGAAATTGCACAAAAACCTACTTCTCCATTTATGTATGCCTCAACGAATTACGGTAATTTTTTGGGTAGAACAGAAGATTCGTACTCTTCTTTTGCTGTTGCCAAAGTTAACAAAATCGACACAGCTTTAAAAGTATTACTTGATGAAAATGTAAGAGTAGAAAAGCACGGTTTTACCAAAACCGAATTCGATCGTGAGAAAAAAGATATGCTGCGGCATTACGAAAAACTCTATGCCGAACGTAATAAACAAAAATCGAAAACTCTGATCCAAGAGTATTTAAACAATTTTTTGGAAGGCGATCCGTACCCTGGCACCAAAGCGGAATATAATATGGTAAAACAACTGCTGCCAACCATCAAACTTGACGAAGTGAACAGCTTGCCTAAAAAATGGATTACAAACAAAAATGTTGTAGTGTTAATTACCGCACCCAAAAAAAAGGGAGTAAAAGTTCCTACACAAAACGAAGTATTATCAATTATAAATTCGACACAAAACACTGTTTTAGGTGCTTATAAAGACAAGGTTTCTAATAAACCGCTGATTATTGATTCAATTACGCCGGGCAAAATAGTAAACATTACCAAAGTAGATACTTTATACGAAAAATGGACATTAAGCAACGGTATGGAGGTTTATATAAAACCCACTAATTTCAAAAACGACGAAGTGCTTTATAATGCTTATACTCTCGGAGGAAGATCGCTACTTGCCGATAACGAAGTGGTTTCGGCTAAGGTATTGCCGCAAATAATATCCCGTAGCGGAGTGGGCGATTTCAGTGGCGTTAATCTTGAGAAAAAACTTGCAGGTACCATAGCTTCTCTTAACCCGTATATTTACCGTTTGAAAAATGGTTTTAGTGGAAAAGCCAGCCCGAAAGATTTGGAAACACTTTTGAAATTGCAATATATGTATTTCACCCACCCAAGACATGACAAAGAGATATTTACAACTATTATCGAAAACCGTAAAGATCGAGCTAAGTTTATGATTAACAATCCAAAATATGCTTATTACGATTCGCTTTATAAGGTAATAACAATGAATTCGCCACGGGTTGTTCTTTTCCCAACACCAGCGCAATACGATAAAATAGATATGAAAAATATTTTCAAAATTTATCAAAAACTCTATCAACATGCCGATGGGTTCAAAGTATTTTTTGTGGGAAATATTGATACCGAGAAGCTAAAACCTTTGGTGGAAAAATACCTCGCTTCTATACCGACAGGGACTAAAACAAACTGGAAAGACGTTGAACCCAATTTTCCAAAAAGAAAAATAGAGTTTACCGTTTTCAAAGGAAAAGCACCCCAAAGTCAGGTTACTATTGCTATGCACGGAAAGTATAAATACAACTTTGAAGACAATTTGAAAATGAAAACGTTGGTAAAAATACTTAACATCAAATTGCGCGAAAAAGTCAGAGAAGAAGAAAGCGGTACTTATGGTATCTACGTTAGCCCGAACTTGAACAAATATCCAAAACAAGACTATATGCTGATGCTTGGCTTCGGTTGTTCTCCTAAAAATGTTGAAAAACTTACGAACTCGGTTTTCGACGAAATGGAACATATTAGAAAAAATGGCCCTGTTGCAGTAGATATGCAAAAAGCTAAAGAAACTTTTATCCGCGCTAGAGAAACCCAAGAAAGAGAAAATAATTTCTGGTTGCGCTCGCTAATGAACTTTGATTTTTACGGCTCGAAAATTATGCCCGAAACGGAATACAACAAAGCGGTAGAAGCTGTTACAGCCAAAGAAATTAAAAAAGCTGCCAAAAAATATATCTCCCTCAACCATTATGTTCTTGGCGTGTTGAAACCTGCAAAATAGCCCGTCTGCCTACGAAACAAACTGAATTTTCAAAAAAAAGTAACCTGTTTGAAGGAATATTCTTTGAGCAGGTTGCTTTTTTTGAAAAAAAGTATCAATGACAATAACCAAATTTCATCTCTTCGGTTTTGAAATCTTACTGTTGTCAAAAAAGGTTCCGATTTATAAAATTTTATTTCAACTTGAGAAACCAATTCCTTTGGGTGTGGTAATGTTCTTTTGACTATGCCTTATGTGTATGGAGATAAATTGAATGAGGAATATCAATTAACGAATCACGATTTAAAAGGTGAATTAAAACGTCAAGATTCCCACATCGTTAATATGTGTTCTCTATTAAAAAGAATAGAAAATGCTAAAAATCTGCCAATGGAGGCGAACCAAAGCCGCATTCTTAGAAGTTGGATCATTTACTATTATTATGTTGGCGAACGGGATTTCTGTTGTAGTCATCTCACCAAAGCTATTTCAACTATCTTTCAAAGCATACTGTACAAAAAAATGTCTTTCTGATAGAAAACACTTACTTTTATCAAAAATTTTAACCAATGAAACGTTTATATTTATTTGTGGCTCTGATGGTAGTATGTAATGGACTTTTTGCTCAAAACGGCAATAAAATTGGCGATACTATCCATGCCATTCATTATGCTATTCATCTTACCGAAATAAATACTGCCAACCATACTATTGTAGGACATACACTAGTACGTGTAGTACCGCTTGTCGAAGGTATTACTTCCATTCCGCTCGAATTGAAAGACTTAACTGTTGATAGTGTTTTTGTTAGCGATCAACAAGCGGTTTTTAATCATACCGGCGAACTTATCAGAATTCAACTTGCCGCCTCAGCGGGAACTACCGACACACTATTGCTTACCGTTTATTACCACGGACAGCCATTTCACGAAAATTGGGGAGGCTTTCATTTTTCGGGCGATTATGCTTTTAACCTTGGCGTGGGCTTTCAGTCGATACCTCATAATCTTGGCAAAGCTTGGTTTCCATGCGTAGATAATTTTACCGATCGCGCTACTTACGATGTATTTGCTACCGTTGGCAACAACAAAAAAGCTATAGGAGGTGGTCTGTTAGTCGATACAATTGATAACGGAAACGGCACTACCACTTGGCATTGGCAACTGGCGCATCCTTTGCCAACTTATCTTGTTTCAATAGCTACGGGCAATTACGTTCGCTATTCCGATGTTTATTACGGTTTGGAAGATACCATTCCCATTTACATCTATACCCGGCCGTCGGAGCAGGGAAATGTAGCCGGTAGTTTTGTCAGGCTAAAAGATATTTTGCAATTTTACGAAAATCATTTTGGAGCTTACCCTTTTAGCAGAGTGGGCTATGTAGGTACAGCTATTGGTGCTATGGAACATGCTGCCAATATTGCTTATCCCAATTATCTTATCAACGGCAACACTACAGATGAATATTTGTATGCCCACGAATTGTCGCATATGTGGTTCGGCGACGAAGTTACCTGTGCTTCTGCCGAAGAAATGTGGCTCAACGAAGGTTGGGCTAGCTTTTGTGAAATGTATTATAAAGAAGATATATATGGTAATGATTTAGTATTGAGTGAAATGCGCGACAGAAACAAAAAGGTGTTACTGAAAACTAATTTTATTGACAATGGTTATTGGGCCTTAGATTCCGTACCACAACAATATACCTACGGAAGTACCTCTTACGATAAAGGAGCTGTTGTGGTAAACACACTACGTGGATACCTCGGCGATTCGTTATTTTTTCCTGCTATAACGGCTTACCTCGACTCTATGGCTTGGCAATCGAAATCGTCCGCCGATTTGCGCGACTTCCTAACTTATTATACAGGTATTGATATGTCTCCTTTTTTCGACGCATGGGTGTTTTCGCCCGGAACTCCACATTTTTCCATTGATTCGGTAAAAGTTGTCCCAAACGGTAGTAAATTCCTGACGGATATTTACTTAAAACAAAAATTCAAAGGTTTCGATTTTCTTGCCGATGACAACGTGTTGGACGTAAGTTTTGTGGATGAGCATATGAATATTATTACCGATACTGTTCACTTTTCGGGAGAAACGGGACATTCACAAAAAAGTCTTCCTTTTTATCCTAAGGCAGTGATGCTTGATTTGTACGAACGCATTGACGATGCCACCCTCGACAATTATAAAATATTTACTCAAACGGGAAGTCATATTTTTCCCGATACTTATTTTAAATTGTATATTGATTCGTTACCCGACACAAGTTTGGTAAGAGCTACTTTGCATATGGTGGCACCCGATAGCTTGAAAACGGCGGTCCCTGGTTTACGCCTTTCCCAGCGGCGCTACTGGAGTATAGTAGAGGTTGTTGATGAAGGTTTTAAAGCTCGGGGTAGATTTTATTACGATCATTCTCAATATCTCGACGAAAACCTAATCCGCACGTCAAACGATTCGGTTGTAATACTTTACCGGAAAACATCTGCCAACGATTGGAAGGGAATTCCTCAAACACGTTACGGTATTTGGTCGTTAGGTTATATTTATGTTGATCAACTAAAAGCCGGCGAATATACTCTCGCCGTTTGGGATAAGCAAACCGTTGGCATAAAAAAACATACACTTGAAAAAATTAAGATAAAAATATATCCTAATCCCACACACGGCTTTCTAAATATCGAAATGCCCGAAAATGGCCAATATCGTGTCGGTATTTTCGACTGGCAAGCTCGTTTGCTTAAACGTTTTCGATTTAAAGGAAAATATATTCATTTCAACATAAATACAATAGCTTTTGCATCGGGTGTGGTTTACGTAATGATTTATAGAAATAATAAACTGCTAAAATCGCAAAATATTGTGTTGATAAAATAAAGCAATGCGGCTAGGGTAATTGGCTTGTAAAGAAAAATTCAACGTGAGTGTTTATTTTGTAGAAAAAAAATAACCTGCTAATTCAAAGTTTAACGTCTCCGGTATTGATTTTACTCCTTCGGCAAGGCATTGTGTACAATATTTGTTATATCTTGTATATACTGACTGACAGCGAGGACAACGGTATTTGTTGGAGTAATGCGAAACTATTATCTTTTTGTCGGTTTTTAAAATGGTGAAAAGACCCAAAACAGGGGTAAGAAAGAGACTAACTATAAAAGCAGTGCCGAAACTTATTCTCCGGTCTGCGGCCAATGTCGTTACGAAAACGGTTACTACTAAATATGCTAGTATGAAATAAATAATCATCGTAAATTTCTTTTTGCTTTTATTTTCTCTTGCAATTAATATACCATATTTTGTTTATAGTTGAATATCTGTCGTTTATAAAATATCCAATTATCCGACTAATGATTTACTATCCGATAATGGAGTGTTTTTAACATCTGTTGTGAAATCATACTCTACTTTTTTGTACGGCTTTCATTACTTTTGCCCGTTTTATGGAAAAAAAATATACATATCAAAGGCATTTGAGTATTTTCGTCATATACATTCTTATCTATGGTCTGACAATTTCTTGCAGTTCGCCACAACAAAAAAAAAGATATAGAAAAGCACAAGCCATTGATGTTGATACTCTCGCAATAATAGCTATCAATAGCGATAGTGCTGTCATTAAGAAGAAAGCAGCCGCACTTGATAAAAAATTCAAACGTCTTCAAAGACTCACCGGTTTTAACGGTACGGTGTTGTATGCTGAAAAAGGGAGAGTAATTTTCAAAAAAGCTTACGGATATCGTAATGTTCGTCATCGGCGAGATGCATTAAAAACTAGCGATCAGTTTCAGCTTGCCTCGGTATCGAAAATGTTTAGTGCATTTGCAATTATGCTTTTAAAAAACGATGGCAAACTCAACTACGACGTAGATATCCGAACTTATTTGCCCAATTTTCCCTACAAAGGAATAACTGTCCGGTTGCTGATGAATCATCGTTCGGGTTTACCGCGTTATATGAGCCTGGCACAAGATAACTGGAAAAACAAAAGAAAACCCTTCAATAACGACTCAATGATGGATTTATTAGTAAAATACCATCCCGACCGGTATTTTGCTCCCAACACCGGCTTTCATTACTGCAACACTAATTACGCGTTGCTTGCCAATATTGTTGAAGTGGTTTCGGGTATGCATTTCGAAGACTTTATACGTAAACGCATTTTCAAACCCTTACATATGGATTCTTCATTTGTTTATAATATGCGTGGCGATTCGATTGTACCGCTTTATGTTAACAAAGGGGTTCCAGGTTGGTATCAAAGAGGTTGGCGATGGCGACAAATGACCAACGACTATTTAAATGGTGTAATGGGTGATAAAAATATTTATACCTCGGTAGAAGATTTATACAAATTCGATATGGCTTTGGATAATTTCACACTTTTACCCGACTCTATACTCCGAGAAGCTTTTACGCCTGGAAGCCCAAAATACTGGCGTAGAAAAGATAATTACGGTTTCGGTTGGCGTATCAGAGGAGGAATGGACAGTTGCGTTTATCATTTCGGCTGGTGGAAAGGATTCCGGACTTTTTACATCAGAGATATGAAACATCAAAAAACTTTAATCGTATTAACGAATAAAGATAGAGGACCGGGATCGGTGAACTTTTGGAATATAATAAAAGCCGATACGTTGCCTTTAGGAATAGCAAAACCAATAAAATGAAAAAAATGAATATGGGAAAAAATATATTGACAACCGTATTAGCTGTGATGGCTTTTAGTTTAATACTCAGCTCTTGTAAAAAAACAAATAAAATAAATCAGGATGTAGCTGATAAGAAGCTGATTGAACAATACGTGGCAAACAACAAGATTAAAGGGCAGTTTACCGCTTCGGGATTATATTATGTGATTATTAAGGCGGGAACATCCAATCATCCTACTTTTAATTCGGAAGTAACAGTTTCGTACAAAGGATATTACCTCGACAATACATTACTCGATCAAGGTGATTATTTTACTTCTAAACTTAGCAATTTGATAAAAGGCTGGCAAGAGGGTATTCCACTTATCGGCGAAGGTGGAAAAATAAAGTTAATCATTCCTTCGTCGCTGGCTTATGGTGCAAATCCATCCGGTGGTGTAAGGAGCAATGCTGTTCTTGTTTTCGATATTAACTTACATTCCTTCAACGGAAATTAGTAAAAATGTTGTAACTACTCAGCCGGTTTCATTTTATTATTTTGCTGATTATCTTAAATTTACTAAAAACGTGTTATAAAACATAAAATAATTAATATGCAAAATACCAACCAAGTAGAACTTTTTACACGCCTTTTAATTAAAGAATTGTAATAATCTTTATAATACCTTACATCCGCAAGCAAGTTATTAACAAAAAGGGTCAAATAGTTGTTTAAAAGTAATTTATACAGCATTTGACCGCATAATTTTATCACTT
>QIKE01000053.1 GCA_003232915.1 Bacteroidota bacterium | reverse complement strand
TATTCCACAGGTTAAACCCGTGGAATTGTAAAACCATTATTCCACAGGTTAAACCCGTGGAATGGCAAAACCATTATTCCACAGGTTAAACCCGTGGCTATTAATATTAGGCTCTTTCGGAGCTTTCTAATCATCCTGTGTGATTTAAAACAATTATTGGAGTTTCATTATGCATAAGTTAGGTCTAAAAAAGTACATGTTGGGCGTCACTGTTTACACCATCTCAACAATATTCGTTGATTTTCAGCAACATCAGTTAGTGGATCAAAGGACAAAAGTTATTGAGAATCATCATGAAATCTTTTTAGTTGAAGTTCATACAACAACGGGGAAATAGGTTAAGAGTTATAGTTAGGCTTTGTGAGGCTTGAGCGGTAGGGATTGAAGTGGCAGCCCGCAGCACCAAAACCCTTTGAGGCTTGTGGAGGCAGGGCTGACGGCAGGAAGCCACTGCAAACGCAATAGCCGAAAAGGTTTTTGGGGCGAGGACTATAACGGAAAGCCCGCCCGACCGCCCAAAAAATAAGAAAATATACTAACATTTTATTTTACTCAACAACGAGATATTCTTTAATTTTATTAAGAATAATTTGGGTAGCACCTTTGTTTTCGGCAACATATTTGGCTGCTGCTTTGCCGGCAAGTTTTCTTTTCGTTTTGTCCGACAGCAAAAGTTGACACGTTTCAACAGCTTTGCGTGGTTGCGAAAAGCTAAAGCCTCCGCCCGATTCAATCAAATCGAGTGCTTCGCTAAAACGCTTATGGTTGGGTCCAAAAAGTACAGGAATTCCAAAAACCGCCGCTTCGAGCAAATTATGAATGCCTGCACCAAAGCCACCGCCGATATAAGCTAGGTCGGCATAGCGATATAGCTTTGATAACAAACCTATACTGTTGATAATCAATACAATGTTATTGGTTTCGATTTTTTCTTTTCGAGAATACAAAACTGGACGAAAATCTTGAAATTTTTGTAACAATTCGCTAATATGTCCTTCACCCACAACGTGAGGAGCGATAATTAGTTTTACACCAAAGCTTTGGTTTTGCATAACCTTAAGCAAAATATCTTCGTCGGGTGGCCATGTGCTACCGGCAACCATTAGCAAATTATTATTTTTAAAATGCTGAATACCTTGAATATCGTTTTGTTCTTCTGAAATTTTGCAAACACGGTCGAAACGCGTGTCTCCACTTATCTCGTTGTGATAAATATGTATTTTATTGAGCAACTCCGACGAGCGGTGATTTTGCACATAAAAAAATGTAACCTTTTGCAACCGGCGGCGAAACCAATAGCCCCAAAAATGAAAGAAATGTTGCTGCGGACGAAAAATTGCCGATACTATCAACAAAGGGATTTTGTTTTTATATAACTCGTTGATGTAATTGAACCAAAACTCATATTTTACGAAAACGGCGAGTCTTGGATTAAAAATTTCAATAAACAATTTTGCATGCGAAGGTGTGTCGGAAGGCAGATAGAACACAAAATCGGCGTCCTTAAAATTTTTATGTAACTCATAACCCGAAGGCGAAAAAAACGTCAGTAATATTTTGTAATTGGGATAGGTTTTTCGCATAGCTTCCATCAGCGGGCGTCCTTGCTCAAATTCGCCGAGGCTGGCACAATGAAACCAAATAACCTTATCGTGTTTTTGAAGCGTTTTTTTCATTTTTTTAAATTGCGTTTTCCTGCCTTCGATCCATTGCCGGGCTTTGTGATTAAAAAAAGCGGCAATACGAATTCCCAACGAATAAAAAAGAATGGATATGTTGTAAATAAAAGACATTAAAAAAACTGTTTTTTTAAATTACAAATTAGTTTTTAGCTCAAGGTTCAGTTTATTACAAATACTGCGTAAAATTTAGCCTAATGATAATAATACTTTTCGGGTAAACGTCTGTAAACGGGTACCATCCAGCCGATTTTAAAACCAAAGAACAAATCAAGATAACGATTGTTGTCTTTTTTCATCATATCGAAAACATAGTCGCGCAGACTGTGTGTAAACGCCTGATAAAATTCAAAGCCTCCATAGAAATTCCAAAGATGTGATTTGCCCATAAAATAATAGCCCACAAATTCGTTCAAGTTTATACCACCCGTAAGCCTGTCGTAACCTTTGGCATAATCACGTGATATTTGAGGTGCTGTGAGGTGTTGATTATCAATCTTTAAACGGTGTACGAGATAGCCGAAGCCACCCATCAACATCAATCCCGAATTGGGGTTGGCCTTTAGTACAGGTAAAATTTTTCCTACTCTAATATTCAAACTGTAACCCCTTTCATACAAAGCATACAAAGCATAAGTACCATTTCCGTCGATTATGTAACCGTCGGAGTTTAGTACCATATTTAAAATAGAATCGCCATTGTGTATTGTATTGCCGAAAATAAAGTTGATATCACCCGACCAAAGCCAGTTTTTATCGGTTTTGTAAAACAAACCCGTGCCAATGGCGGCATCTTGCCCGTAACGGTGTGCTATCTCACCTCCCGGAAACTGATAGGCAAAAGAGGCAAAAGGAACAAATGCATGGACAACGGTGTCGCCTGCATTTTGTTGAGCAAAAGCAGCCGATGAAAGGATAATTAATAAAAGAGAAACTAAATTTTTTTTCACTGTGTCGAATGTTTTTTGCAAAGATAACCAAAGCGAGAATAAGGAGCTTGTTTTTTTTGGATAGATGAACTTTTATTGTGTAGAGAAAGTAAAATATTTTTCATTATAATAGTACGCTATTTATAATAAACTGTGAATGTGTGAAGTACAACAAGACAGCAGAAAAAAATCAGCATTTTATTAGGATAAAAAATGTTGTGTCACAACTGTAAAAATAAAATCATAGTATCTTGTTGATGAAGCAATAATAAACTTATATTTTTAAGTTGGTTTGAGACATAAAACCTATTAAAAATTCAAGAGTAATTTGACATCTTAGCAATCGTAAACCGGTTTGCATCAGTTATAGGTGTGCGAATTGGGAAGAGTTTTGGGCGATGACTTGTGTTTTTTGCTAATAACAAGTTTGTAAAGTTTATCTTTAAAATTGTTGTTATCAATTATAGCTAAGGTATTAAATTCATAATTAGGATTTTCATCCTGAAATCTGTCGATAATAGTTGTCAAATCTTTCTGTTTGCTTTTACCGATGTAAATAAAAACCGGACGATGTTTATTAATCAATGTTTTGGTATCGGCATTGGTATCCCAATGAAAAAATTTATCAGACCAATCGTAATATATGTATGTATTGGGATAGAATTTTTTTAAAGGTTTGTAAAATAATTTTTTAGCCGGTCCCGAAAGCAAGATGCCATTGGCCAACGCAAATTCTTTAAATGGTGTTCCGGCATAAAATCCACTAATAATCAATAAATTGCCGGGTTTTATTTGTTTTCGAAATGTGCACAATCGCAACTGCTGTTTTTGCATAGATATAAAGCTTTTGTGAGAAAACCTGTTCATACTAAAAATCATAAAAACAAAAGCAAGGAGCATCCCGGAAAAATATAAATATTTGGTAATGCTTTTGTTTCGAACTATTTCAGTAAAAGGAAAAAGAACTAAAAAAATCAAAAACGAGTTGAAAAGTAATGCAGGGATAAAATAATAAACTGCAAAATGCTTACATATCAAGAATAATAGAAAAGCAATGCTGACTATACTTGCCAAAGACACTTTGAAATATTTTTTATAAAAGGTATTTTTTCGTTTTACAAAGAAAAGGATACTGTTTTCGATAGACAAAATTGCGAGTAAAATAAAAATCGGTATATTGTAATGATAAAGAGCCGAAAGACGCTGAGGCATAACGGAGAAATCAATAAAATTTGCTTTCCCGCTACCCCACCTGCCGCTATGAACGAACATATTGCTACCCCAATCCCAAAATTGGTTAAGATGCGAAAGTATTGGGAAGGCAAAAACGAAGAAAAATAAAATAGTTAGAGCTATATATAGAAGTTTATTTTTTAATGTAGAAAGAAGAAAAAAAGGAATAATAAGAAAAGGAACGAAAGATAATTTTGTGGATAGTCCCCAGCCCATTAATATGCTGAAAAATAGCAAATATTTTTTTTGATTTTTCACAAAATCGTCATCATAAAGATAACGAAGAAGCAGAAGAATAAGTAATCCTAAAGGTAGAAGCATAAATCCTTCTGGGACAAGACGACCCGTTACCCTGATGAGGTTGAACTGACTGAAAAAGCCCAGTTGTAACAAAATGCCCACCCAAAAATTATTCGTAAACTTGGCTGCTTTTTTTCCAATATACAACATGACGAACAGAAGAAAAATATTAAAAAGTACGTTGGCGGCAAGGATGTAGGTTTCTGGATTTCTAACAACATCATAAAGAATACCTTGTTGGTTGGATACAAGATAGGTAAGCCTTGCGGCAATTGCAACCGTTATTTGAATGGGAGTACCAGGGTGGTCGATATAAGCCGGATCTAAGCGTAACACACTCATTGCAGCACCACTAAGAAGATGGAAATATTCCGGATCGGTTATGTTCAGAAAAAAATAGCCTAACTTGTTGTGAATGATAACCGAAATAAAAAAATGAAAAACCGGTAAAACCCAAAAGAGAAGTTTTAACTTATCAAATGGAATATTTTTGTAAAGTAAAGTTTTATTTAACAATTTTAATTTTTTCATTTTAAAATTCTGCTTTTCGTAAAGTTTTTTTTCAAATATTTTCTTTTTGCGATAATGACGGCTCTATCCCCAAGATGAAATACATCATCCTTTGCATCTCACATATCAAGTTCGTTCCATCGTTTCCATCTCCCTTCAAAAATATTTCAAAAAAATCACTAATTGGTTTTTTTTTGTGAGTTCCAATTGCAAATATTTTCGTTTGGCCACTATCTGTTGAAACAAGCCCGAAACCGTTGTCATGGTAAAAATCAGCAATTTGTTTGCTTTTTGTTGTTAGTATGTATGAGGCGACAACCGTTTTAAATCCTTTATAGAAAAGTCTGTTAAAGACAATATTTAAAAAAGCTGTTTCGATACCTCTACCTAGTATCTGGCAATTCAATAAAAAACTGTCGATTTCGGCATTGTCGTCTTCGATTTTAAGTATAGCGGTGGCCGTTATTCTGTTATCGCCGCATTTATCAGCAACTGCCGCATCCCAAATAATAGAACCGTTTTCGAGCATTGCTCTAACGTCGCTTTCGGTATATCGTTTTGTAATAAAATTAAACTGATTGGTTTTTTGTGTCATTTGTGCTATTCGTGGTAAATGCATAGGGTTCGATTTGGGAAAAATAAGGTGTACTTCCATTTGGCGCAAAAAATCTTCGACAGTACCGTGTTGAGCAACGGATTTTCGACGAAGAGTATTTTGCCGGTATTGTTCGGTTGTTTTTCTGTCTTCGACAGTAAGCTGATAAACTTGAAACCAATTGTTATATAAATCTTTAACGAAATTAACAAACATATATGGCTGTTTTGGGAACTCGGGAATAACAACTTCGGGAAGCATCATTTTTACTTGCTCACATTCGAATTTACAATCGTTGACAAACACTATACTGTTGGTACCTATGTTTAGCTCTTGGGCAATTTCATTGATATTGTAAGATTTGTTTTTCCAAATGTTTTTTTTAACAATAAAATCCTTTTCCTTCAAAACCATATCATCTCGTGGGACGAAAAGTTGTTTTACATTACCGGCATTGTTTTTACTACAAATTGTTAGAATTATACCTGTATTTTTAATCTCCTTCAGATATGCTTGTAACGAAACAAAACAATTTACATGGTATGTATTTCCAAGTTTTATTCCCGAAATCCCATCTTCACCGAGTATACCGCACCAAAGTGTGTTATCCAAATCAAGCACCAAACACTTTTTACGCTTTCCTTCGAGGGCATCAATTTTTTGCAGAAACCATTTTCTGAAATCATCAGCAAGTTTCGGATTTACAGGTAGCTGCGACATAAAAAAATGTCTGTTGTCGAGTAATTTATCTCTGCTATATGTCGATTTAAAAGTATTAAAATCAATTGCTTTAATGTTGTCTTTGATATTGGCAAGATAATAAATAAAATCGTTGTATTGGTTTAGCATTTTACGTACAGGGTCGTCAGCAACAAAGTCAAAAGCTTCCGAATCGGTTATTTTAATGTACAAAAAGGTGTTACCGGAAGGAATTTTATCTTTTAGAAATTCAATGTTTTTAATATAAAAATCAATTTTGGAAGTTGTTTTTTGGAGGTTTACTTTCAAGAGCATTGAATAAAACCAGATATAATATTGATATCCGGTTTCAAAGTCCGTTTCACCGTAGCCACTAAATTTACAGCCGCTAATTTTGTCGAACAAGGGTTCACTGATAAAGTTTCTGAAAATGAAAATACGTTTGTCCATTACAATATTAAAAAAAGAGTCGCTAAATTACAATTTTTCGTTGCGACGGAAAAATTCTTTTAAAGTTACCACAACCTATATGAAGAATATGAGAACGACAAAAAAATCATCTGTGCAAATCTGCGCAAATCAGCGTTAAAAAAGACTCATCTGTGCAAATATGCATCATAATAATTTTGGTATTTTATTATAAATCTATCTTAAGCAATACGGGACAATGGTCGGAATGCATCGCTTCGGGCAGCAAAGCAACGTTTACAATTTTATCGGCCATATTGTTATTTACCATATTATAATCAATACGCCAGCCTTTGTTGTTAGTGCGGGCATTAGCACGATAGCTCCACCAGCTATATTGATATGGATTTTTGTTCAGATAGCGAAATGAGTCGATAAATCCGGTTTCAAGAAAGCTGCTCAACCATTTTCGTTCTTCCGGTAAAAAACCCGAACTCGTAGCATTGCGCACCGGATCGTGGATGTCGATAGGTTTATGACAAATATTATAGTCGCCCGAAACAATGAGGTTAGGATGTTTTTTTCGCAGTTCAGAAATATACTTTTGAAAATCGGATAGCCATTGCATTTTAAATTTTTGTCTCATCTCACTAAGCGATCCCGAAGGGTGGTAGACGCTAATGACGGAATAATTCCGATAATCGGCACGCAAAAAACGTCCTTCGTTATCATAAAGCGGAATTCCCATACCTGGTATTATCTGAAAAGGTTCCTCTTTGCTAAGGATAGCCACTCCGCTATAGCCTTTTTTTTGTGCCGAATGTATATAAGTATGATATCCAAGCATCTCGAATTCTAAAACAGGAATCTGATCTGGTTGAGCTTTAGTCTCCTGCAAGCATAATATGTCGGGAGCAGCAATTTCGAGCCATTCGACAAATCCTTTTCGCATTGCGGCTCTAATACCGTTTACGTTATATGTGATGATACGTTTCATAAAATGAATTTTCCAGCGAAAATAGCAACAAATTCGTATCGAATATTATTTACTTTTTGAAGAAAAACAATACCCACGCTCACTGCGAGGTGTGTTGAAAAAAGGAGTTTTCTTACGGGCACTACAAAAACCTAAGTTGTAAAACACTGTCCGTTCCATTGCAATGTCGAAACAAAGGCATCGAAATCTTTTGTGTTTAAGGCTTTGAAAACAGCATCGGCTTTGGCGAGGAGAGTATAGGTAACGGGTTTTGCGGTTGCCATTTCGGGTGCTATAATCATCACGGACAATCCGGCTTTAACAAACAAGGGCAAAGCATTCGACTCGCAAACCAAAAGGCTGTTATTATCAATTTTTTTTAAAAGATTGTTGAAAGTTTCCATAATGTTTTCGTCGTCGATTTGCAAAAACCAGGAAGAATAGGCACCGGCTTGCAAAAAACGCATACTGTCTTTGCTACCGTGTCGGTTGGTTTCTTCAAGTATATGCGACGACATCAGAGGATGACTACCGTGATAAGGGTCGCCATGATGATAATTGTTAGAGATTTTTATGGCTACAACTTTGTGATTTCCGGCAAGTTTAGCAATTATTTTACAAACCATTCCTGTTTTTCCTACATTACGGCCACTACCACTAACAACGAGTAAATTGTGGAGATGTTTTGTATTGGTAGTTATATTTGTCATAGTATTATCATATCGAATTACAGGCGATTTTACCGGTTATTTACTATAATTTTTTCTCTAATTTTTTAGCATCATTCCAAAACACGTCCATTTCTTCGAGGCTCATATCTTTAGTTTTTTTTCCTATTTTAGATGCTTCGGTTTCGATAAATTGGAAACGTGATTTGAATTTTTTATTTGTTCTTTCCAGTGCATCATCAGGATTGACGCCGATATAGCGTGCATAGTTTACCAAAGCAAACAACAAATCGCCGAGTTCTTCTTCAGTTTTTTCTTTTGAGCCACCATTTTCCACTTCATATTGCAGTTCGTGCATCTCTTCGAGCACTTTTTTCCAAACCTGCGAACGCTCTTTCCATTCAAAACCCACACCTTTAACTTTTTCCTGCATCCTATAAGCTTTCAGCAAAGGAGGAAGTGAAACCGGCACACCTTCGAGCACCGATTTCTTCCCTTCTTTCAGTTTTAGTTTTTCCCAATTGTCTTTTACTTCTTCGGCGTTTGAAACCTTTACATCGCTATAAATATGCGGATGTCGGAAAATAAGTTTTTCAGCAATCCCATCAAGAACATCTTTCATATCGAAGGATTGTTTTTCTTCGCCGAGTTTGGCATAAAATACAAGGTGCAACATTAAATCGCCAAGTTCTTGCCTTATATCGTCGAGATTATTATCAAGGATAGCATCCGAAAGCTCAAAAACTTCTTCAATGGTTAAATGTCGAAGACTCTCAAAAGTTTGTTCGCGATCCCATGGACAGGCTTCACGTAACTCGTCCATAATGTTCAAAAGCCGCATAAACGCTTCCAGCTTTTCTTCCTGTGTTGCTCCGAATGACGACATAATAATAGTATTATTTTCAAAACGGCAAAGTTAAAAGTATTGTTTTATTGTTTAGACCGTTGATAGTTTTTTTTTATGGCTGCCGGAGGACTTTCAGTTATAATCTTCGCTATAATTTGTTTCGACTATTGCGTTTGCAGGCCAAAAACAGAAAAGGCATCACCGAAAAAAACAATGATTCGCTTTTCGGCAATACCTTTTAAAATAACAAAATTATTATTTATTTATTTTTTAAATATTTTTTTGGTAACAATAGGTTGAAGGCTATTTTGGTTTTTTATCACCACAAAGTATAATCCTGTTTTTAATTCAGAAACATTAATTCGTACCGCATTGCCATCGAAAGCTGTTCGGATAAATATTTTTCCTGTAACATCATAAACTTCAACAAGTCCTTTCACCGGCTTTTCTAAACTGATGTTTAAACTATTTTGTACGGGGTTTGGAAACACATTCATCTCAAGCTGCGGTATTTTGGCAATACCAACAGTTGTACTTTTCAAAAATGTGGCGTCCGAAACTACGGGACTACCGTTATCCATCTTCATATTTATCGTTACTAGTGTAGTTCCGGCAGACGGATTGTCGGTGCCCCAACTATAAGTAATAGACATACTGGTATCGGCAGACACAAAATTCCATACACCAAAAATATGCATCCAAGTACTGTCAATTTTGTGCGTTATTTCTTTCTTCCTAAGCACGTTATATGTGCCGAAAGGAAAGGTAAGGGTTCCGTAAGCATCAATATCGGTAATTTTAGTAACGTTGTTTTTTAACCGTATGGAATCAGGGCCAGGAAAAGTACTAGCAAAAGTTTCGACATAATAAAAACTTTCTTCGTGTTGGTCGCCATATTGAATGGGGAAATACATTACAGTATCTCCTGGTATTACATTTATTGAAAGAAATATTCCTGCTAGGTTTCCCGCAAAACCAATAGATATCATATGGTCGTCATTGCGGATAAGATAATTGTAAATGGTATCTCCCGAATATTTAATGGCAAAGTTGGCATCTGGAAAACTATCGGCATAAGGTGTTGATTGGGGAAGCAAAAAAAACATAGTGTCTTCGCTTTGATCGTGCAAAAGCGAAAAATCCCAATTTTTATTAGGTCCCGGATTACCGGGAACAATACTTGCGTCGGGCAAGCTATCTGATGCTTGAACAATAACCGTCCCAACAGGTGCAATACTGCTATTCGTAATAACTACTTGGGCTTCGCCAAAATAGGCAAATGTCATCAACAATAAAATAAAAGTAATGTTTTTCATAGACTTCGAAATTTTAATTTCAACAAAAATAGCAAAAAACAATTTGCTACGATCGAAAGTTTTAAAAAAAATCACAAACAACGGGCAATACTCGCTATAATCGTAGAACGATCAGCCTTTTTACAATCTGGAAAAATAATAGTTTCGATACTTTGTCCAACAAAAGTATTTACTCGTTTGGTAAAAAGAAAACCTCCGGCACATTGTCCCTATACTTATCTATAAAGAGTCAAATGTTTTATTATTAGTATGTTGATTTATTAGTTTTAACTTTTTGACAATATGAACAAGTAATTTTTTCATCCGTTGATCCGGTATTTTCGAATTTTGCATTATGCCACACGAGAACTCAATGTGTTTCTCATTGACGATACTTACCACCTGTTTAAAATCCATGTATAAAGCCTGATTTCTTTTCATAATTAGTTATGTGGTTAAATTAATGTTCAAATACATGTATTCTTTTTGGTTTTTTTTGCTTTACCAAAGTAGAAGTAATAGGTTGTAAATTATTTTTTTTAAAAAGCGTTTTGTATTTCACTAATTATTTGTAAAATTGCACCCATTATAAAAACGAATTATTCTTGAATTAGATGGAAAGAAAACTTATTGTTTTTCAATCAGTTGTATTTTTTATATTTTTTATTGCCTTTTCATTTGGCATTAACTCGTTGCATGCTGAAGAGCATCACGACAATAGCGGCAGAAAAAAAAATGCCGAAAAAGAGGAAATGAAAATTGGCGACATGATTATTGAACACATCACCGATTCCTATGAATGGCATATTATGACGGTGGGCGAACACAATTTCACCATTAATCTTCCGGTAATTATCTACAACCAAGGTAACTGGATTATATTTTCATCCAAAAGGTTTGAAGATGGACATGCCGAATACAGGGGGTTTTACGTTTCGGAAAAGAAGGGAATTAATCAGGGCAAAATTGTGTTGAAAAATGCCGAAGGCGAAGAAATAAGGCCTCAACTTGATATTTCCATTACCAAAACGGTATTTGCTATAATGATAAATGCTTTGTTGGTTATTTTAGTTTTTCTTTCAGTTGCCAAGGCATATTCACGACGTAAAGGCGAAGCACCCAAAGGTTTACAGTCGTTACTTGAGCCGATCATTTTATTTATCCGCGACGATGTTGCTAAATCGTCTATCGGCAGTAAGCACTTTGAAAAATATTTACCTTATCTTTTATCATTATTTTTCTTTATTTTCTTTAGTAATATCATCGGCATTATTCCTTTTTTTCCTGGAGGAGCCAATGTAACCGGCAACATTGCAGTTACGGGAGTTATGGCTGCTTTCACTTTTGTTATCACTACTGTAAGTGGCAACAAACATTATTGGGTCGATATTTTCAATACTCAGGGAATACCTTGGTGGTTGAAAGCCCCAATACCCTTAATGCCTATTGTTGAAATTATGGGAGTTTTCACTAAACCCATTGTACTGATGATTCGTTTGTTTGCTAACATGAGTGCTGGCCATACGGTTATTTTGGGTTTTGTGAGTTTGATTTTTATTTTCGGGAAAATAAGTTTAGGACTAGGATACGGTGTCTCGGTGGTTTCGGTGGGCTTTTCTATTTTCCTCGACTTGTTAGAATTGTTAGTAGCCTTTATTCAGGCTTATGTGTTTACTTTGCTTTCAGCCTTGTATTTCGGCATGGCTATTGCTGAACCCGAACATCATTAATTAATAATTTTTTTTATCATTAACCAAATAAAATCATTTATGCATTTACTATCAATTTTACTTCAGGCAGCTGCCGATTTGACTCCTTATGCTAAACTTGGTGCAGGAGTTGGGGCTGGTATTGCTGCCGTCGGTGCAGGTATTGGTATCGGACAAATCGGACGTGGTGCAGTGGAAGCCATTGCACGTCAGCCTGAATCTGTTGGCGATATTCGTTCGAACATGCTTATTGCTGCAGCGCTTGTTGAAGGGGTAGCCTTCTTTGCACTTGTTGTTTGCCTTCTTATTCTTTTTATATAAGAAACAAATAAGAATATTCGGATACATTCCGGCGGTTGGCCGGAATGTATCTTTATTAAAAAACTAAAAAAATTAAGATAAAATGCCATTAATTAATCCAGGGTTAGGTATCATTTTTTGGATGACACTCACCTTTGCCATTGTCTTGTTCATTTTGGGGAAATATGCTTGGCCGGCTATTCTTAAAGGTCTGAAAGAAAGAGAAGAAAGTATTCAGGAAGCCCTTGATGCTGCCAAAAAAACTCAAGAAGATATGAAACTCCTGAAACTTGATAACGAAAAATTGCTGAAAGAAGCGAAAGAGGAGCGTAATACAATCTTGCGGGAAGCCCGAAAAGCAAAAGAAAATATTATAGCGGAAGCAAAAGAGAAAGCTAGCAGCGAGACATCTAAAATTGTAGAAAGTGCCAAAGAAAGAATAGAAATCGAAAAACAGGCCGCTTTAATCGACATTAAAAACACTATTGCTACCTTTTCTATCGAAATTGCCGAAAAAGTGCTGAAAGAAGAATTGAAAGACCCTAAAAATCAAAAAGAGTACGTTAACAGACTTCTTAAAGAAACCAATTTAAACTAAAGCTGCAGTTGTTATGAGAATTAACTTATTGGCAAAACGATATGCAAAAGCCGTTTTTGAGCTAAGTGTGGAAATGAATATTACCGATAAGGTGGCAAAAGATCTTCGTCTTGTAGCCAAAATAATTGAAGAAAACCGGCTGTTGCGCAAACTGCTTCACAATCCTGTACTTGACAGTACTAAAAAAGTTAAAATTCTCAATGCTATTTTCGGAAAGCATATTTCGAAACTAACTAACAGGTTTTTGAATTTGATAACACTTAAAAATCGAGAGCAATATATTTTATTCATATGTCAGGCTTTTGAGAAAATTTATCTTGATTATAAAAATATTTTATCGGCAGAACTTACTACAGCTATCAAAGCCGATGAAAAAATCCGTCGGGAAATTATCGAAAAGTTAAAACAAATTACCAATAAAAAAATTGACTTGCACTCACAAGTTGATGAAAATATTATCGGTGGATATATTATCAAACTTGATGATTATCAATATGATGCAAGTATTGCCAATCAATTGAAACGATTAAAAAAAGAGTTTTCGGAAAATTTATATGTAAAACAGTTGTAAAAATAAAGATAAAAGGAACAAATTATGGCAGACATCAAACCGGCTGAAGTATCGGCCATACTGCGAAAAGAATTAGCAGGCTTTGAATCGGAAGCCACTTTAGAAGAAACCGGCTCGGTATTAACTATTGGCGATGGTATTGCCCGTGTTTACGGCTTGTCGAATGCCGAACAAGGCGAACTCGTTGAATTTGAAAAAAACGGCCTGATAGGTATTGTGATGAACCTTGAAGAAGACAACGTAGGAATTGTGCTTTTGGGCGATATTGAAGAAATTAATGAAGGCGATAAGGTAAAACGTACCGGATTAATCTCATCTATTAAAGTGGGTGAAAGTATGCTTGGGCGTGTTGTAAACACTTTGGGAGAACCTATTGACGGCAAAGGTACCATTAAAGGTGAAATGTTCGAAATGCCTCTAGAAAGAAAAGCTCCCGGTGTTATTTATCGTCAGCCGGTGAACGAACCGTTGCAAACCGGTATAAAAGCCATTGATGCTATGATTCCGATCGGACGAGGTCAACGTGAGTTGATTATCGGCGACCGCCAGACCGGAAAAACTGCTATCGCCATTGATACCATTATTAACCAAAAAGAATTTTTCGAAAAAGGCGAACCCGTTTACTGTATTTATGTTGCCGTTGGACAAAAAGGTTCTACAGTAGCTCAAATTCAAAAGACATTAGAAGAGCACGGAGCAATGGATTATACGGTCATCGTTTCGGCCACCGCCTCCGACCCTGCTGCTATGCAGTTTTATGCTCCTTTTGCCGGTGCCGCCATTGGCGAATATTTTCGTGATACGGGTCGTCCCGCATTGATAATTTATGACGATTTATCGAAACAAGCGGTTGCTTATCGCGAAGTTTCGCTGCTATTGCGCCGGCCTCCCGGACGTGAAGCTTATCCCGGAGACGTTTTCTATCTGCACTCGCGTTTGCTTGAACGTGCTGCAAAAATTATCGACGATGATAAAATTGCAAAGCAAATGAACAATATTCCCGAAAGTATAAAAGATAAAGTAAAAGGTGGTGGCTCGCTAACAGCGCTACCGATTATCGAAACACAAGCAGGCGACGTTTCGGCTTATATCCCCACCAACGTTATCTCTATTACTGACGGTCAGATTTTTCTCGAAACAAATTTGTTTAACTCGGGGATTCGTCCGGCTATAAATGTGGGTATTTCGGTATCACGTGTGGGCGGCTCGGCACAAATAAAATCAATGAAAAAAGTAGCAGGCACCCTGAAACTCGATCAGGCACAATATCGAGAGTTAGAGGCATTTGCCAAATTTGGTTCCGACCTTGATGCTGCTACCATGTTAGTATTGAATAAAGGTAAACGAAATATGGAAATTTTAAAACAACCTCAATATTCTCCGGTAACGGTCGGAAAACAAATAGCCATACTTTATTGCGGAACCCATAACTTGTTGAAAGAAGTCCCAGCAGATCAAATAATAAATTTTCAAACCGAATTTTTATTTCTTATGGAAAATCATTTTCAAGATACACTCAACGAGTTGGCTCATGGCAAACTCACCGACAATGGAATTGAAGTGTTATCCAAAGCCGCATCTGATATTATAATAAAATATAAAGAGTAATCACCTAGTAGTTTAAGCTATGCCAAGCCTCAAAGAAGTACGAACAAGGATATCGTCGGTACAATCGACCCGGCAGATAACAAGTGCTATGAAAATGGTAGCTGCCGCCAAACTCAGAAAAGCACAAAACGCGATTTTGGCTCTTAGGCCATATGCTTCGAAATTACAGGAAATTATGCAAGATTTAGGCCGTAGTCTTGAGGATTCTAACGAAAATGTTTTCGCTAAAATACGTGAAGTAAAAAAAGTGTTGATAATTCCCATTACATCCAACAGAGGCTTGTGCGGCGGTTTTAACATTAATGTGATTAAAGAAACCAAACGTCTTACTGACAACGAATTTGTTGTTCAACATAGGGCCGGGAATGTGGACTTATTTTGTATTGGCAAAAAAGGTGCCGATTTGTTGAAAGCAAGAGGTTTTCGTATTATCAAGATTAACACGGGGATTTTCGACGAGCTACACTTTAATAATATAGTTCCTATTGCCGAACAACTAATGCAACACTTTATAAATGGCGAATATGATAAAATAGTTTTGATATACAACCGGTTTAAAAATGCTGCCGTTCAGATGCTGAAAACGGAACAATTTCTACCTATTACCGGTCAGGATGAAACTACATTAAGTGAAACCCACAAAAATATTGATTATATTTTTGAGCCTGATAAGGAAGAAATTCTTACCGAATTAATACCAAAATCGTTAAAAGTCCAGCTGTACAAAGCACTGATTGACAGTTTTGCCGCCGAACACGGTGCCCGTATGACGGCTATGCATAAGGCTACCGACAATGCGGACGAACTACTTAAAGATCTTAAACTTTCGTACAATAAAGCACGTCAGGCTTCCATAACCAAAGAAATCCTTGAAATTGTTTCGGGTGCCGAAGCCCTCCGATAAACGAAATACAATACATTTATCTTAGTGAAAATTCGAGACGATTTAGGGCGCGAAATTATCATCGACAAGGTGCCTGAAAATATTGTGTCGCTCGTGCCCTCCATTACCGAAACTGTGGCTGCTTTGGGTTTTGAAAAACAACTAAAAGGAATTACACGTTTTTGTAAATACCCTGAAAATATTAAACAAACGGCAACACCTATCGGTGGAATAAAAAATATCGACATAACAAAAATAAAAGCTTTGCTTCCCGATTTGATACTAGCCGAAAAAGACGAGAACAATAAAGAACAAGTCCTCGAATTGTCTCTTTATTTTCCTATTTATGTTTTTGATATTCGTAACTATAATCACGGTTTGCAAATGATAAAAACCCTTGGAAAATTGTTCTGGCAAAATGCTTTGGCCAATTCAACGGTTAACAATATTGAAGCTGCTTTTGCAAAAATAAAAAAACCGGTGAAGTTTCACAAAACACTCTATCTTATTTGGAAAAAGCCATGGATGGCCGCCGGACGCAAAACTTTTATCGGCTCAATTATGGCAAAGGCGGGCTTTGATAACTGTATTCAGGGTACATATCCGGAAATTAATGAAAAAGAATTTCAAAAAGCAGATATGATTTTATTGTCTTCCGAACCTTATTCTTTTAGCACAAAAGAACACAATGAACTAATAAAAAAGTATCCGAAAAAAAAAATATTACTGGTTGATGGCGAAATGTTTGCTTGGCCTGGCATTAGGATGCTTAAGGCCGCAAAATATTTCAATGACAAATTATTTTTTTGAAGAACAATATTCGCTTAGGCTAACTATGGAATTATAATATAGCAAACGATTTGAACTCTACAATCGGAAATCAAATAAGATGTTAACCATTGATTTTCGGTATTGGGCGCATAATCATTTCCCCTCGTGTTATCAACTCGTAAAATTTTATGAATTCGATAAGACGATGAGATATACAGATTTGCAAATCAATAACATGCTATCTGCTGGACGCATTACACAGCAGTTAGCCTCTATCGGTTTTCACCTCAAATTAACAATAAACTGATAAAACTTTAACATAGATAATCACGGAATTTTAAATATGTTGATTAGCTCCTTTATTTCATTCAACTATTCTGTAATTATCATGTAATCAGAAGATTATCAATTTATTTAGTTTTGATCGGTTTCTATTTACCCCTTTTATTAATATGACACCTTGAAGCCTGTTAATGTTTTTCGTGTTTAGGTTACTAATTGTCTAAATATATATGAAATATCTTTATCACGGTATTATTAATACGTTTGGCTCTTTTCTATAAAGGGATAGATGATTTATAGATATCTCAAATTCATAATACTTTTAGTGTCCTTTAATTTAGTTTTCCAATTCCTTTTTGTTGGACATCGGTAGGTTCTAATAGAATACTTTTTTATAAAATTAGCATACTGTTCTTCAATATTTGTATAAGTATTCCATTGATCTTTATTAGCTAAGCCAATGTCGTTATCTTCAAATAATCCTTTTTTTTGTTTTTATGACTTTCAAAAAATTGAAACCAATTAGCATAACTCTGTAAGTATTTTTTTGATATACCTCGTAATTTATGATTCAAGCCATACTATTTACTGTTTGCACGTGGTAAACATTATCCTTTACATGTTCTGAGGATTTGAAATTTACATGATTTATCTTATTATTCGTTGCAAAAGATTTAATACTACGATATTTATCCGAAACTAAAATTACATAATTTCCATTTCTACTACCGATTTTTCTTTCAATATCTTTTGCTTTTAACCGTCCTATTCGCACAACTGACATGTCATTGGTATTATTTCTGTCTGATGTAACAAGAAGTTTAACCTGAAAATCATTGTCGCCTCTTCGTTTACTTGCTCCTCGTTTTCATGAGTATTTCAAACCTTGTCTTCCTTTTTGACTATACAAGAACCAAATATCATCAATCTCAGTAATCTTCACGAAATCTTCACCTGTTGATTTTAAGTTACATAGAGTTTTATGACGCCAATCAAAAGCTGTTTGAATACTTATACCTAATCTATTGCTCATTATTTTTAACGGAACAAATCCTTCTTTAAGCATAATTGATTTATACTCTTCAAATTGACTCCTTTTTTTGATGCCTTGCAAGGCAGTCACTGTAGAGTATATGAAATTGCGATTACAGGCTTTACACAGATACCGTTGATTTCCCTTATGCTTACCATTTTTGACTATATGGTTATTTTGACAATAAGGACAATTACCAATATTATCAACTTTCGTAATTTTTTTGTCATTTTTTAAATCACTTAATTTATTTAATCTCTATGGGTAAATTCCCCGCCACTTGTGGCGAATGAAAAATAAGTTCCATTAAGATATTCCGACCGCTTGCGGCGGGGAGATTCATTGGTTTACCAATGAATTTATCAGTAAATTCTTTTTTGCCGTGATAAAATGGTAATCCATCACCTTTATTATTGTAAAATTTACTTTCAGGAGATTGTCCTGCAATGACTTCACACCCCCCCCAATTTCTTTATTTCCCAACCTTTAGGCAATGTAGAACTGACAGTTGACAATTGAGAATTATTTTTTGTGTTTATTTTCATCATTCCATGTTTACAGGATTATTGACAATGTAATTTGATATTCGGGCAAATGATTGTTCATCGCGAATAATATGGTCGTAAAACCGG
>QIKE01000099.1 GCA_003232915.1 Bacteroidota bacterium | reverse complement strand
GAAGGAAGAACTGAATACAACAGGACAATATACTCCATAATTATTTGCCGCAGGCGCAACACAAAAATTACGTAGCATATTGCAGATCGTTAACCCAACTTACAAATCCATAAACGTATAACATTCACATACAGGTAAATACAAATTAAAAGTTTACAATTAGGGCACTACTTTTGTTTTACTTACAAATGGGCGTGGTTTAAACTTTAATGCGTTATAGAAAGATTGTTGGTAAACCGAAGGGCGTGTAATTATTTTGCATAAATCTTTTCATCTTCTTTTTTGTTAACACTTACCGGTGATAGTTGTTGACTTTTCATTTTTTCAATAATTGTTTTCCATGAATAGTTAATGCCTGACGATTTGAGTCTCAAGCGTATATACCGTCCTATCTGATATGCTACAATACCTATCCAAATATGCGGTTCTATAAATTCACCAATTTGATGATAAATGGGGCGTATATTCAAATCGGTTTTCAAAAACATGAAGCAAGCTTCTACGTCTCTTGTCATATTATACAACTCCCATATTTGTTCTTCTGAAAGTTTTTCTTTAGAATATCTCAGAAAATATTCGTCTTTGGGTTTCTGCTTTTGAGCTTGTAATTCCCATCGAACATCTGTAACAAAACCTTTTGTCTTTATCAGCACTTTAAACAGAGGAGATTGGATAGGCCACTAGGCTATTATTTTCTGAGTCTATTGGAATTACTTTTTCATTACAAGTATCAGCTGTGGCGTTGCAAAAACGTAGTTTTTTTCAATTGGAGCTATCGCATCATTTTTCCGGTATAGAAAATAATATTTTGTTGTTCAAAAATGAAACAGCAGAATTGTTATTGCTGTTTTCCGTAGTTTTGTCCACGCTATTAACAAAAGTATATGATTAAAAATAACAAAACTTTGACTTCGTGGCTCATCCTGTCGGTTTTGGTTTTGGTTTGGGGCAGTTCGTTTATATTGATTAAGAAGTCGTTGTTATATTTTAGCGGTTATGAGGTAGGATTGTTGCGCATTGTTATTACTTTTCTTTTTTTGTTTCCGCTTATTTTGGGTACTTTGAAGCGAGTGTTGAAAAAATATTTTTTCTTGCTTTTTATTTCGGGTATCATCGGCAGTTTGTTGCCGGCCTTATTATTTGCTATAGCCGAAACGCGTATTAGTAGTTCATTGGCAGGCACTTTAAATTCGCTTACACCGCTATTTACTTTGATAATCGGACTATCGTTTTTCGGTTTAAAAATTCATTGGTTAAACATTGCAGGGGTTATCATTGGATTGAGTGGTGCCATCGGACTTATTTTTGCATACAACGGCGGTATAAATCTACAGGCTGATGTGTATTATTCGTTGCTAGTAGTTATGGCATCCGTTTGCTATGCCATCAATGTTAATCTGGTAAAAACTTATTTCAAAGATGTCAACTCGCTCGACATTACAGTACTTACATTTGTTTTCATTGGTATTCCCGCTTTATTTTATGTGTTGTTTTTCACAAATATCTTCCACACCTTGATGCACCGGCCCGAATCGTGGAAAGGTATAGGCTATTTGTCGATATTGTCTATAGTGGGAACAGCTCTGGCATTAATAATTTTCAATTATCTCATCAAAATTAGCAGTCCCGTTTTCGCATCATCGGTAACTTACATAATACCGGTAATAGCCATTATTTGGGGAATTATTGATGGTGAAATTTTTAAGCTCGGATTTATCGTTTGGATTGCATTTATTTTGCTGGGTGTTTTTTTGGTAAACAAAAAACCTTTAAATTCAGCGGTTTATAAAATGATTACGAATTTGAAAAAATAAAGTATAAAAATTTGTTAATCGGATATTTTTAGTATTTTTGCACCTCAAAATTTTAACGTAATAAAAGGAAAAGAAAGATGTACGCAATTGTTGACATAGCTGGGCAGCAGTTCAAGGTTGAACAAGGAGGAGAAATCTTTGTGCATAGGCTTGACGGTGAAGAGGGTACAAACGTTGAATTCGACCAAGTGTTGTTGGTCGACAACGATGGAAAAATTTCGGTAGGCGTACCTATTGTTAATGGCGCCTCTGTTGGCGCCAAAATTGTTGCTCATTTAAAAGGAGATAAAGTTCTCGTTTTTAAAAAGAAGCGAAGAAAAGGTTACCAAAAAGAAAATGGTCATCGCCAATATTTAAGTAAACTTCTCATTGAAAAAATTACTGTTTAACGCTAAAAACTAAAAAAAATGGCTCACAAAAAAGGAATGGGGAGCTCCCATAATGGTCGCGAATCGGAAAGTAAACGTCTTGGTGTTAAAATTTATGGCGGACAACATGTTACTGCCGGTAATATTATTGTTAGACAAAGAGGTACGGTGCATCACCCGGGTCTTAACGTAGGCATGGGAAAAGACCACACTCTATTTGCTATGAAAGACGGTTTTGTCGAATTCCGAAAAAGAAGAAACAACAGGTCATACGTTAGCGTAATGACGGTTGATGAAGAAAATTAAACATTAAATTTTTTTAATACTTAAGTCCGTTTGAAAACCGCAACTTTTTAAAGCCTTAAACTTCCTGCTTAAGATAGCAATACTTTGCAGAATTTATCTTATTATTTCTATTTCATAATGCTAACTAACATTCATGCTATTTACCCTTGCACAATATATTCTAAGCAAACAGCTTTACACTATTCTATCAAATACAATTATCATTTTTTTAAAAGATTGTAACATGGCTTATATTTACTATTGGCAAACAATTATTTAGCACTTGACGGAAAACATAAATTTCTTCATTATACTACTATTGAAATCTTATCTTTTACTCTTTTTGAGCTTGTAATTCCCAACGAACATCTGTAACAAAACCTTTTGACTTATCTTCTTTATAGGTAATCTTATATAGTCTCGCTACTTTTGATAATCTGTCTTCTATTCTTCCTATGGTTTCATGTACCGGCCTTATCTTTTTTGTAGCCTCACCAGGACTCGAACCTGGATCTAGAGTTTAGGAAACTCCTATTCTATCCCTTGAACTATGAGGCCGGTTGTTTTCGGGCGGCAAAAATACAAAAGTTTTTATAATACATTCAGCCTATTTGCGTCTTGTTTTATAAAAATAAAAAGCAAAATAGTGAAAGCCCATAACGAAGAACCACCGTAACTGAAAAAAGGCAACGGAATACCTACTACCGGTGCCAAGCCTATGGTCATTCCAATATTGACTGCAAAATGGAAAAACAGTACCGACACCACGCCATAACCATAAATACGGCTAAACGACGAACGTTGTCGTTCGGCAAGAAAAACAAGTCTTACCAATAGTGCTACAAAAAGCAAAATCAGTACGAATGATCCTACAAAACCGCGTTCTTCGCCTATGGTACAAAAAATAAAATCGGTACTTTGCTCGGGTACAAAACGGTTGTGTGTAAGCATCCCTTTGCGGTATCCTTTGCCGGTTAAGCCGCCCGAACCAATAGCAATTTTAGCCTGATTTACATTGTATCCTGCACCGTGTATATCTTTTTTCATCCCTAACAATACCAGAATTCTTGTTTTTTGGTGTGGCTCGAGAACTTTTTCAAAGGCATAATTCACACTAAAAACAAAAGCCACCGACAAAGCAAGAATAGCCATAACGAGCCTCCATTTTTTTCGTATGTTTCGTAGCAAGGCAAAAACTACCAAGACGAGTAACACTAAAGCACCTGCCATATATAGTTCGCCAAACCAAAGAGTTACTATAAACAAGAAAGCCATCATCACCCCAATCACGATGATAATACCCGAAAAACCTTCGCGAAACAATACAAGTACAAAAGAAAAATATACTAACGCCGAACCCGTATCGTTTTGCAACAAAATGAGTATAGCCGGAATTGCAAGGATAACGATCGACAAAACCTTAGTTTTTAATTGACGCATATCCATATTAAGACCGTTAAGGTATTTGGCCAAAGTAAGAGCTGTTACAAATTTTGCAAATTCGGCCGGTTGAATGGCAAAGCTCCCCACTTGAAACCACGATTTTGAACCGGCAACAGTTTTCCCGTATATTAAAACACTTATTAATACTCCTATCATCAGAAAGTAGAAAACATAGGCAAAGGCAGAAAAAAATTTGGCATCAATAACCAAAATAAATAGGGCAAGCAACAGTGCAAAGCCTATCCACATCAATTGTTTGCCATATCGTTGCGACAAATCGAATAAATTTCGTGAAAAATCATTCGACGTAGCCGAATAAATGCTCAGCCAGCCAAAAACCACCAGCACAAGATAAAGTAAAATACTTATCCAATCAAGCTCGCCGAATATTTTGTCACGTCGTCTCAATGTTTTTTTGTTTTATTATGAATCAAATCGCCTTCCATAATTCGCTTTTCCAGTTGCTTGCGGGAGATAGTGTCGCGGATGTATTTTTCCATCATCAGGCTGGCTACCGGTGCTGCCCATGTACTTCCGTAACCTGCATTTTCAACAATTACTGCAATTGCAATTTTGGGATGTTCAACAGGGGCAAAAGCTACAAAAATAGAGTGATCTTTACCGTGAGGATTTTGTACAGTACCGGTTTTTCCCGCTTGTGAAAAAAGTGGAGTTTGGTAAAAATGTGCAGTTCCTTCGTCGTTGTTAAAAACTTTTTTCATAGCATCCTGTACTATTTTAAAATAGGTGGTGTCAATAAGGCAATTTATCCGTTTATGATATTTGGCCGAGGTGGTATCAATACTTTCTGTCGATTTCAGAAAATGGGGGGGATAGTACCAGCCTTTGTTGGCTATTATCGCAACCATGTTGGCCAATTGTATGGGTGTTACCAAAATTTCGCCTTGCCCGATACTTAATGAACGAACGGTTAATGCATCCCAACTTTTATGATACAATTTATCGAAATAAGCATTGTCGGGAATATTTCCCGATCTTTGATAAGGAATATCGGTGTCTAACTTTTTTCCCAAGCCGAAACTTCTGACTTTTAAGTACCATTCGTGATAAGCTTTGTGGACATTGTTGTATTTTGAACTGTGTAGAATAGCTTTAAAAGTTTTCCAAAAATAAGAATTACACGAAATGGCAATGGCATCTTTTAGAGATAAAGGCGAACGGTGGTTGTGCGAACAAGCAATGGGTTTGGATTGCGTACCTTGACAACTAAAAAGGGTATGCTTAGTAACAACTCCTTCTTGCAAGCCGATGAGCGCATTGATTAATTTAAAGGTAGAACCCGGAGGATAAGTTCCGTTAACAGCCCGGTTTAGCAAAGGGTGTAGAGTGTCGTGCAGCAACATATTGTAATTTTCAGACCGTTGCCGGCCTACGAGCAACGATGGGTCGAAACAGGGACTGCTTACCATACTTAGTATTTCGCCCGAAGAAGGTTCGATAGCCACGATACTTCCAACTTTGTTTTGCATTAGTTTTTCGCCGTAAGCCTGTAAACGATAGTCGATACTTAAATACAAATTGTCTCCCGGAATGGCAAGAGTGTCGAATTTACCGTTTTGAAAACTGCCTGTAACTCTGTTGTGTACATCAACTTCTACAATTTTAGAACCTTTTTTGCCACGTAACACTTTTTCATAAAAACGTTCGATACCCGATTTGCCGATATAATCTCCTTGACGATAATAGGAATCTTTTTTCAAATCACGCAAATTCACCTCACCAATACTACCTAACAAGTGGGCTGCAATAGGATGAACGTAATGTCGCAAAGTACGTGTTTGGTAATAAAAACCTTGAAATTCGTATAGCTTTTCCTCAAACGGACCGAATTCTCTTTTTGATAACTGTTTTGTGAAAACCGAAGGTTTATAATAAGAATAATGTTTCGCTTTTTTTAATCTTCTGATAAAATATTTCTTGCCAATATTTAACAGTTTGCAAAATTTAGTCGTGTCGATATTTTTTACTTGCCCTGGAATAACCATCAAGTCGTAAACTGCATCGTTGAACACCAAAAGATCGCTGTTACGGTCGTAAATGCGCCCTCTTGCCGGATATGCTATCTCGGTACGAAGTGCAATATTTTTGGCCGACAACTTATAACTGTTATCAATAACCTGTAGATAAAATAGTCGCACAACAAACCCAATGGCAATCAACACAATGAAGCCGATAATAAAATATTTTCTGTCAGAATAGTCTTTTTTGTACATTAAATTTGCCCTCTATCCGAAACTTTATACAAAAGTAATTCAATTAAAACGAAAAAAGAATACCAACGAAATATTCTTTTGATTAAATAAACGTTTCATCCGACGGAGGTGTCTCTTGCAGTGGTATTTTCGGAGCTTATAAGACATCTCTTTTGGAAATACAAGCGGCATAATCAATCATCCTTTATTTCCCATATTATTACAACCTCAAGTGGTTTTACTTTAAAAGTTCCTGAAATAGCGTAACTTTGTAGTTAATTGTGAATTTAAGGTTCAATAAAAAAGCCGCTTGAGTTGACCGGTTTTTTTTAACCAATTTACTAGCCTTTCAATTTCCTGCATTTTGTATTTTTGCATAGTGATTGAGGAATTTAAAAAATATATTATCTGTAATAAATTATGTTTGCCTGAACATAAAATTCTTGTGGCTGTTAGTGGTGGGGTTGATTCGGTGGTTTTGCTCCATTTGATCTTTCAAGCAGATTTCGTGTCAGCCATTGTACATTGCAATTTCCAATTAAGGGCAGAGGAATCTGATGAAGATGAGGCTTTAGTGCGTCAACTCGCTAAAAAATATCAACTTGAGCTTTATGTGAAAAATTGCGATGCTGCTGCTTATTCCAAAGAAAAAAAAGTTGGTATTCAAGAAGCTGCTCGTGAATTACGTTATCGTTATTTCGACAAAGTGATGATCGAACAAGGGTTCGATCGCTTGGCAACAGGCCACAATCGCGATGACGACGTAGAGAATTTTTTCATTGGTTTATCCCGATCGGCAGGTTTAAAAGGCTTAGCAGGCATTCCGCGAAAGCGTGAATATATTATCCGTCCGTTGCTATTTGCCTCAAGAAAAAAAATCCTTGATTTTGCTTCTCAACAACAATTGACGTTTCGCGAAGATTCGTCCAATATTTCCGACAAATATCTGCGCAATCGTATCAGGCATCATTTAGTACCCGCTTTGTACGGCATTTCGGCCATGTATTACTCTTCGATTGTAAACAGTATTGAACACTTGCGTGACGCCACTACACTTTTGGGCCAATTACTTGCCGAAAAAAGGGAACAACTGTTGAAAAAAGAAAATGATATTTGGCAACTTTCGTTGAACGAAATAGACAGAATTCCCAACAAAGAGCTTTTGTTATTTTATATTTTACAGGATTTTGGTTTTGATCGTCAAAACATTGCCCGGCTTTGCCTTTCTATTGATAAGGCGATACCGGGGAAAAGGTTTTATTCGAATAATTACGAATTGCTCCTCGACCGCAACACACTGTTTATCAGAAAAAAGAAAAAAGCAAACAACATTTATCTCATCATCCCATCTTTCGATTGGCAAATCAATAGTCCTGTTTTATTAAACTTTCACTTACTTAACAGAAACAAGGATTTTTTTATTGAAAAAAACAAGTTTACTGCTTTTTTCGATTCCAATAAGCTCAAACTACCACTTATACTTAGGAATTGGCAGCAAGGCGATCGTTTTCAACCTTTTGGTATGAAAGGCCTGCGCTTGGTAAGCGACTTGCTTACTGACGAAAAGCTTTCGTTGTTCGAAAAAGAGCAAACATTTGTATTGCTTTCGAACAATACTATTATTTGGGTTATCGGGTACCGGGTATCCGGCAATTTTAAAGTCAGCGAAAACACCTCTTCAGTTTTGCGGATAAAAATAATTCATGGAATAGAATAATTCTTCACACAGAGGAAAATCAAGCTTTTATAAAATATTTTCTCGAATAAATGAAAAGCCAAATATTTTATAGATTGCGATTCCGTAAAAACAAACGGATATTACATATCTTTACAAATCAAAAATCACTCCTTATGGACAAACGTTGGGTAACAAAAAAACCTTCTGACGAACAGATTGTCGCACACTTATCGCAAGTATTGAACATCAACCCGAAATTGGCCAATTTGCTTGTTCATCGCGGTGTAACCACCTTTGAAGAGGCAAGAGCATTTTTTAGGCCTCAACTTACCGACCTCTACGATCCTTTTTTGATGAAGGATATGGACAAAGCTGTTGATCGTATTGAACAAGCCGCTCGAAACCAAGAAGGGATAATGGTTTATGGCGATTATGATGTGGACGGAACTTCGGCTGTTGCGCTTGTTTATTCTTTTTTAAAAAATTTTTGTAAAAAACTCGAATTTTATATTCCCGATCGTTACGACGAAGGTTACGGCATCTCTTACAAAGGTATTGATACTGCTGAAAAACATGGTATTAAGCTGATTATTGCACTTGATTGTGGTATTAAAGCTGTAAAAAAAGTGGAAACTGCAGCCAATAAAGGTATCGACTTTATTATTTGCGATCATCATCGCCCGGATAGCGTGATACCGCCGGCTGTTGCCGTACTCGACACTAAACAAAAAGATTGTCCCTATCCATACAAAGAACTTTCCGGCTGTGGCGTTGGCTTTAAGCTTATTCAAGCATTGGCGCTCAGAAAAAATATTCCGGTAGAAAAGGTTTATGCCGGCCTTGACCTTGTGGTTGTGAGTATAGCTGCCGATATTGTTCCTATTACCGGCGAAAATAGGATATTAGCCTATTACGGACTGGATCAGATAAACGAAAATCCACGCCCCGGAATATATTCTATTTTGAAAACTGCCGGCCTCGAAAATATGGAAGAGTCGAGTAATGGCCTTTTCAGTCGTGAAATTACTATTAGCGATTTGGTTTTTATCGTTGGGCCACGCATTAATGCTGCCGGCAGAATTGATAAAGCTATCGCTTCGGTGAAACTTCTTATTAGCAACAATAGCGATTATGCCGATAAACTCGGCAACGAAATTAATGTTCTCAACACCACACGTCGCGATCTTGATAGCGCCATTACCGAAGAAGCTATTAAAATGATTGAGGACGATCCGTATTATACACAACTGAAAACAACCGTAATTTACAAACCCGACTGGCATAAAGGGGTTATTGGCATTGTTGCATCGCGACTTATCGAACATTTTTATAAGCCAACCATTGTGCTTACCCGTTCTAACAACTTGATTACAGGTTCGGCGCGTTCTATTAAAAGTTTCGACATTTACGACGCCATAGACTCGTGTAGCGACCTACTTGAACATTTCGGCGGACACACTTATGCCGCCGGCTTAGCTTTGAAACCCGAAAATCTCAAAGCCTTCAAAGAGAGATTTGAAACCTTTGCTAGTGAGCGTCTCACCACAGATATGATGGTGCCTGAAATAGAAATAGATGAGGAACTTTATTTTAATGACATAAATTTTAAATTTTATCGTATTCTTCGACAGTTTGCTCCATTCGGACCGGGAAATATGTCTCCTTTGTTCGTGTCGAATAATATGATAGATACGGGATTTGCTAAACTTGTAGGCAAGAACGATCAGAAACACTTAAAATTTGAAGCAGTGCATACAAACCACTCAGGAAACCCTATCAAAGCAATTGCTTTTAATCTCGGAGTTCATCATAAAAAAATGGTAAAGGGAAAATCGTTTAAAGTTTGCTATCATCTTGATGAAAACAATTGGTTAGGAAATACCAACCTGCAACTCAGAGTGAAAGACATTAAATTCGACTAACTCACGAACACAGTAATGGATAGTTAAATCTTGAAAAAGAAAATTGTCAAATAACTAAATACCATAAATATTAATTGTTTTAAAAAAAACATTAAACGTACTCTTTGATAATGGCTCCACTGAAATAGTTCCTTCTTTTTTTCTCATGGTAGTTATTCTAATCTTTCTCAAATTCAAGTGGAATATTCAAAACTATTATCAATGCTTAATATTAGCACTTTTACTTCGATTAATATATTACTTTTGGACAATTATTGTAAAAAAATACGACAACCGATGTTTCAAAAAAGTGAAGAGTCTAAGTACTGACAAAAAATGAAGTTTAACGAATTAAATCTAAAGAAACCTCTTCTTGAGGGCTTGTCTTTTATGGGTTTTGAGAAAGCCACGGAAATACAAGAATTGGCGATACCCGAAATTTTACACGGTAAGGATTTAATTGCCTGTGCACAGACAGGAACGGGAAAAACCGCTGCATTTATCCTTCCCATTCTTAACAATATGATTGATGGAGAGCATAAAGGAACAAATACTTTAATTATTGTCCCCACCCGTGAACTTGCCTTACAGATTGATCAACAAATTCAGGGCTTTTCCTATTTTACTCCGGTAGAATCTATTGCTATTTACGGAGGAGGTAGCGGTATGGGATGGGAACAACAAAAACGTGCACTAACAAAAGGCACTGAAATTGTAGTGGCTACTCCTGGCAAACTTATTTCGCATTTGAATATGGGTTATGTAAAATTTGAAAATCTCAAGTATCTTATTCTTGATGAGGCTGATCGTATGCTTGACATGGGTTTTTTCGACGATATTCGTAAAATCATCTCTTATCTTCCTAAACAAAGGCAAACACTTATGTTTAGCGCCACTATGCCTTCGAAAATCCGCCAACTTGCAGAGGGAGTTTTAACTCAACCTGTTGAAATAAGCATCGGCTTATCGAAACCTGCCGAAGGCGTGTTGCAAGCAGCTTATCTTACTTATAACAACCAAAAAATACTTTTGATAAAAAGTCTTATTTCGGATAAACCGCAAATAAAAAGCATATTGATTTTTTGTTCTACTAAACTAAAGGTTAACGAAATAGCAGACGGATTGAGCAACCAAAAGTTCAGAGTAGCCGGTATCTCCTCCGACCTTGAACAAAGCCGGCGTGAATCCTTACTCAATGAGTTCCGCTCGAAAAAAATAAGGGTTCTCGTGGCTACCAATGTTCTCAGTCGCGGTATTGACATAAAAGACATTGATATTGTGATTAATTTCGATGTACCCGGCGATGCCGAAGATTATGTGCATAGAGTAGGGCGAACGGCTCGCGCCGAAGCTTCGGGTTTGGCTATTACCTTAATCAATCCCGATGACATGTACAAATTCCATAAAATTGAAGAACTTATCAGTAGTGAAATAATGAAACTTCCGCTACCATCATCACTTGGCAATGCTCCTAAATGGTCAACCTCCGGAAATAAGAGTAAAGGCCAGGATAAGCATGTCTATCGAAAAAACAATGGAAAAAAATTCAGATATTCCGGTAAATCGAAAAAATAAAACCTGTTGCTTTATAACGGAAAAAGTTTAATTGGAGCTCACCTGAAAACGTCAACATCTTCGTTACGATAGCTTTGATAACTAATCATTTACTCTAAGGAATCTATAGTGCTCAAAGCTTAGAAGGCCTCGAACATGACGTTTTCTTAAAGAAACAAATTATGATTTTTCTTAGATTTGCCTTTTTATCCCTATCAAGTAATTACAAACTTGAAACCGATAACGATAGGTAATGATAAAACCGCTGATAATTCGGCCAATTTAAAAAGGAGTTAGCGTAATTCCTATCGAAAGAGGACTAAGTTGCGGACCGTGACCCATTCTGAAAACGGAAGAAATTTGATAATAACCGTAAAGGTTGATAAATTTATAACCAATACGTAATGTGGGGCCAAAAGTCAGAGTTTCAAACTGACTGATCCCTTTTATTTTTTGGTTTACTTCGGGACCTCCGCTAGGAGGTTCTCCAACATATTTTTCCTTATTGTCGATGATATAGCCCAATTTCATCCCTGCACTTATCTTAAAACCCATTTTTGTTCTAAATTTTAGTTCTATAGGTGCAGTTACCGAAACGATATTAACTTTACTCCTTTTGTATTTAACATCATTGCTTAGAGGAACAAAAACAATTGTATCGGCTTTAATATTTTTGATAATTGCATTGCTATACATATTGTGGTTATCAATACCAATCCCCATAGCAAAAGAAGTGGAATGGCTATTCCCCAATTTAAAATTGTATTGTAAAAAAACATTAGCTCCCTGCTGAGCAGTCCGCATACTCATATTAGCAGGTTCATTAAGCCAAATGTCGGTAAATATGTCTATCCCAATACTAACCTTTCGTTTGGCACTTTCGCTTATGATTTGCGCATCAACTTTAGCATAAGAACTCATTAATAGTAATCCTGCAAAAAGCAACAATATTTTTTTCATCTTCAAGAACTTTTCAAAATATCGAACAAAGATAATATAAAAGTGCTCATCGACTCCCTCCTGCAATTAGTTTATCAAGCAAATGTTTCACTTTTCCGGTATTCCAACGTGCAGCTCCTTTTTTTTGTAAAACAACTTTACCTACAGGTGAAACGATGAAAGATGCAGGAATACTGCTGGTAGCAAAATCGGAAGGAAAACGTTGTGCAAAATAAAATCCCGATGGATCGTAACCGTGATGTTGAAGAAATTTCTTTACTTTTTGTCGATTTTCGTCAGTAACAAAAACAAAACTTGCCTTTGTCCCGTATTCTTTTCTCAGGTTGAGCAGGCCCGGTAATTCGGCTAAACAAGGCGGACACCATGTAGCCCAAATGTTTAACAACACGGGCTTGTCCAGTAAAGATGAAAAAGATAGCTGTTTTCCCGATATATCGGTTAAAACCCACTGTCTTGTTTCGGGGCCAATTTCGTATTGCTCGTTGGTATTTAAGGTGGACGGTGGAAATGAGGTTAAACGGATAAAAAAAACCGAAATGTCTTTCCGTGTTCCCGGATTAATTAACAAAACAAGTAATATCACAAAAACAAAATCAATAACAATACTAAAAATTGATTTCTTTTGATAATATTTTTTTATGTGAGATTTTATTTTTTCAAACATAAAGGTCTAAACGATTAGAGTAATTGAATATTGTTTTTGTTTTACTGAAGGGTAATTTCATATGTTTATAATTTTGTAATAACTGCTTGTCTGTATTTTAGTTTTGTCACGATTTTTGCAACCTGCGGGCAAAAATCCCGCCAAAACGATTATGCTATTTTTCTTGTACCACAGTTTAAATCCGTGGAATGGCAAAACCATTATTCCACAGGTTAAACAGTATAAAGTATAAAGGCTAAAGTATAAAGGCTAAAGTATAAAGTACAAAATGGCAAAACCATTATTCCAACGGTTAACACCTGAGGCTGTTAATGTGACGCTCTTTCGGAGCTTTTATAATCATTTCCTTGTGTGTTTTAAATTAATCATGGATGTTTCATTGAAAATTTATGGATAGAATATTTAATTTTATTTAAGGTGATATTTTATGTGATAACGACCATCAAATAAAAGAGTTTTTATGCTAAAGTAAAAATAAAAAAATCCACACGCTAAACTCCAAAACCCACTTAATCTCAAGACCTGAGTTTTTAAATTTGTCTTTTGCGTTTTATCTGTACTACGGTATAACTTTGCGTTTCAAACTATTATCAAGGTGCAATTAGTTTAAATCCTATACCGTGGACATTGATCAATTCCACCTCCGGATCGTCTTTAAGGTATTTTCTGAGTTTGGTAATATAAACGTCCATCGAACGGGCATTGAAATAACTGTCGTCGAACCAAATTTTGTTGAGCGCCACTGTACGGTCAAGTACTTTGTTCATATTTTTGCACAGCATATGTAAAAGTGCTGCTTCTTTGGAAGTAAGTTTTTCGTGTTTTTTTCCGATACTCAAAATTTGTCTGTCGTAGTCGAAGATAAATTTCCCGAAAGTATGATTTTCGTGTTTTCCGTTTGTCACTTCAATACTGCGTCGCATAACAGCTTTTATACGCATTAGCAATTCTTCCATACTAAAAGGTTTGGTCAAATAATCATCGGCGCCTATTTCAAAGCCCCGAATTTTATCTTCTTGCATAGATTTGGCGGTTAAAAACAAAAGAGGAATTTTTTTATCAAGTTTCCTAATTTCTTTGGCAAGAGTAAAACCGTCCATCACAGGCATCATAATATCGAGGATGCAAAAATTGAACTCATTTCTTTTAAAAGCGTCTAAGGCAATTTTTCCATTAGCACAAAGGATAGTTTCGTAGCCTTTGACTTCTAGATAATTTTTTAGAATACTACCGAGATTTTTATCATCTTCGGCAAGCAATACTTTTGTTTTGTTATTCATAATATATTTTTTTTCGTAGGCAAATAAACATAAAAAATCGATCCCTTTTCAGGTTCCGATTCCACAGTTACTTTTCCCTGATGATGTTCCACAACAGCCTTAACATAACTTAGTCCGAGTCCGAAACCCTTAAAATCATGTCGGTTGCCAATGTGAACTCTGAATAATTTTTCAAATATTTTTTTCTGGTTAGCTTTGCTAATACCGATACCGTTGTCTTTTACGGCAATAAGTAATCCGTCTTGCAAATCTTTGGTGCTTATCTTTATAATTGGATCTTTCAAAGTGTATTTCAAGGCATTGTCAAGCAGATTGTTGATTACATTCGTTAGTTGAATTTTGTCGCCTTCAACGGATGGATTTTTCGCTTTCAATTCCATTTCTATATGTCCGTCTTTATCTTCGGCATTAATTTGTTTACTGTTTACGGCAGAGCTAATAATCAAATGCATATTTAAAAGACTGAGATTTAGCTTTAGTTTTCCGCTTTCTATAGTTGCCGAACGTAAAATGTGTTCGGCCATAGTTCCGAGTCGTTTATTTTCTTCATCAATAACCGAAATATAGCTGTTATAAATTTCGTCTGACTTTTTAACATCTTTGTCTTTCAAAGCTTCGCATGCCAGCGAAATAGTCGATATTGGAGTTTTAAATTCGTGCGTCATGTTGTTAATAAGGTCGTTCTTCATCTCCGAGAGTTTTTTTTGCTTTTTAATAGTAAAAATGCTGTACGAAAACGAACCTATTATAATTAAAAACAAAATAAACGATACGAACAGTAAATGATATAACCTACTGATTAAATAGGCTTTTTCGTCAGGAAAATAAACTAACAATTTGGGAGGAAAATTGAACGGGCTGTTTATCGACATAAGGTTGTAAACAAAACTGTTGCGTAATAATTTATCAGGATAACGTCCGGTTTTTTGAATAATCATCGAATTGTTTGTGGGATTGTAAACACCGAATTCGTATTTTGTTTTAATGTTTTGCCTTAACAAAGCTTGTCCGATAAGTGAGTCGATAAGTTCTTTGTGTCCCGTAAAAAAATTGTTATCGACAGGACGATAATATTGTCTCCACAAGTCTTGAATGGCGTTGTTAACTTTTTTTTGCTTATAAAGGATTTGTGAAAATTCATCAGCGCTACTTATGTTCATCATACTTTTACATATGTCGCGGTTTATGGAATCGTATTTTTGAAAACGTCCGAGATATTTATAATAATAGTTATTTCGATTAAAGATAATTTCCCGGTACCAGAGCTTGTTGATGGTAAATACCACTCCACTCATCGTCTGATTGACATCTCTTACAAAGGTAGCCTCCTTTACTTTTACGGCATTTTTAATCCATACTACCTGTATAAATAGCAAACCTATACTCGCAAATGTTACCAAAATGATAATACCACTCGTTACCTTTTTTTTCATAGTGCAAAATTATGCTAACATATAATTGAATACCAGCTTTTTAACATTCGTTAACAATATTTTTTAAAAAAAATAGTGTTTTTTAAAAAAATCTTATTATTTTTGCAGCATAAACAAAAGCAAGGGTAATTTTTTTATTTTCTGCTTTGTTTAAGGGTTTTCATAATTGTTGGTTTTTGGGAGGCGGCCGTCCTGGCCGCCTTTCTTTTTTTAATGGTTGACATTTTTATTGCGATGATTTTACTCATAGAAACCGGTTTTATTGTTTTGCCAAGTTATACTACAGCTTGTAAAAAATTACTGCAAAAAAAACCAACTGCCGGTAAGCACATATTCAAACTTGAATTCGTAGCTTATTACTCTCTATAACATAGAGATAGTAATTTCTATTTTGGTTATGCCGGTTTCGTTAATTCGTTGTTTCCATGTGTAATTTTATTGCGCCGCTTTTTGAACTCTTGCGGTTTAAGTCCTCATTTCCGCCTTTCCTTTTGTCGCTCGTAAAATAGGTGTTCTTCAGATTGGCTGCAAATAGGTGCTCCGTTTCGTTTTAATATGTCAAAGAGTTTAAGCAACACAAACTTTACAGCTAATTTGCCCATTATACGTTGCCAATGTTGTCATTAATTTCTTGGTTGTTTTACGAAATCTTTTCGATTTGTTCGGGCTTTTATGTATTTTTAGCGTGTTGTATAATTTTATCGTTTTTTTAACTTTGTTAATAACAACTACGTAATTAAACATTTACATCGAGTTATATAACATTTTTTAGATTTTTATTATGTTGATATACAGATGTTTACGAAAGTCTAGGAAAAAATCTGTTAATGTCTCAAACCTTGAATTCCATAACTTCAGCCGGTAAATAACTCTTAAATAAAAATGATGAATAAAATAATTTTCCCGGTGACGGACTTAACTATAAACGACGAAATAACTTTAAACAACATTTTTATCGACAAAAATTCAAATTTTTTTGATAATTATTGTAATTTAAAAAAAATGTTGTACCTTTGTAGGTTATTTCATGGGTTAGAAAAAAAAATCTATAGAAAAAACAGCGATGGCATGTAAGTTCTTAAAGTCATATAGTGGGACAAAAAGTTTTATTTTGAGACATTCTTTCAAAATAAATACGTTATCCAAATAGTGATGAAAGGTGTATGAACAGTGAGAAAGAACAGCTTTGTAAATTATTTGGAATAAAATTTGTAGTTTAAAATAAGGTATTTGATTATTAATGTATGTAAAAGTTTTATTGAGTAAATTTAATGAAAACATCTGTTAAAATATTGATGTTGTTTTGGGTAATTATTTTTTCTGTTTCTTCAGGTTTTGGACAAAATTTTTCTCAAAAATCCGAGGGGAGTAAATATATTGCTGTTAAAAATTATAAAAATATGCTTCCAGCCGGTTTCATGGCCGGATTGCATTGGCAGCAATTTGTTAATGTCTCGCATAGGGATAAAGCGGCTAATGATTTTACTTATCGAATAGACACGGCTGTGGTTTATTCCAATTACATCAATCCCCAGCGATATATTTATGCTTATGATTCTTCCAATAATAAAATAGTAACATACATTGAACTTACAACTAACGAAAACTGGAACTATGTTTCGATGGATACCACTACATTTGATTCCGTAGGCAACAAGCTGATTTCTGTTAGCAAAGTCTGGACAAACGGCAAGTGGGTGAATGCGTCAAAAGAAATCAATACTTATGCCATAAACCATAATGTTCTTAGCTCTGTTGAAAAAGTATGGGCAAACTCTCAATGGGTGTATTCCGACAGTAGCCATTTTACTTACGATGTCAACGGAAATAAAGTGGCTTCTTACAGAGCTGTGTGGTCAGATACAAACTCAAGCTGGATAAACAACAGTTTCAATATTTTTTCTTATGATTCTGTGAGTAACCTCAAACTTTCTTTAGCCGAGAAGTGGAAAGATACGTTGTGGGTTAACATTCAGATGGTTAAATACACTTATGATTTCGCTTCCAATTTAATTCTTGGTCTGGTGCAAAATCAGGGAGATACCGGCTGGGTCAACTTCTATAAGGAAAGTTACACCTATGGTTCCGCAAGAAACAGATTGTCTTATACCGGACAAATATGGAACGGTAGCTTTTGGGTAAATGACCAACATTATGACTACACTTACAATAACTATGGACAGCTTGAAGCCGGCATTGGTGAGAACTGGAAAGATAACCATTGGGTTTATTTTGAAAAAGGACAATTTACTTACAATACTTATGGAGGAGTAGAAACGTATCTATACCAGAAATGGAAAAATGAACCGGTTTGGAGAAATGTTTCCTTGTCTCAATATAATTATGACAGTGT